>CAZJXR010000188.1:0-5044 GCA_964550085.1 uncultured Gemmatimonadota bacterium
ACCCGGGAAGCGGGCGGCAACCGCGCGGCCCAACAACCGGGCCCGCGTACCGCCCGGCGTGGCATCTTCGATCCCGGCGTACACCTTGACATCTCGGATGCCACACGAGGGAGAGCGGCTCTTGAGAATGAATCCGTCAACCTCGCCCAACGACGCCAGGAAACGGCGCTGGAAGATCTCCATTTCCCGGGTGAGATCGCGCTTGGTCGACGGCTGCACCAGCCGAGCCTCGCCATCCCGGTCGACGACGCGCACCGGGTCCCGCGGTACCCCAAGGCCGATCTCCACCTCCGGACACACCGGGATCCACCGTACCCAGTTTTCGAGCGCCGCGACCAGCTCGAAGGATATCAGCTGGCCGTTGTAGCGACACGGCGCGAACTCGAGACATCGGCTGATCACGACTACCGGTGTCGCGAAGCGGCTCCTGCCGGGCTCGGGTGGCGGCGCTTGCATGGGTCCAGGGTACGGGAGCGCCGTCGGAGCCGCCAGGACGCCAAATTGACACCCGAAGTCCGTGTTCCGTACAATCTTCTGTCCAGCTCAGCGAAACCGACCTGTCCGCCGACGACAGCACAACCGGCGCGGTGCGCGAGGAGTTTATGGGGAAGGCAAAAGGCCCGATCAACTTGAAGAAGTGGATCGACGAACACCGGCACCTGCTCAAGCCCCCGGTCGGGAACGAGGTGATCTGGAAGGACACCGATTTCATGGTCATGGTGATCGGAGGTCCGAATCACCGGAACGATTATCACATCAACCCGACCGAGGAGTTCTTCTATCAGCTCGAGGGGGACATGATCGTAAAGGTCATCGAGGATGATGGCACCCGGCGCGACATCCCGATCGATGAAGGCGAAATCGTGATCATCCCCCCGTACATGCCGCACCGACCCACGCGGAAGGCGAACACCGTCGGCCTCGTCCTCGAGTATACACGACCGGAGGACGAGAACGACCACTTCGTGTGGTACTGCGACGAGTGCCAGGAGCTGATTCACGATGTGGAGTTCTACCTCACCGACCTGGCCACCGAGATCAAGCCCCGGTTCGAGGAGTTCTACGCCAGTGAGGGGCTCCGCACCTGCAAGAAGTGCGGGGCGGTGAAGGGGGTGCCGACCGCGCCCGAGTTCTAAGTCAGGTCCTCAGCGACCTGCGAAGACCGGGCTCGCGGTACCGGGGAAGAGCCGGGGCGGCGGGAGCGGCTCGAGCGAGCCGCCGTTTGCGTCGCTCGCGGCCGCACGCACCTGCAAGCGGAGTTTCCGATCCTGAAGATCGACCTGCACACGCACATCCTGCCCGAGCACTGGCCCGATCTGAGCGAGCGGTACGGGTACGACGGATTCGTGCGATTGGAGCACCACGAACCGTGCACCGCTCGCATGATGATCGGCGACCAGAATTTCAGAGACGTCGCCGACAACAGCTGGGACCCGCTGCGCCGCCTCGAAGAGTGCGATCGTGACGGAGTCAGCGTCCAGGTGCTCTCCACCGTGCCCGTCATGTTCAGTTACTGGGCCAAGCCCGAGGACACGCTGGACCTGTCCCGCCTGCTCAACGAGCACATCGCCGGGGTGGTGGGTGATTTCCCCACGCGCTTCGTCGGTCTCGGAACGATACCGATGCAGAGCACGGCGCTCGCGATCCAGGAACTCGAGCGCTGCGTACGGGAGTTGAAGCTGGCCGGAGTGCAGATCGGTTCCCACGTCAACGGTTGGAATCTCGATCATCCGGAGCTGTTTCCGATCCTCGAGGCGGCCGCCGACCTCGGTGCGGCCGTTTTCGTTCATCCATGGGACATGCTGGCCCGCGAGCGAATGGAGCGCTACTGGATGCCGTGGCTGGTCGGAATGCCGACGGAGACGGCGGTCGCCATTTGCTCCGTCTTGTTCGGAGGCGTGCTGGAGCGACTACCGCACCTCCGCATTGGCTTCGCCCACGGTGGAGGGTCCTTCCCGGGCACGATCGGTCGGATGGAACGAGGCTTCCAGGTGCGCCCCGATCTGTGCGCCACGCACAGCGCGCTCCACCCACGGGCCTACCTCGGACGGTTCTACGTAGATTCTCTTGTCCACGACCCGGATGTGCTGCGCTATGTGATCGGACTGGTGGGAACGGATCGCGTCGCGCTCGGCTCCGACTATCCCTTCCCGCTAGGCGAGGCCGTTCCGGGCAGCTTGATCGAATCGATGGACGATCTCTCCCCCGAGAGCAAGGAGCGGCTCCTGTCGGGGACCGCGCTCGAGTTTCTGCGGCTCGATCGCGCGCGCTTCGCGGACTGATGTCCGGTCCCTCGACCTGATGCGGCTCGCCATGACCGACTTTCGGCCGGAGGAGGCGTTCGCTCGCGCGCTCGACGCTGACGATCCGCTGGCTGCGTACCGCGAGCGCTTCCACCTGCCCAGCGGTCCGGATGGCCGGCCGCTTGTCTACTTCGCCGGGCACTCGCTGGGCCTTCAACCAACCGAGGTACGCCCTCTGATCGAGCAGGAGCTCGGCGACTGGGCCCGGCTGGGGGTGCGTGGCCACCTGCACGCCGCCCGTCCCTGGTACGCGTATCACGAACAGGTGCGAGGCGCCGCCGCCGGACTGGTCGGCGCCCGGCCTCACGAGGTGGTCATGATGAACGGCCTCACCGTGAACCTCCACCTCATGCTG
This sequence comes from uncultured Gemmatimonadota bacterium, assembly GCA_964550085.1. Classification (GTDB taxonomy): domain Bacteria; phylum Gemmatimonadota; class Gemmatimonadetes; order Palauibacterales; family Palauibacteraceae; genus JBFILW01. The sequence goes on from CAZJXR010000188.1 coordinate 2,659, forward strand.
GTCAGCTTCTACCGCCCCCAGGGGCATCGTTACAAGGTGTTGATGGAGGTGCCCGCTTTTCCGTCCGACACGTACGCGGTGCAGACCCATCTCCGCCATCATGGCATCGAGCCCGCGGACGGCCTGCTCACCGTCGCACCCCGGCCGGGCGAGCACACTGTCCGCATGAACGACATCGAGACGATGTTGGCCGAGCACGGCGAGCAGATCGCGGTGGTCTGGATCGGGGCGGTCAACTTCCTCACCGGGCAACGGTTCGACCTGCCGCGCATCGTCGAAGCGGCGAGACGGCATGGCTGCGCGGTCGGCTTCGACCTTGCCCACGCGACCGGCAACGTGCCGCTCGAGCTTCACGACTGGGACGTCGACTTTGCGGTGTGGTGTACCTACAAATACCTGAACTCCGGTCCGGGATCGATCGCAGGCTGCTTCGTGCACGAGCGCCACGCACGCAACCGGGAACTGCCGCGTTTCGGAGGGTGGTGGGGCAACGACCCGGCCACCCGCTTCCACATGCACCTCAATCGTGACTTCGAGCCGGTTCCGACCGCAGACGGATGGCAGATCAGCAATCCACCGGTGCTGGCGGTGACCCCGTTGATCGCCTCCCTGCGTCTGTTCGACGAGACGGGGATGGCGGCGCTGAGACGGAAGTCGATTCGACTCACCAGCTACCTCGAGTACCTGATCGATCGCATCCCCGGCGGCCGCTACGAGATCATAACCCCCCGGGATCCGGAGGCGCGCGGCTGCATGCTGGCGCTACTCGTTCGCGAGAATGCTGCCGGCTGTCAGCGGGCGCTCGCCGACGCCGGTGTGGTGTGCGACTTCCGTGAGCCGAACATCGTACGGGTGGCGCCGGTCCCGCTCTACAACGGCTTTCACGAGGTGTGGCGATTCGGGGAGATTCTCGCGCGTTGACCGGGCGCAGCTTCGTCGTCGTGGGGGCAGGTCTGGCCGGATCTCTGATGGCGTGCTATCTGGGGCGGGCGGGATTCCGGGTCCGTGTATTCGAGAAACGGCCCGACCCACGAGCGGCCGGGTTCGCCGGTGGCCGCTCAATCAACCTCGCCCTCTCGACGCGCGGAATTGCAGCGCTCCGGGGCGCCGGCCTGGCCGAGACGGCGCTGGCGGATGCCATTCCCATGCGCGGGCGGATGATGCACGCCGTGAGCGGCGAGCTCACCTTTCAGCCCTACGGCACGGAGGCGCACCAGGTCATCAACTCCATTTCCCGTGAGGGGCTGAACGTTTGTCTGCTCGAAGCGGCCGCGCGGCTCGATGGAGTGGAGCTCCACTTCGACGCCCGCGTCATCGACGTCGACTTCGAGACTCCCTCGATTACGGTCGAGTGGGGCTCGGACCGCCGGGAGTCGATCGCAGCCGACGCCATCGTCGGGGCAGACGGCGCCTTCTCCACCGTGCGGGCCGGCATGCAGCGTCGAGAACGCTTCGACTATCAGCAGACGTATCTGACGCACGGATACAAGGAGCTTACCATCCCGCCGGCCGACGACGGGGGGTTTCGGATGGAGAAGAACGCGCTCCACATCTGGCCACGAGGCGGATTGATGATGATTGCTCTGCCTAACGCCGATGGTTCGTACACATGCACGCTTTTCTGGCCATTCGAAGGCCCGAACAGCTTCGCCGCCGTCCAAAGCGCGGATGAGATCCGCGCTTTCTTCACCACCCATTTTCCCGATGTGCTGCAGCACATGCCGAATCTGATCGACGGCTACCGCGAGCATCCGATCGGGTCTCTCGTCACTGTGCGATGCGCACCGTGGAACGTGGACGGCCGGGCGGTGCTCATCGGCGATGCGGCGCACGCGGTGGTGCCGTTCTACGGCCAGGGCATGAACGCCTCGTTCGAGGACTGCGCACTCCTGAGTCGCAGCATTGCGCGCCACCCTACCGACCTGGCTGCCGCGTTCTCGGACTTCAGTCGCTCCCGCAAGGCGGACGCAGACGCGCTGGCCGATCTCGCGGTGGAGAACTTCATCGAGATGCGGGACCGGGTGGCATCGCCGGCCTTCCTGCTGCGCAAGAAGCTCGGTCGGGCGCTCCACCGTCTGTTGCCGCGCTGGTTCGTGCCGATCTACACCATGGTCACGTTCACGACGATTCCGTACGCGCAGGCCGTGGAGCGGAGGCGGCGGCAGAACGTCACTGTCGCCGTCGTGGCAGGTGTGTTGGCCGTCACCGTGTTGGCGGCTGTGTCGCGTATCCTACTCTAGCCCGAGTCACCATGTCCAAGTCTCTCACCTACAGCGGTTACCTGAAGCTCGACGAGCTTCTCGACCTGCAACGGCCCAAGTCAGATCCACCCCAGCACGACGAGATGCTGTTCATCATCATCCACCAGGTCTACGAGCTGTGGTTC
>CAZJXR010000189.1:0-4928 GCA_964550085.1 uncultured Gemmatimonadota bacterium
ACATGGAGTCAAAGACGCCCGCGTTTCTGGGCGAGAGTGGTCGCGAAGCGGCCGAACTGCTCGTCAACCAGGTGTCGGTCGCGCTCCGGAATGCCGAGCTGTACAGCCAGGTGCCGCTGATCGGCCTGCTCCAGCCGCTGGCTGCATGGCGGAAGAAGCTGGTCGGAATGTCGCGAGGCCGACTCGTCACCCGGGTTGCGCTCCCGGCTCTCATCGCGCTCGCCATCATCCTGTTTCCGTGGCGGGAACGCATCACTGCCCGCGACGCGCAGCTGCTGCCCGCCGGCCGCATGCCGCTCCGCGCCACGGTCGATGGCCTGGTAGCGGATGTCCTGGTGAGCGAGGGCGATCACCTCACCCATGGGCAGCTGTTGGCAGAGCTGCGTGATGACGCGTTGCAGATTCGGCTCGATGAGGCGGAGGCCGAACTGGCCTCGGCGGAGCGGACGGCCGCGTCCGCCCGGGCGCGCGGCGATGAGGCGGAGGCGCGGATGGCAGAGATCGTGGTCGCCGAGCTGGCCGGTCGAGTGCGGCTGTTGCGTGACCAGGTGGGGCGGACGCAGCTGCGGGCGCCAGTAGAGGGAGTGGTACTGACGATGCGCCCCAACGAGCGTCTCGGCGAGTGGCTGAACGCCGGCGAGACTTTTGTCACCCTCGGTCGCACTGACGAGCTGGAGCTGGAGGCCCGGGTTTCCCAACGCGACATCGAACGAGTGGTGGTCGGGCAGCGGGTGCGGCTCAAGGTCGAAGCACGACCCGAGCACACCTTCGTCGGCTTCGTCACCGAGATCGCCCCACAGGCGGATACGGTCGAGTTTGCCGGGCAACCCACCTTCGTGGTACGCGCCGGATTGGACAACGCCCGCGGTCTTCTGCGACCAGGGATGGCGGCCCGGGCCAAGATCGTGGGTGCGCGGCGGCCGCTCGGGTGGTTGATCCTCCGCCCGCTGGTTCAGTGGGTACAGATTCGCTTCTGGCGGTGAGGAATCTCATGGTAATGATCCGCACAACTCCGGCGGGCCGAACGAGTCGATCTTCCGGTTCTGCCGCGGCGGTGATCGTCCTGCTGAGTGCGGCGATCGCGGCCGGTTGCGCCGAGGAGGTTCGGTCCGACCCGTCTGAGGCGAATCGCGAGGCCCCTCGCCCGAGTCTGGCGACTCGCGTCGAATCGGAGGCGGAGAGCGGCTTCGCGACCCACCTGTACTCGGAGCGTGACGCCGACATCTTCCGTCGTGTGATGGCCGAGGAACCGACCGCCGGTGCCATTCCGGTGACCGCCATCTACGTGGAAGTGGGAGATCGGGTCCGGGAGGGCCAGCTGCTGGCGACGCTCGAGAGCTTGGATGCGGAGCTCTATGTGGCGGCGGCAGAGCCGGAAGCGGCGAACGCGGCGGCCACGCTGCGGCGGGTCGAGGAGTTGGCCGACGGTGGCGTTGTTTCCGCTTCCGAGTACGATGAGGCGCTGTACGCGAGCCGAAAGGCGGATGCGATTCTCAAGCAGGCCGAGTTGATGCTCTCCCGCACGCAGATTCGCGCCCCGTTCGCCGGTGTCGTGTCGCGTCGCTACGTCAAGCTCGGCGACATGGTCGACGAAGAGTCGCCCCTGTTCCGGGTGACGGCACTGGCGCCGTTGCGTGCCCGCCTGCTGGTTGCCGAAGCGGAGGCGACGGCGTTTGCCGCGGGGGCGCCGGTGGGAATCTCCGGCGATGATGGGAGCGAGGGAGTCGGGAGGGTGCTGATCGTAAGTCCGACCGTGGACCCCGGCAGTGGCACGCGTGAGGTGATCGTCGAACTGACCGAGGTCGGCGACTTCCGGCCCGGCGCCGCAGTGCGAGCCGCGCCGCTCAGCCAGACGGAAACGGCCGCCCCGTGAGCTCGGCCCTCGACGCACGCCCCCGATTGCACCCGGAGGTGAAGATCGTCCGGCGCGAGGTCAATGGGGAGGTTCACTACGTCGTCCGCGAGCCCACCGAACGGAAGTACTTCCAGTTCGACGAGGTGGTCGTCACCCTCATGCGGTTGATGAACGGCGAACGGACGCCCGAGGAGATCGCGGACGCCGCCGCCGCGGCCCTGGGCGCGCGTCCGAAGCCCGGCGACGTGGCCGACTTCGCCCACAAGTTGAAGCGCATGGGAATCGTCGAGCGTTCACCCGCCGAGCAGCATCTCATGCTTCAGGAGCGGTTGCGGAAGAAGCGAAAGATCCGCAGCCGCCAGCGCGCGCAGGGATCGATTCTGCGGCTCCGCTTCACCTTCGGCGATCCCGACCGCGTGTTCGGGCGGATGATGGAGGCCCTGCGCTGGATGTGGACACCCGGTTTCGTGGCCGTGTCCTGTCTCTTTTTTGCCGCCTACTTGATCGTGACCGCGACCAAGTGGGAGGAGTTCACCCAGGGCACCATCGCCCTTTACACCCTGAACGGCGTCGGCCCGTGGGACATCGTCCTTCTCGTGGTCATCACGACGGTAATCACGATCATTCATGAGCTGGGCCACGGCCTGACCACCAAGGCGCTCGGCGGGGAAGTGCGGGAGTGGGGTGCCATGCTCCTGTACTTCTCTCCCGCCTTCTATTGCAGCACCGACGATGCGTGGACGTTCCAGAAGCGATCGCACCGGTTGTGGACGACGTTCGCCGGACCGTGGATCGAGCTCATGGTGGCAGCGACCGCTGGGGTCGTGTGGGCGGTCACCGAGCCGGGCACGCTGATCAACTGGGTGGCTTTCCTGACCTTTCTGACCGGCGGGCTATCGTCCATCTTCTCCAACCTGAATCCGCTCATTCCGCTCGACGGCTACTACGCCCTCGCGGACTGGCTCGAAATCGCCAGGCTCCGAGAGGGTGCGTTCGAGTACTGGGGATGGCTGTTCAAGCGTTTCGTGCTGGGCGTGGACGCCAAACAACCCCGGATTACCCCTCGGGAACGTCGGATCTTTCTGGTCTACGGCGGGCTGGCGTTCGCGTACAGCGTCCTGGTGGCCGTGGTCGGCCTGTTGTGGTTGATTCTCATCTTCGGGCGGCTCATCGGCCCCTGGATCTGGGTCATCGTGGCAATTCTGGCGATCAAGCTCGTGCGCAAGCACGCGGGGCGCTCCCGGTCGCTGGCCGTGGCAGCCAGCACGCGATGGCGGGCGGGATTCATGTCCGGCTCGCGGGCCGGCCTCCTGGCTGCGGCCGTCGTATGCCTGATCGCGCTCCCCTTCATCCTGCCGTGGACGTACCGGGCACGCGGCGACTTCGCCGTCGACTCGGCACCGCCGGCAATCGTGCGAGCCGAGGTTCCCGGTATCCTGGATCGAGTGCTCGTCCAGGAGGGGGACGTCGTTGTCGCCGGCCAGCCGCTGGCGATACTGTGGAATCCGGCCATCGAGGCCGAACAGCTGACGCGCGGCGCCACGCTCGATCGGCTCGCGATCCGGCAGGCGGTCGCCGAAGCCCGCGGTGACCGAACTGCCGCTGCCACGGCGGCCGTGGTGCGGAAACGGGCGCAGGAAGAGCTCGCCGTGCTCGAGTCCCGTCGCGAGCGCCTGGTGGTTCGCGCCCCCATCGACGGAATCGTGCTGGCGTACCGCCTGACCGAGCGGCTGGGAGAGCGGCTGGAGGAGGGCGAGGAGCTGGCTTCGATCGCCGCCCTGGAGGGACGACTGGCTCGGATTCGCGTGCCCCTGAAGCGGGCGGGCGAACTGCAGTCCGGCCAACCGGTTCATCTGCGGCTCCTCAGTCGGCCCGGGGTAGAGTTCCACTCCTCGGTGGCGTCCATCGCTCCGGCGGCGGAGGACGGCAGCGTAGAGGTGATCGCCTACTTCCCGACCGGCGCGTGGCAACCGCAGCCTGGCACCAGCGGCGTCGCCAAAGTGGTCACCCGTCGGGCCACGGTGGCGCACGCGCTGGCGCGCGCGTGGCGCCAAACGGTTCGCATCGATCTATGGCTCTGAGCAGCAAGCGACGCCCGGGGAACCTGGCGGACGTGTGCCGGAAGTTCGCCTTCTTCAAGGGAGTGGGCGAGGAGGCGCTTACCGAGCTGACCTCCCGGGCCCTGTGTCACGATTATCCGAAGAACAATATCCTCTGCTATCGCGGCGACCCCACGGCGGCCGTGTTTCTCGTGATCAGCGGGCGCGTCAAGATCATCCTCACCAGCGATGAGGGACGGGAGGTGATCGTCTCCATCCTCGGTCCGGGCGGCCTGTTCGGCCTCACCTCGTCACTGGACGGAGGCGATCAGCTCGCCGAGGTCGTCACCGTCGAGCCGTCGCGGATCGCCCGGTTCGAGACCGATGCGTTCCGGGCCTGGTCGCGCCGCCCCGAGGTGCAGGCCGCGGTCATCCGCGAGCTGACGGGGCGGGTGCGCGGGCTGCACCAGAAGATCGGGGAGCACGCCCTGCTGGGCGCCAAGGAACGGCTGCTGCTCACGCTGCTCGAGATCGCCGAGGACGAGGGAGAGCAGGACCCGCGGAGCGCCGAGATCATCTTCACCCGCCCGACTCACCAGGAGCTGGCGCACCGGATCGGCTCGAGTCGGGAGGTGGTGTCCCGTCTGCTGGCCGAACTGCTGGAGAGCGACCTGCTGCGGGCCGATGAGGGTCGGGTGATCCGGGTGACCGAATCCGCCCTTATCCTGCGAGAAGAGTGATTGCGCGCCCGAAGGCGGGCGAAGGCTATGCGACCGACTCGCTTGCGATGTGACAAAAGTCACTGCACCGGCCGCACCCACGTCCCGCTGGGCGCGCCGTGGGGGTCACCGAATCCGCGAGTGAGGACTCACGCCCCGGAGCGTGCCGAACGACCTCTCTCAGTCGTGACTCGCGTCCTAACCACCCATCGTCAGTACTCCGTACCTTACGCGGTGTCGACGCGGGGACAGGATCCCGTCGAGACGGTGGCCGCACTCGAGGTCACGCCCACTCACACCGAGGGAGGATTACCG
>CAZJXR010000190.1:0-4893 GCA_964550085.1 uncultured Gemmatimonadota bacterium
AGAACTGCGGGAGATCAGCAACAGCTTCCCCGGCGCCGTCGTCGAGCGCAAGCGCTTCTCCGTCGCTTTTCATTACCGTCAGGTTCGGACGGAAGCGCAGAAAGACGCGCTCGAGGCGGTGCTGGCGGGACCCGGACGACGGGAGGGAATCCGTGTGCGGCCCGGCAAGAAGGTTGCTGAACTCATGTTGGTGGAAGCGGACAAGGGCACGGCGGTGAAAGCGCTGGCGGGCGAACACTCGGTCGATGTCACGGTGTTCATCGGCGACGACGAAACCGACGAGGACGTGTTCGCGGTGCTGAGCGACGCCGACGTGGGTATCAAGGTAGGTGAGGGAGAGACGCGGGCCCGGTACCGCCTGACCGACAGGAGACAGGTGGCGCCGACCCTGGAAGTGTTGTTGCGACAGCGGCGGGACGAGTGCGGCCCCGCTCAGCCGTGAACACTCCCCAGGACAGGTAAGCATGGCGTTTCTGGTCGACATCGATGAGAGCCGAGGGCTCCGGTACTACGAGGCGGTCGCGCCCCTCGCCTCGGCGGTGTGGGAACTCCGCCAGGAGGCGCGGCTCGCCGTGCCGACCCTCGCCGGCCGCACGGTGTGGATGGTCAACTCGACGGCGCGCGGCGGCGGAGTGGCGGAGATGCTGCCGACGATCGTCGCCCTTCTGCGCGACCTCGGAGTGCCGGCACAGTGGGCGGTTATCGAGGCGGAGTGCGATGACTTCTTTCGGCTCACCAAGCAGCTCCACAACCTGATTCACGGCGAGGGCGCACCGCAGCTGAATGCCGACAGTCGACAGGTATACGAGGCCGAGAATCGCCGTAACGCGGAGTTCCTGCGAGAGAAGATTCAGCCGGGCGACATAGTCATCGTGCACGACCCGCAGCCGATGGCGCTGGCCGCGATGCTGCGAGACGGAAAAGACATTCGCACCGTGTGGCGATGTCACATCGGGTTGGACGACGACAACCGCGCCACGCGCACGGCGTGGGAGTTCCTCGAGCCGTACGCTGGCGCCTACGACCATGCCGTGTTCTCGGCGCCCGAGTACATCCCCGCCGCGTTCGCCAATCGGGCGTCGGTCATCTATCCGGCAATCAACCCGCTCAACCAGAAGAACCGCTGGCTCCACCTGCACGCCCTGGTGGGAACGCTGGCAAACGCCGCCCTGGCCAGCAGCCCGGGACCGCAGGTGCAGCGACCATTCTCGGCCGTGGTGCATCGCCTGCAGAGCGACGGCTCCTTCCAGCCGGCCAATATGTGGGAGGATATCGGCCTGCTGACGCGGCCCATCGTCACCCAGGTGTCGCGCTGGGACAGGCTCAAGGGGTTCAAGCCGTTGCTCGAGGCGTTTGCCAACCTCAAGGGCCGCGTAACCGAGCGAAACGACAGCAACAACTCGTGGGAATACCGCCGGCGCCTCGATCTGGTGCGACTGGTGCTGGCGGGACCCGATCCCGGCTCGATTCAGGACGACCCGGAGGGGATGGAAGTGCTGGACGATCTCCGCCAGGCCTATCTCGAGCTCGACCCGGCGATCCAGAACGAGGTGGCGATCATCACGCTCCCGATGGAATCGCTGGAGCAGAACGCGCTGATCGTGAACGCGCTGCAGCGGAGCTCGTCGATCGTCGTCCAGAATTCGCTGCGCGAGGGGTTCGGGCTCACCATCACCGAGGCGATGTGGAAGCGCATCCCGGTGCTCTCCAACTCCCGCGCCTGCGGACCGCGCCAGCAGATCCGTGACGGCCTCGACGGCCGCCTGATCCACGATCCGGAGGACCCGGACGAACTGGCCGACGCGCTCGCGGCCATGCTCAAGGACAGTACCGGCCGTGAGGCGTGGGGGCAGAGCGGACAGCACCGGGTGCACGAGCAGTTTCTGGTCTTCTCGCAACTTCGGCACTGGCTGCGCTTGCTATCCGAAATCGTCTGACGTCAGACCTGCAGGTCGCCGGCGTGTGTGGGCGGCCCGCGAGGCCTGCGCTGGCGTCGCCGAACGTGATATGATACACGTCGACAGCTCGCCGACGGGAAGGGCGGGAGGACGAAACCGGAGCAAGCGATGAACGAACGAAGTGCCGCAGCCCAGTCGACCACCGGCAGCTCGTACAAATTTCTCCACCTCCACTCCGACGGGGGAGTTCGGACACTGATTCTCGATCATCCCAACCTCAACATTCTGCACATTCCCATGCTGCGCGAACTGGACGCCGCGCTGGCCGGGATCGCCGCCGACACGAAGGCCCAGCTGTTGCTGATCAAGGGTGCGGGAAACCACTTCAGCGCCGGTGTCGACGTAGCGGACCACACCTCGGAGCGGGTGCAGACCATGCTCGACGCGTTTCACTCCGCCATCCGACACATGCTGGCGATCGAGATCCCGATCGTGGCTGCGGTGCGCGGGTCGGCCCTCGGAGGCGGCTGCGAGCTCAGCCTCGCCTGCGACCTCGTGCTGGCCAGCGAAGACGCCAAGTTCGGTCAGCCCGAGATTCGCCTCGGGTGCATGCCCCCGGCAGCGGCGGTTCTGCTGCCGCGCCTGGTGGGGCGCCGCCGGGCCATGGAACTCATCCTCACCGGCTGGGTGTTCGACGCAACCGAGGCGCAGTCGATGGGGCTGGTGACCCGTATCATCCCGAGCGACGACTTCGACGCGACGGTGGACAGTTACGTGGCAGAGCTGGCGGCGCTCAGTCGGCCCGTGCTTCGACTCGCCAAGCGCACGGTGCTCGAGGGTGCCGCCTTGCCACTCGTACAGGGACTCCAGCGCACCGAGGAGATCTATCTGAACGAGCTGATGAACCTCCGGGACGCGCACGAGGGACTCGCCGCCTTCATGGAGAAGCGAGCGCCGGTGTGGAAGGACCGATAGCACGCATCGCGCTGCTCCTGGCCGCGATGGTGGCCGTGCATGGCGTCGGTCCCCAGGCGACCAGCGCGCAGACGGAGCGTCGCGGCGCCGCGCTGCGAATCGTGCCCGGCGTCGCATACGCGGGAGGCCGCTTCGAATCGGACGCGACAGGCTCGGACGACAGCCAGTCGGAGAGCACGGCGGCGTTCAGCGTCGGCGCCCAGCTATGGGGCGGCATGTCGAACACGGTCGGCTTCCTGTTCGAGCTCACCTGGCAACCGACCGACGTGCAGAGCCCGCTTCGCGACGAGCGGTACAGCCCGCTGTATCTGCTCGCCGGACCGGAATTCGCGATCGCCGAGATGTATCTGCGTCCGGAGGCGGGGATCGTGTGGCTCTACTGGTCGGGTTCGGAGGTCGTCGATTCGACCACCCGGGCGTTCGCCTTCGGGCTGGCGCTGGGGACGGAGCGGCCGGTGTACCAGGGATTCCACCTGGCGCCCGAAGCGACGGCGCGGGTGTCGGTCGAGTCGGGCCTTACCACGTACATGGTGGGCTTTCAGCTCGGAATCGGGTGGCGCTCGATTCCGCCCTGAGGGCTCTGCCGTGAGGGGCAGGCGCTAGCTCTTCGAGCTCGTCTTGGCGAAAAAGGCCGCAAACACGCGGTGTGTCTTCGCGCTCCCGCAACCCGGGCAGCGTGGAAGCCCCTTCGACTCGTCGTGCTCGGAGATGAGCTCGTGGGTCTCGAACGTCGCCTTGCAGTCGTCGCACTGATACTCGTAGATCGCCATCCTCGCCTCCGGAAGTCCAGCGTTGATGATTCCTTATTCTAGAATACGGTCGCCGTCAAGCCGCCGAAAGCGCCGCCGAGCAGCATCCGGCGACTAGCCGTCGAGCACCGTGATCTGCTCCGGGTCCCTGACGATGATCTGCGGCACCTCGCGGTAGCTCTCGATCCAACCGCTCGCGCATACCGTCTCTCCCGCCAGCCCCTCGGGAGGATCGGCAAACCGATCCCGGTCCTCGCCCCATACGACGACGGTGAAGTCCTGCTCCGGGTACGGAGCGCCGATGTTGAGGAAGGTCGGGCTGCGGTTCGTGTCCGCCACGTATCGGGCACTCTCGACGCGACCGCACACGCGGGCGAGCTCGCCGACGTGGTCACGCGCTTCGGGAGCCGAGATCGTACGGACCGAGTGCGCCCGGAGGCTGTCCCACACGACACGGGCGGCATCGAGCAAGCGCTCCGTGTACTTCACGTTGGGCGGAAAGGTGACCGGCGCCGCGACGCCCGCCGCCACCAGCGCGCCGTTCACCAGCGTGTCGCCCACCCACACATACGCGAGGAGGCGTCCGTATCGGTCGCGACGCTGGACGTCGAACTCCAGCCGCACCCTACGGCCCCCGACCAGACTGCGATTCGCGTCCGTCGCCCGGTCGGCGAGCTCCCGGACCGCGGCCCGCGAGTCGGACGGCTCCGGCGAGTCGATTCCGATGTAGCGAACCGGCTCGCGGCGTCCTTCGAAGTCGACTTCGATCGTGTCGCCGTCGATCACCCGCAGCACCTCGTACGTCCGCTCCTGCACGCAGGGCAAGAGGAGGACGACAGCGATCCCCGACCAGGCGGGGGCGGCGCGCCGCACGCGCGTCATTCCTCCCACCGGAATCCGGGACGACCGAAGTGCCCGTAGTTGGTTGTCTGCCGGTAGATAGGCCGCAACAGGTCCAGCTGTTCGATTATCCGCGCCGGCCGAAAATCGATCGCCTGTAGTCGCTTCCTCGCCGCTCGTTCATCGCCGGTCCCGAACGTCTCGACCTCGATCGCCACCGGACGCGCGACGCCGATCGCATACGCGACGTACACCTCGACCCGGCTGGCCAGACCCTCTTTGACGAGTTGACGCGCCGCCCAGCGGCAGAAATAGGCCCCGCTCCGATCCACCTTGGAGGGGTCCTTACCGCTGAACGAACCCCCTCCGTGCCGGGCGGCCGCGCCGTACGTGTCGACGATGATCTTGCGCCCGGTGAGCCCCGAGTCCGC
>CAZJXR010000191.1:0-4880 GCA_964550085.1 uncultured Gemmatimonadota bacterium
GATCACCGGGAGCGGCTCCTCCACTCCCGCCGGCCTGTAGATGTCGGTCGCCAGCCGCACCCCGTCCCGCATCGACACCATCACCTCCTTCTCGACCGTCACTTCGAAGCGGGGTGGAGGCGGAGCGGAACGCTGTGACGCGACCCCCGGCGAAGAATTGGCAGCGAGAACCAACGAAAAGCCGATACTGGAACGGTGCAGTCGAAGCATGGACGAACTCCTTTTGTACGCGGGCGTTCGAGAAGACAACCCGTGAGGGGGCGGCCGCGTTGTCTCCGTCGTGCGTCGACCTGAAGCGAGAGCTCGCTCACGGGCCGGCCGGGGTTCGAGGCATCGGCTTGTCGAGTTGAGGGATGGAGCGCATCCTGACCAGCGTGCCACGCGCGACTCGTGTCTCCCGCCAGCGGCGCGGGCCGTAAACAATCGCCCTCTCGCAGGTGCCTAATCGTCAGAAAGCCGAAGAAACCCGTGATCGATCGGCAGGGAATGGGATGCCTGCGGGAGCAGTGGGTGCGGTGACGGACTCGAGTACGCTCGATCCGGACGTGCTTCGGGCGCAACGCGGGGATTTGGATGCGTTTGAAGCCGTATACCGTGCCCACTACCCGCGGGTGTACGCGATCGCTCTCCGCATGCTCCGTGACGGCCGCGAGGCGGAAGAGCAGTCGATGGAGGTCTTCACTCGCGTGTGGGAAAGCCTGGCGTCGTTCCGGGGCGACAGCGCCTTCTCGACCTGGCTGCACCGCTTGACCGTGAACCATGTGCTCAACTACCTGCGGACGGAGCGGCGGCGGCGAGCGCGAGTGATGGCGGCCGCGGATCTCGGCTCGAATCAGGATCCCGATGGCGAGCAGTTCGAGCTCGATTCGAGCCCGGCGGATATGGGTGCATACTTGCAGGAAGTGTCGCGGGCCATGCCCGACACCCGCATCGACCTCGAGCGCGCCATCGCGGCGCTTCCGCCGCGCACCCGCGAGGCGTTGATTTTACATCATATTGAAGGATATAAGTACCGAGAAGTAGCAGAGTTGATGGGCACACAGATCGGAACGGTCAAGGCCCAGATCCACCGGGCGTACGCCATGCTGCGGGAGGCTTTGGAGGCATGAAAGACCACACGGACGACGGTACGCGCGACGCGAATCGAAACCCGCAAGACCAGAATCGGGATGCGCGGAACGAGAGTCGGGACGCTCGCGACGAGAATTGGAACGGGCGCGAGGAAACTCCGGACACCGACACGGCACGCGGGATCCCGTTCGATGCCCTGTCGCGCGAGGCCCGGCCGCCGCGGGACATCTGGCCGGAGCTGCGGGCACGGATCGAGGCCGGGTCGGCCGCGCGTCGGGATGAGCCACGGGATCGGGTCCGTCGGGGCGAGCCCGCAGATCGAGTTCGTCACGGGCCGGTCGGGGCCGGCATGCTCCGAATCGCGGCGACCCTGCTGATCTTCGCTGGAGGCGCCGCCGTCGGATGGATGGCGCGGGGCGGAAGCGACCGACCCGTCGCGGAGCAGGGTCCCGTTCCGGCTTCGCTGGCCGAACGGGTGCAGAGCACCGGCAGCGAATACGTGGCGAGCCTCGCCATGCTGGTCGAACAGCGGAACGAGCTGGGCGCCGCCGAGGTGGAGGCGGGCCACGAAGTGGCGATGGCGACCCTTTCCGGTGCCGCCTACGAGCTGGCGCGCCTGCGGCCCGAGGAGCCCGAGCACGATCTGCTCTACGATGCGCTCGAGGCGCATTGGCTGCAGGCGAGCGAAGAGTCGGCGGAGCTCCGCTGAGACCTCGGCGGGTCCGCTGAAACGCGGGCGTCGCCCCCCGGGGCGTCGCGGGCCGAGGCAAGCGTCGCGGGCCGTGGCGAGCGACCGGCGGCACGGGCGAGGCAGCGTAAGGGTCGAAGCGCGGGAGTCGAACGGCCGGCACACGAGGTGAGTGAGGACAACATGGTTGCGAGAGGATGCGGTCCCCCCCGCGTCACATCACGCGCGCCCCGACCGCGGGGCTGGACACCCCGATTCGCCCGCGCGCGGCGCCGGATGTCCCGATTCGGCGGTCGCGGCGCGGAACGCCTGGCTCTGGCATCGGGACTGCTCGCGCTGCTGCCCGCCGCGGCAGCGGCACAGCCCAAGGGTACGCCGTGCGAGGACGAACGGCTGACCGGCGGCAGTCTCGGCATCGGCCTATTCCAGTGCTTCGGCGGCGGCTGCTCGATCTACATCGAGGCCGGCGACCGGTACGAGCACCGCTTCTCGGTCGAGCCGCGCGTGTGGGACCTGTCGAGCCCGGCCAGCCGATCGCTGAAAGACGGCGACGCGCTGGTGGCGATCGACGGCGCCCTCGTCACCACTCGAGAGGGAGGCCGCCGGCTGGCCAACGTCCGGCCAGGCGCGGCCGTCACCCTCCGCGTCCGGCGCGGCGACGAGGAGCTCGAGGTGCGGATCGTGCCCGTACAGAGCTGTAGCACGAGCCGCCTGGTCGTGAGCACCCGCACACCCCCTGGCTGACGGGTCCACGAGAGAGCACGAGCCCCCGATCGATCGGTCGACAAGGGAAATGGACAAAAGAAAACGAGCCCCCCGACGCCATGCCGAGGGGCTCGCAACCGGCAGCCGGTTTCGCTTCGCGTTCAGATCTTCTGGGCCTGCACGTACGCGATCGGCGTCACCGGGTTGAAGAAGTTGACCCGCGCGTCGTAGAGCACCTTCGACTTGAACTGCTCCGCCTGCGGCTTCATCCCGGCCATCTTGTAGCACATGCCCGCCAGCACCTGGACCATGTTGTTGTTCGGATCGGCCTCGAGGAGCTCGTTCTTGGCCAGGGTGCAGTTGTTCTCCTGGACCGCGATCCACGCATTGACGACGCGCGACGGCGTGTTCCAGTCCGAATCTTCCGCGGCCGCAGCGGCGAGCGCCGCGGCTGGCTCCCGAGCCTTGGGTGGGTTCGCCAGGATCAGATAGGACGTCGCCTCCCAGACCTTCTGGGCCGGCGCGTCGGCGTCCCCGCCAAGCTCCGCTGCCCGCGCCAGGTGGTCGGTCACCGACCCCAGGTTGCGCATCGCCGCAACCGCGGCCAGCTGCCGATACGCGGTGGCCGCGATGTTGTTGAACTCACGGGCCGTCGCGATATCGATCACCTGTTGGAGGTTGTTGCTCGCGTTCTCGTAGTCGTTGTGCATGATGTACGCCGCCGCCAGCGCGCGGCGGGTGTTCAATTGCGCCTGCGTCACCCCCGCCTTCTCGATCGCCATGTTGAGCTGCCGATACGTCTCCTCCTTGTTGCCCATCAGGAACGCGATCTCGGCCAGCCCCACGTATCCGACCTGGTAGTCCGGCGCCAGCCGGATTGACGTCTCGTACTCGGTCTTGGCGTCCGGCAGCCGGCCGGCCCACTGGAGCAGCTCGGCGTACGAGTCGTGCGGGTTCGGGTGGTCGGGCAGCAGCTCGACGTACTTCCGGACCGCCTTCAGCCCACCCTCCTCATCGCCGGCGGCCGTCAACCGGTAGGCGAGGAGGTTGTAGGCCGGCGCAAAGTCGGGGAAGCGCTCGGTCACCTCGCGCATGGCGACGGCGCCGGTCAGGTTGTCGCCGATTCCCACGATCCACGCCGCAAAGAATGCCACGTGCGGGTCATCCGGGAGCATGTCGGCGGCCGACAGAATGGCGGCCTTCGCCGCGTCGGTGTTGCCGGCGTTCCACTCCTTGATCGCGGTCGCGAACAGGACCTCGGCCGTCGTCGCATCGGCCATCATGGCGATCCCGCTGGCGATCGTCTCGCGTCGCTCGGCCGACGTCAGTCCCGGCGCGCCGAAGCCGTAGAAGACGTGCGCCAGCCCGAGTTCCGCATCGGCCGCGATGGCCGCCGACAGGTGCTCCGCGCCGGTAGTGAAGAAGATGTTCTCGAACTCGCTCAGCCCGGCCCAAAAGGACCGCGCCGCCGCTTCGGATTCGGTCGTCACCACGAGCGTGGCCGGGGTGCCGAAATCCTGCTGCGCGGATGCCAGGGTCGGCGACAGGCCGACCGTAAGGGCGGCGAGCAGCGGCAGCCGCAGCGCTCGCCTGCGCGCCACGCGCGCGAAACGCGTGTCTGGGATCATGATTCCTCCTGGAGTGATGAGAGCGATGGCGGCCGCGTCGGAGGGCGTCCGCACCCGTAAGGTGCTGCTTGTAGATGTACGAATACGAGGAGGTTGAATCAGATGAGCGGCAGCTGAAAGCACTGCGGGAGGCGTCAGCCTGACCTCGGGGCTCGGAGTCTTAGCGCCCGACCGCACCCACCTCCCCGCCGGGGCTAATTATACGGCGGTCGAACGGCGTCCGAAAGCTCGTGGAACTGCCCTTCCACCGGGTACCCTGGCGAGTGGCCGGAAAGCCACAGCCCACGCACCTGCTCGAGGGTCCACCAGCACCAGGTGTCTCGATCGACGGAGATCACCGCGAACGAGTATCCCGTGCGGGCCACCGTCTCGATGTCCTGTTTCGACAGCCGACAGAGATCGAGCGGTCGGCGGGGTGGCTGGGCGAAGGTGCGGGCGCCACTCTTTCCCGAATCACTCCTGTCGGGCGGCGAGTGGTTGTGCCACACCGCGATCGTCTCCTCCGGGCAGGCCATGACCGAGGAGCTGGTCGGCGTGGAGGCGCGGGGTACAGGCATGACGAAATCCGTCGCCCGTGCGATTCCATCCGCGTTCGAGCCCTGGAGGCAGAGCACGATCTCCGATGCGAGACCGTCGGCAAGCGTCTGGAGCTTCGACAGGAGCGGCGGCTGGATAACCAGACGGCGCAGGTTCCGGACCTCGCCCTTCCGGGTGCCCGTTCCCACCAGGTGGTCCCAATCGGCCCGAAATGCGAGCAGCGGGGCTCGATCCGCCGTGATCCGCGGCAA
>CAZJXR010000192.1:0-4829 GCA_964550085.1 uncultured Gemmatimonadota bacterium
GAGGAGGCTTCGACGTCCAAAGCGCGGGGCCAGCGAGGGCGAACCCGCGACCCTCGGTGAGAAGGGGACACCCGCTCTCCCGGGACGCGACGACGTCAATCGCCGAACGACCACTCCCGGAAGAGCGACAGGCCGATCAGCTGGCGGGTGGTGAAGCTGGAGTAGGTCTGGATGAGCTGGTCGCTCAGATACCGTTCGGTGCGGGCCACGAGCGTGTAGTCGCGACCGAGCTGCCACTCGACGCGCACGCTCGGGGGCGTGGAGGTGGCCAGCGACTGCGACACAGTCACGAACACATCGCGGCCCAGGTACTTGCCGATCTCGATCTCGGTGTCGGAAAAGAACGACTCGGAGCCGGTGTTGGTCCCGTACTGCCGGGCGCTGGCGGCGGAGCGGATGTCGAGGTAGTCGAGGCCCGTCTCTCCGACGAGGACGGAGGAGAGCGAGGTGCTTACCGTTCCCAGGACCTGGTCCCGAGCCAGCTGTGCTCCGATGTCCGACCCTCCCGGTCCCCCGCTGGTTACCGACACGCACGGCGAGTTGAAGAACACGTAGCAGATGAGGTCGGCCTCGGCGACCGGCGGATCGCTGGACAGGCTGACGGTGGGCTCCAGCATCGTCCCGGTGACGTGCAGAGTCACCAACAGCACGATCCCGCGCTGGCCCCGCGTCTCGTATGCGGCCCGGATGTCGAGGTTCGGGTTCACGCCCGGGTTGCCCACGAAGTCGATCGTACCTCCCGAGATCTTGAAGTTCCGGGCGTACGGCCCCACCTCGTAGCGGTACCGCCCGCGGTTGAGTCGCAGGGGCCCGATCACCCGCATGTCCTGCCCGCCTCGTTCCATGCGCACCACGAGCTCGCCCGCCATGTCGACCTCCAGCTGATCCGATCGCATCCACAGGTTCGGACCGATCGTCACCTGCGCGTCCATGCGCAGGTTTTGCATGAAGGGGTTCTGCGCCCGCGCGATCAGCCGTCGCTCGGACACCAGAGTGGTGTCGATCAGCTGCATCACTTCGGGATCGGAGAGGTCCACCACCGAGCGATCGCGAAAGAATTGGTCGGCGCGCAGAAAGCCATCCGAGAGACGGAAACTTCCGGTCAGATCGGGCGCTGAGTAGCTGCCCCCCAGATGCGCGTTCCCGTTGACGAACATGACCATGGTCCGCCTGCGGACGGCCCCGAATCGATTTGCGCGCATATCGAGATCGTACCCGATATCGGTCGGCGTCTCGAAATCAACCGACCCGCTCACGGTGGCGAAGCCACCGGCCGAGGAGGTCACCGACAGGGAGTCCAAGCGTGCTTCCGTGCCCTGGAAGGCGAGCTGATCAGTGATACCGCTTAGCCGGATGCCCAGATCGGGCAGGGTGGCGCCGCCGTCCACGAGGTCAACGTAGCCGACGAACTCGAGGTCGGACGGATCTCCCATGATCCGTACGCTGCCGCGCGCGTAACCGGCCACGTCGCGCAGGTTGTCGAACATGAGCTCGACGAGCTGCAACGGCATGCTGTCGGCCCGCACGGTCAGGTCTATCGCCTCGTCGAGCAGCCGTTTTTCCCTCTTCTCGAACGCCAGGTCGACTCCGAGCTTCCCCATCACCGACAGCACCGTATCGCGGGGCGCCACAATGGCGAGATCGAGGTTCAGGGTGCGGTCGGCGTAGTCGAACTCTGTGGTCACCCTCTCGTACGCGACGGTGTCGACGGCGGGCCGCTCGATCTCTACTCGACCTTGCATGCGCGGCGCGGCGGCCGTGCCGCCGAGGGTCAACGAGCCGTCCATCAGACCGCCCAGGTCGGGGCCGCCGGGCCACAGCCAGCGCTCGTTTCGGATCCGCAGATCCTCGAACGTCAGCTGGAAGCGGGCCTCCCCCTCGGGCGGGATGTCGCCGTCGGCTTGGAAGCGCCCTCCGCGCGGGCCGCTCAGCTCCAGGTTGCGGACCACGAGCCCGGAATCCCCGTACGCCACCCGCGCCGTATCGCTGAGCACGATCCGCTGGTCGCCGAGCTGGAACCGCAGGTCGTCGATCTGCGCCGATTTTTCCGCCGCCGTCCACCCGAGCCGCGCGTGCGCGTCGAGAGCGACGGAGGTGTCGCGGCGGGCCAGCAGGGTCAGGTCGCTGCGCACCGAGTCGAGGCGCTGCCAGCGGACGCGCGTCGAGTCGAATCGCTGCCCGAGGGCGCCGACCTCCCATGCGGTCGCGTTCTGCACCGCTGAGTCGGGCCGCTTCGGGTCGTGCACTTCGAGCGTCATGCGGACGGAGTCGGCGCTATGGTCGCCGTACGTCAACTCGCGGGCCTGCACGAGGCCGCCGAGCGAAAAGTCCGACAACGTCCCGAACACAACGCCCCGGGCGGTGAGCGATCCGGCCAGCGTGTCTACCGGTGCCGCGTGCGGCGACTCGTCTCCACCCGCCGCCGCGTCCCGGGCGGCTGGAAAATCGACGAACAGGTCATCGACCACCGTGTCGGGCCGACTCACGTTGCGCCCTGCGACCAGCCACCGGTTCCAGCTGGCGAGATCGGTGGCGGCGAGTTCGAGGATCAGCACGCCGCGCTTGTCGTCCGCCAGGCCGAAGGTTCCGCGCCCGACCGCGTCGGCGACATCGGAGCGGATCACGAACGTGTCGGCAGTGGCGAGTCCATCAGCCAGCGTGAAGCGCACCAGACCGGTATCGAGCAACACGCCTTCGAACTGCGAGGGGAGAATCTCGAGGTCGAAGCGCGCATCCAGCGTCGCCAGCTCGGTGCCGCTGCCATCGATCCGACCCCGGATGTCGAGTACCGCGTTGGGTGCGCCGGCAATCCACTGCTCGAGTTGCAGATCGCGCGCGATCACCAGAGCGTCGTAGCGCTTGCGCGGATCCTCGAGGTCGAACACGCCGTCGAACTCGACCTCGCCCCGCGGCGTCTGCAGCCGGGCGCGGGCGTGAAGGTCGGACAGGTGGCCGGTCGCCGACATGGGGCCACGAATCTCGCCCACCAGCTCGATCTCGCTCACGTAGGGGCGGAAGAGAGAGAGGGCGAGAGGATCAGCATTGAACCGCACGTCCACGAACGACTCGTCCACCAGATCGACCCGGCCGTCACCGCTCAGGTGGGAGGAATCACCTCCTGCCACCAGGTACAGGTCGAGCGCGAAGCCGAGCGGCCCGTCGGCCCGCCCGTCGAGCATCGTCGTTCCGCTCACTCTGCCGCCGAGGTCGGTATCGATCCCCACCACGCGGGTCCAGCGGGGCTCGAAGGCCTCGAAGCGGAGATGCAGGGAGTCCATCGGGAAAGGCTCCAGCATGCTCACTCCGCCCTGCAGGTGCACGAAGGAGGGCGCGACCGTGTCCGTGACCCCGCGCAGGCGAACCGGGGCGTCGATGTTCAACCCGTCCATGGGGCCGGAGCCGGTGAGGCTGCCGACCAGGTAACCGTCGATCAGCGATGGCCGCTCGAGCAGCTCATCGAGCATCGCGAGCCGGAGCGGCGACAGCTCCAGGTCGATCGAATCGAAGCGTGGCGTCGGCTCGATCGCGACCACGAAGCGGCCGACGATGTGGGAGTCGTCGACCCGCACGTCGCCGTTCGTCGCTTCGACGACGGGTATCTCGTCCTCGCCGGCCCACAGCACGATGTCCATCGTGCCTCCGCCGCTCGGTGGCACGGGGAACGGGAGCCATTGCAGATCGGTGAACCCGATCGGATCGCCGCGCAAACTGAAGCGATAGGTCGGTGGATCGCTGGGGATCACGTGTCCGGATCCCCTCAGCGTCGAGGCAGGAAAACGCACCGTCTCGATGTCGACCAGCACCGAATCACGGAAGGTGGCCGTTCCGTCGAAGCGGAGAATATCGAGCTGCTCCTGCACGATGCTGGCGACGGTGGTCACCCCCTCGATCTCGAACTTCATCGGCCAGCGCGGGTCCGCGATGCGGATGAGCGGGAAGCGACCGCGAAACTCGTCCAGCTCGATCACCCGTTCGACGGTGCCGCTGTCGGTGCGCAACACCCGCCACAGAGCCTCGCCCCGCAAGCCGGCCTCGATCACGCTGTCGCGTTCGGCTCCCGACAGCCCCATCGCCCATGGCGTTCGCATGCGGAGGCGCCCCGACTCGATCTGCACGTCGGCGAACAGGATCCGTGCGCCGCCCGCTCCGACCGAGTCGTCGGCCACGAACAGGCGGTCCATGATCCAGCTTCCGTCCTCGTACTGGATCAGATTGATCTCCGCCGTTTCGATGTGAGCGCGACGAATGCGGTACGACTGGCGAAGAAAGCTGAGCGGATTGTAGCCGACCCGGACGCTGTCCATCGACAGAAACACGTCGCCGTCGTAGGTGGCGATCTCGAAGTGCGCGACCGTGACGCCCGAGATCAGGTCGCCACCGATGATCGGCCCCAGTCTCACTACTCCGTTGACCGCGCCGTTCAACACGTCTTCGACCAGAGCGGCAACGGCGTTGCGCCCCACCACGGTCTGGCTCAGAAACACCAGCAGGCCGGCAGCGGCGAGGAGGCCGAATCCGATCACCGCGCCGATCACGCGGCTGATCATGAAAAAGGCGCGGCGTGGAATGTGGAGGGCGCGCGCGATGCGGCCGCCGGCGCGTCGGATCGGTTTCTTGCCGATCCAGCGCACGGCGACAGGTCTCTTTCCGGACCGTTTGTCTCCCATCCCGCGTCGCCTCAGACCTGCTAAAACGCCTCGCCGATCGCCAGCTGCAAGGTCAGCCGACGGAAGAACTCGGTGAGGACACTCGGATTGTCGAAGGTGAACGGATCGTACAGGTACGGCTCGTCGATCTCCTTGATCGAGCCGTCCTGGAGCACGGCGACC
>CAZJXR010000193.1:0-2217 GCA_964550085.1 uncultured Gemmatimonadota bacterium
TCCCACGCGGGAGAGCGGTCAAAGCTTGGGTCGTCGGTCAGCCTGATAGGGGTGGAGCCGTCGGCGGCCATCACGTAGATCTCGAAGTTAGGATCGTCTCGGTCGCTCACGAAGGCGATGTGCGTGCCGTCGGGCGACCAGGCGGGCTCAAGGTCCTCCGCAGGATTGTTGGTGACGTCTAATGATGCCACGTAGATCTCGAAGTTGCCTCGGTAGCTCACGAAGGCGATGCCCTGCCTGCCGTCGGGCGACCATGCTGGATCGAACTCGTGGACTCCGGAAGAATTCGTGACGTTCACCAGGTTCAAGCCGGTAACATCCATCAGGTAGATGTCGGCGGCGGATAAGTCGGCGCTCAACGAAAAGGCGATGCGCGTGCCGTCGGGCGACCAGGCAACGCCCCAAAAGAGCGGTCCAAAGATATACCCGAGGTTGCTGCTGTTAAGGATGACGTCGCTGAAGTTTACGACGTTGGAGCCGTCGGCATCCATCAGGTAGATATCGGATGAAGATAGAAAGGCGATTCTTTTTCCGTCGGGCGACCATGCTGGATCGCTGCCGTTCCCATTCATGGTGAGGTTCACCCGGTTGGAGCCGTCGGCATCCATCGCGTAGATGTCACCGCCTGCCGCAAAGGCGATGCGCGTGCCGTCGGGCGACCAGGATGGGGACTCTTCGTCGAACGCGTTGGTGTTGGTGAGATTCACCAGGTTCGAGCCGTCTCGGTTCATCAGGTAGATGTCGAAGGTGCCATCCCGGTCGCTGGCGAAGGCGATGCGACGCTCGACGCAGACCAGGGCGAACGTCGTGGACACCGTGCTCCCCACGCTGACGGTAATGGTTTGCGGGTTCGCCCCTTGCACCGCGCAGCGATCGGCCACTCCGGACAGCTGGACCTCGTGTTCCCCGGAGGCGACGGTGACGGATATCGTGCCGTTGGCCGCGATCGATCGTTCCCCTCCGCCATCCACGGTGACGATGTAGCCATCCGCGTCCGGGTCGAGGCCGCTGGTAGAAGCGGTAACCTCGATGACGCCGGTGTCGGAACCGGTGTCGGAACCGGTGTCGGAACCGGTGTCGGAACCGGTGTCGGAAGGGGCAAGCGGTTCGTCTCCCCCGCACCGAGCGAGTCCGACAAGGAGGAGGAGGGGGACCAGGGGGCGGGTGGCCCGCAGGGCGCGCCGAAGCATGTACCTCATATTTCCCTCCGTTCGCCGGTGGGGAGCGGGCAGCGCAGACACTGCTCCGCGTCCGTGCCGATCACGGATTAGATTGGAGAAGCCGGGTGAAAACACCCTGTTCGCCGAACGGGATGGCAACGGGTGAGACGATGTAGTCCGCATAAAAAGGCCTCCGGGGAGGCAGGTCACGAGAGGTCGACGCACGCCGAGGTCGACTAGGCAGTTAGGGCGCCGTATGAGGGAGGGTCCTACTGGTCGGGAGGGGACCAGGCGTTCCAGACACCGTATTGGGAGGGTGCCCTATTCATGGCAATCTTCCGGCGCACCTTGATTGCAGTGCACCTGGAT
Source organism: uncultured Gemmatimonadota bacterium (assembly GCA_964550085.1). GTDB lineage: Bacteria > Gemmatimonadota > Gemmatimonadetes > Palauibacterales > Palauibacteraceae > JBFILW01. Next base: position 1,530 of record CAZJXR010000193.1, read on the forward strand.
CACAGCTTACGCCAAACCGCGGGCTTGTCAATCCCCCCTTCTCGTTCTCGCCGGGCGGGCAGACCTCCCGGCGGGCGGGCAAGCCTCCCGCCGGGCGAGCGCGACGTGCCACGATGACCTTCGATTTCTGCTCGCTGTTCCGCGTCCCGCCCGGCACCCGGGTCCGTCTGGCCGACCACGATCCGGCCGACACCGGGCCCGTCGACGACAAAGCCGTGGCCAAGGCGCTCCTGAAGACTGATGTGGAGCGACTGGACAAGCTTCAGTACCTCCTGTATGCGGAAGACCGTCGCGCCCTGCTGGTGGTCCTCCAGGGGATGGACGCGGCGGGGAAGGACGGCACCATCCGCCACGTAATGCGGGGCGTGAATCCGCAGGGCACGTCCGTCACCTCATTCAAGCAGCCCTCTTCCGAGGAGCTCGACCACGATTACCTGTGGCGGATCCACAAGGCCGTTCCGCGGCGCGGGAACATCGGCATCTTCAACCGCTCGCACTACGAGGACGTACTGGTGGTGCGGGTCCACAAGCTGGTCCCGAAGAAGGTGTGGTCGAAGCGGTACGATCAGATCAATCGCTTCGAGCAGAATCTGGCCGAGAACGATGTCGTCCAGCTCAAGTTCTTCCTTCACATCAGCAGGGAGGAGCAGAAGCGGAGGTTCCAGCGCCGGCTCAAAGACGACGAACG
>CAZJXR010000193.1:2227-4816 GCA_964550085.1 uncultured Gemmatimonadota bacterium
CGGGAGACTTCGCCGAGCGGAAGCACTGGGACGCCTACGTCGAGGCGTTCGAGGACGTGCTCTCGCGATGCAGCACCGAGTGGGCCCCCTGGTACGTCATCCCGGCGGACAAGAAGTGGTTCCGGAACGTGGCGGTGGCGCGCATCATCGTCGAGACGCTCGAGAGTCTGGACATGAAGCTCCCGGCGCCAAAGTTCGACGTGTCGAAAATCACCATCGACTGACGCTCACACGACCAGCAAGCAAAAGCCGGGAGAAGGCGCAACGAGGCGATCGCGAGAACGAAATCCGGCCGGATGGGGGAGATGGGCGACCTGAGGCTCAACATCGGCGCCGGTCACACCTTCATCCCGGGCTTCCAGAACATCGATGTCTCGGAGCGCGCGGACATCCGGGTCGATATCGGCCGCGAGCTGCTCCCGTTCGAGTCCGACAGCGTGGAGCTGGTATTCTCCTACCACACGCTCGAGCACGTGGACGACTACCTGTTCGCGCTCGGCGAGATTCACCGCGTGCTGAGGCACGGCGGACACTTCCTGCTCGGCGTGCCGTACGTCACGCTCACCGAGTTCAACCTCATCAACCCGTACCATCGCCATCACTTCAGCGAGCGCTCGTTCGACTTCTTCGATCCTGCGCGTCTCAAGGGGACGGCGGCCGAGCAGAACCCGATCCGGTTCCGGAAGGCGTTCCACCGCTTTCACTACATCGGCGGCTTCCACCTCGTCCCGCCGCCCTTCCGGTCGTGGTGCCGCCGGCACCTGTTCAACGTGGTGCGGAAGATCGACCTCGGTCTGGTGGCGATCAAAGATGGCGAGCAGGGGGTGCCGGTGGAGGGAGACACCGTCCGGGCGATGCGGCGGGAGTTCCGCGCCTGCGTCGAGGCTCGCCGCCCGTACGAGGGCGGGCCGGATGACGAAGGACCGGCTGGTGGTGGGCGGTGGAGGGAAGGGCGTGGCGGATCGGCCGCCCCGCCGCTGATCCGGGTCGCCAAGTGGTGGCGCGGCCACGGCCTGTAATCAATCGAAAGAACTCTCCGAACCGAATGAAGCAGCGGGATTCGCACCCGCGTGACGAGTCGGCCAACGCCAACGCAGGAGGTGCAGGATGAAACTACGTACGCAGTCGATGGGAATCGCCCTCGGTCTCATCTGGGGTGGTGGGGTGTTCTTCGTCGGGGTCGCTCACCTGGTCTGGCCGGAGTACGGGACCGCTTTTCTCGACCTGGTGTCGTCGATCTACCCGGGCTACCACGTGGGCGGGTTCGGCTCGGTGATCGTCGGGACGCTGTACGCGGTCGTCGACGGCTGGATCGGTGGGATCATTCTGGCGTGGCTGTATAACCGAGTGTCCGCAGGGAACACGCCGGCTGCGGCTACCTGAGCGACCGAACGCGTACCGACGACATCTGGGCCCCACCGGGACGAAGGATTCGGCGCTGCTGAAACGAAACCGTCCGGGCGTCGGGACGCAGCGCTTATCGCCACGCCCCGATCACCAGGCCCATGAGCAGGAACGCGACTACCTGATAGCCCGAGTTGACGGCCCAGTGCGCCAGCGAGCGCTGCTCGAACAGGTAGACGACTCCGAGCGCGGGCGCCACCCAGAACAGGCCCACTGATCCGGCTGCGAAGAGTGCGAACCCGAGGCTCGCTTCCGCTCCGATGAACAGGGCGAGCACGGCGGCGGCGATGAGCTGGAGCACGAAGGACAGCCCGAAGATACGACCCTGATTGGCCTGCGCCGCCCGCTCCTCGCTCATCTCCGACACTCGCATCCAGGTCTTGCCGAAAAGCGGTCCGTACCACAACCCGCCCACCATGAAGCTCGAGACGGCGGCCGCCACCACGGCGAGCCAGTTGATCGCGCCCATTTCCACGGGTCTCCTCCCGGTACGGGTGCATGCCGGCGTCGATCGCCGGTCCGGAGGAAGAGTAGAAGGCCGTAGGGAAAGCGTATTGAAGATTCCTGACCTGGAAACGAACGCGGATCAAGCCCTCGGACCGCGTACGGATTGTGTCAGAGGTGGCGAGACTGACCGATTAACGAAGCGAGCTTCGAGTCAGTAAACCCAGCACGGTGGAAAAAAGTGCCGACCCGAGGATCGCCCACACGATGGGAAAGGGTTGACCGCCGACCTCGACCACCAGAAAGGCAGGCAAGTCGAACTGTCCAGCCAGCCAGCTGCCGAGGAGGGCGCCGAGGAATCCGATCACCAGCGAGAAGAAGCAGCCACCCCGTGTATATCCCGCGACCGACTGGCCCAGGGCGCCGCAGATGGCGGCGATCAACAAAAGGACCAAAAAACTAGTCAGCGTCATCTCGAGGCGCCTTCCGCTGTGAGTGCATTAAGAGCTGTCCCCGGTCTCCCGAGATTACGGAACCCACGTCGAGTCAACAGGCGACGTGTAGCACTACTCGTGCCGACGCAGCGACATCTTATGGCGCGCGCGGTCGTCTACGCCACCACGACGTTGCCCTCGTCCGGGCTGCGGCGTGCCAGGAACTCGCCCGGGGTGACGCCACCGAGCCGCCGGAACTCGCGGATGAGGTGCGCCTGGTCCGCGTACCCGAACTCGTGGGCGAGGC
>CAZJXR010000194.1:0-4800 GCA_964550085.1 uncultured Gemmatimonadota bacterium
GGCCGTCGGTGATCGAGATCAAGTTGGTCGGGATGTACGCCGAGACGTCGCCCGCCTGGGTCTGGATGATGGGGAGCGCGGTGAGCGAACCGCCCGGCTTCTTGATATCCGGGTTGGCGGCGATCACCTCCGCGTCCTCGCTGATCTTGGCCGCTCGCTCCAGGAGACGTGAATGGAGATAGAACACATCGCCCGGGTACGCCTCGCGACCCGGCGGCCGCCGAAGGACGAGGGAGATTTCCCGGTACGCGTCGGCCTGCTTGGACAGATCGTCGTAGATGACCAGCGTGTGCCGCCCTTCCTCGTACATGAAGTACTCGGCCATCGCGCAGCCCGCGTACGGGGCGATGTACTGGAGCGTTGCCGGGTCGGACGCGTTGGCCGCCACCACGATGGTGCTCTCCATGGCGCCCTCCTGCTGAAGACGCTCGACCACGCCGGCCACCGTGGAGGCCTTCTGCCCGATCGCCACGTACACGCTGATGACGTCGGTGTCGCGCTGGTTGATGATCGTGTCGATGGCGATCGCCGTCTTCCCCGTGCGCCGATCCCCGATGATCAGCTCGCGCTGCCCGCGTCCGATCGGGATCATCGAGTCGATCGCCTTGAGCCCCGTCTGCAGCGGCTCCTTCACCGGCTGGCGAAAGATGATGCCGGGTGCCTTTCGGTCGACCTTCATGGCGCGCGCCGCCCGGATCGGACCCTTTCCGTCTCGCGGCTCGCCGAGAGGGCTCACCACCCGCCCGAGTAGCTCGGGACCGGTCGGCACCTCCAGCACGCGGCCGGTCCGGCGCACCTCGTCGCCTTCCTTGAGCTCGAGGTAGTCGCCGAGCACCACGGCGCCGATGTTGTCCTCCTCGAGGTTGAGGGCGAGGGCCGTCACATCGCTCCCGGTCTCGGCCGAGTGGATGAGGAGCATCTCGTTGGCGACCGCCGAGGAGAGGCCCCAGATACGGGCGACTCCGTCCTTCACTTCGAGCACCTCTCCGACTTCTTCCAGGTGCAGATCCTCTTCGAAGCGGTCGATCTGCTGGATCAGCGCCTTCTTGACTTCGCTCGCGCGCAGCGAGCCCTCGGTAGTCGTCATGTTCGAATCCCTAAACGGCGAATGGTTCGCGAAGGGTGCGTCTCATGTCGCGCAGCCGGCGGCGCACCGAGCCGTCCATCACGCGGTCCCCGACCCGAACGACGACGCCGCCCAGCAGCTCGCGCTCGGTCTTCCACGAGGCGATGACGTGGCGATCCAGCCGCCGCGACAGTGCCTGCAGCAGCTTGGCCCGCAATCGATCGTCGGCCTCGTGGGCGAGGGTGACCGACGCCCGCACGCGTCCCGCCCGTTCGTCCACCAGCTCGCGATACGCGAGGTCGATCTCGGGCAGCAGCCGAAAGCGCCGCTTCTCGATCACGATCAGCAGGTAGCGCAGGAAGTACTCGGGCACCCGTCCGGCGAAGACGCGCTGGATCACCTCCCGCTTCTGCGCCGCCGGGATCCGCGGCGTCTCGAGCAGGCGGCGAAACCCCGGCAGCTCCCGGTACAGCTCCGCCACCTCGGCCAGCAGCGCTCCGTACTCGTCGCGCGCGTTCTCCCGCTCGGCCAGCTCGATGAGGGCGGCCGCGTAGTTGACGGCGATCGGGGATCGGTCCATGCGTAGGTTATCCCTGCGGCCTCGGTTACAGCTTCTCGATGTAGTCCTCGACCAGGCGGCGATCCTGCTCCGAGTCGAGGCGCGTCTTGATGAGCTGCTCCGCCGCCGCCAGCGAGATGTCCACCGCCTCACGGCGCAGGGCCTCCACCGCCCGCTCACGCTCCCGGTCGATCTCGACCCGGGCCCGTTCGAGCAGCTCCTGGTGCTCGGCCCGCGCCTGCTCGAGGATCCCCTCGCGCATGCGCTCGCCGGCCGCGCGTCCCTCGTCCAGGATGCGCTGCGCTTCGCTGCGGGCGTGGTCGAGCTGCCGCCGGTGCTCGTCGAGCAGCCGCCGCGCTTCGTCGCGATCGTTCTTCGCCTCGTCGATCACCTGCTGGATCTTCCGCTGGCGCTCCTCGAGCCCGCCGGCGATGAGCGGAAACACCTTCCACGCCAGCACGAACAGGGTGAGCAGAAAGAGCACCCAGGTCCACACCATCAGCCCGAGGTTGATCGAGAACACGCCGCCGCCCTCCTGGGCGATCGACGCTTCGGTCGCACCCACCAGCAGGCCCGGCGCGGCGAGCAGCAAATCCGCGCTCATCCGTCCTCTACTTGATGAAGCCCGCGATCACCAGCCCGAACAGCGCCGCTCCCTCGATGAGCGCCGACAGGATGATCGCGGCGGTCTGGATCTGAGCGGCCGCTTCGGGCTGGCGGGCCATCGCATCCGCCATCTGCCCGCCGATGCGCCCGATGCCCACGCCCGCACCGATGACCGCCAGGCCACCGCCGATCACCGCGAGCCCGGGTCCGAGACCGCTTGCCGCCTGATCCTGGACCAACGCCAGCATCGCCAGCATGTCAACCATGTAGCTCTCCTTTTCTCCTCGATCCGTCGGTAAAACGGTGACCGCCGAGGTGGCCCGTCACCGGCGCGCTAGTGCGCGTGTCGTATGAGTCCGATGAACACCGCCGTCAGCATCGCGAATATGTAGGCCTGAAGGAAGGCCACGAAGATCTCCAGGAACATCACGAACAGGCCGAGCGCGAGCGCGCCCCCGATCGCCACGCTCCCGGTCACCTTCGGTCCCAAGCCGGCCAGTGTGACGCCGGCCCCGTAGGTCAGGATGAGACCGAGGAGGGCGAGGATGACGAAATGGCCGGCGGTCATGTTGGCGAACAACCGCACCGCGAGCGCGAACGGCTTGGCCAGCTTTCCAATGATCTCCACCGGCGTCATGATGATCAGCATGATGCCCGCCATCAGCGGGTGGAGCCCCTTCGGAACGTAGAAGATGGTGCCCAGGTAGCCCCGCGGACCGAGGGTGCGGAAGCCGGCCGTTTCGATCACGATGAGGGAGATGACCGCCAGCCCCGCGGTCACCGAGATGTTCGAGGTCGCCGTCGCGCCCCACGGCAGCAGCCCGAGCAGATTGGCGTACAGGATGAAGAAGAACAGGGTGATGACGAGGGGAACGAAGCGCTCGCCTCCGTGCCCGATGTTTGCCATCGCGACCTCGTCGCGGAGATAGAGGTAGAAGGCCTCGATCCCGTTGAGCAGTCCGCCTGGAGCCTTGGCGCCCTGCTCCAGCTTCTGCGCCTGCTTCGCCGCCACCCACATGGTCACGATCGTCAGCATCGCCGCGATGCTCAGGAAGACCAGGTGACGGGTTGGCGACAGGTCGATGGCCAGCGGACCGATGTGAACCGGGTCCCAGTGCGGGAGCTCGACCGGACCGACGAAGGGCAGCTCGATCTCGCGCGCGTCCACGATGTGGTGGATCATCGCCTCGGTGCCCCACTCCTGGGCGTGCTCGGCACCGACGGCGTGCTCCTGTATCGGGACGACGTGCTCCTGCACGTCCGCCCCGCGTTCCTGTATCAGCGCAATCAGGCCGGTCACGCTTCGCATCGTGAGTCCCGACTCGACGTCCAGTTCAGAAACAGAGTCCTTCGACCACCCGCCCCACAGAGCTCAGGATCGGTTCCGGGCTCCGAAGTCCTGCCCCAGCAGCCAGGCTGCCTCCATCAACAGAAAGATCAGGATGGCCAGCACGTAGGCGGTGAGCAGCTCTCGGCTCGACCACCGGCCGGCCCGGGACGCGATCCACAGAACGGGGATCGCGCCCGCCCGCGCCACCATGCCTCCGATCCACACCGGGATCACCCGTCGCCGGCCGGTAAGCGCTCCCCACAGCATCCAGAAGGCGACCGCCTGGATCAGCCACGCGGTTCCGATCCCCACCGCGACCGTTTCCGCCGATCCGCCGCCGGAGCCCACCACTGCCGCGCCGGCGACCCCGAGGACGAGGGTGACGATCAGGTAGGCCACCCGCCGTCGGCTCACTCGTCCGTCCCGGCTCGCGGTCCGCCGTCGCCGGCATCGGGCTCGCGGCGACCGGAGAGCTGTCGCAGCATGCTGTAGAACGCGGCGCCGAAGCCCACGAAGGCCCCCAGCACGACAAAGAGCGGCTCCGTGTGGAGCCGCCCGTCGAGCAGCGAGCCGAGCCAGGCGAACAGCGCGGTCGCGATGCCGATCGTGAGACCGTGACCGCCGTAACGCCCCAGCTCGCTCCACACGGTGGGCGGGCTCCGATTCCGGTTCCCACCCGGCGGACCGACTGATGAGTCCATTCCGGAATGCCGTCGGGAGGTGGGTCGCCGGGCCCGATCATACCCGCTTGTGAAAAATTTCGCAAGCCCGGAACGGCTTGACGTTGGGCGCGATTTCGGCCTAGCTTGGACCCGCTACGCGACGCGTTTTCCGACCCCGTCCGCTCGACTTCCGGGTGCCCCCTTTCCGTTCGCGATTCGAAGCCCGAACCGGGGACGCCGGGCCCGGTGGCGGCTCCCGGCAGGTGCTGAAGAACCGCAACGGGACTCGCCGGACCGCACGGCCCCGGGGTAGCGCCTCGCCGCTCTCGGGTGTTGTGGTCGGGAAACCGGAACGCGGCGGTCGGGAGGGGTAGAGAGATTCGCCGGCCGGGCGGGTCGTGTGGGCTTGGAGCCTGTCCGAGGGATCGAAGAGGACGACGATGCAGGTACGCGCCGAAGCTGCGGGACACCCGATCGACGAAAACAGGGACATCGCTCTGCTCGAGGAGCTGAGCGACGCCCGCCGGGCGCTCGAGGAGCAGATCGGTCGCCGCGTGGTCGGCCAGACCTAGATCGT
>CAZJXR010000195.1:0-4797 GCA_964550085.1 uncultured Gemmatimonadota bacterium
CGGGGCGCTGGCCTCGGCGGTGGACACGACGAGCGGGAACAGACGCTGAACCAGCTGCTGGTCGAGATGGATGGCTTCGAATCCAACGACGGAGTGATTCTGCTCGCTGCCACCAACCGTCCCGACGTGCTGGATCCGGCTCTCCTGCGTCCGGGTCGGTTCGATCGCCAGATCGTGGTCGACAATCCGGACGTGAATGGGCGGGAGGGCATTTTGCGCGTCCACACCCGCGACATCCCGCTCGCCTCCGATGTCGACCTGAAGGTCCTGGCCAAGGGAACGCCCGGTCTGTCCGGCGCCGACCTCGAGAACATCGTGAATGAGGCAGCGCTGCTGGCGGCCCGCAAGGACAAGGACCGCGTGTACATGGTGGATTTCGAGGCCGCCAAGGACAAAGTCATGCTCGGGGCCGAGCGTAAGAGCATGGTGTTGTCGGAGGAGGAGCGGCGGGTGACGGCGTTTCACGAGGCGGGTCACGCAGTCGTGGCCCTCAGGGTGCCGGGCCTCGATCCGCTCCACAAGGTGACGATCGTTCCCCGCGGCCGGGCCCTCGGCATCACCGCATCGCTCCCGGAGGAGGATCGGCACAATTACACCAGAGATTGGCTCAATGGCCAGCTGGTCATGTTGTTCGGTGGCCGCGTGGCCGAGCAGATGGTGTTCGGTGACGACAAGATCACCACCGGTGCAGGCAACGACATCGAGCGGGCCACGGATATCGCCCGCCGCATGGTCACCCAGTTCGGCATGTCGGAGGCCGTCGGCCCGATGGCGGTCGGCGAAACAGAGCACGAGATCTTCCTCGGTCGCGAGTTCAGCCAGCGTCGCGAGGTCAGCGAGCAGACCGCGCAGCTGGTCGACCAGGAGGTGAAGGCGATCCTCGACCGCGCCTACCAGGCCGCGCGCGCGGTGCTCGAGAACAACCGGAGCCTGCTCGACACGATCGCCGAAACGCTGCTCGAGCGTGAGACGCTCGATGCGGACGACATCCGGCTGCTCGAGGAAGGAAAGGAACTGCCACCGCGTCCGCCCGCGGTCCCGCAGCTGGAGCTTCCCGAGCCCGAGCCGCGTCCGGCGGTTCCGGCAGCGGCTGAAGACCCGCTCGAGGGAACGGGCGGCGAGCCGTCTCCCGCGCTCGCTTGAGTTCCGCTGGTGGGACCGGCCGCCGAGCAGCTTCCCCACCCACTGACCGACACGTCGCGGTGCTGGACCATCTGCGGCAGGCGATTGGCGCTGGAGCGCCCCTTGGTCATGGGAGTGCTCAACGTCACCCCCGACTCGTTCTCCGATGGCGGCGAGTTCCTCGATCCGTCGTCGGCCGCTTCCCGAGCGGAGACCCTGGCCGAGCAGGGAGCGGACATTATCGATGTCGGGGGCGAATCGACGCGACCTGGGGCCACGCCGGTGAGCGCGGAGGTCGAGTGGCAACGCGTCGGTCCGGTCCTCGAGCGGATCGTGTCCCTTCCGGTACTCTTTTCGATCGACACGACCAAGAGTGAGATCGCGGCCCGGGCGCTCGACCTGGGCGTCTCCATCATCAACGATGTGTCGGGCCTGCGGGCGGACCTCGAGCTGGCCAGGCTGGCCGCACGATCCGGCGCCGGCCTCGTGCTGATGCACATGCGCGGTGATCCGCGTACCATGCAGGCGGACCTGCGCTACGATGATCTGATCGGCGAAGTTCGGAACGCTCTCCGGGCATCGATGGACGAGGCGATCGCCGCGGGCTGCGAAGCGGAGCAAGTCGCTCTCGACCCCGGTTTGGGGTTCGGGAAGTCGGCCGAAGGCAGTCTCGAGCTGATCGGCCGGCTCGACGAGCTGGGGACGCTCGGTCGGCCGCTGGTGGTCGGTCCGTCGCGGAAGTCCTTCATCGGACAGGTGCTCGGCCTGCCGCCGGTCGATCGGGTGGAGGGGACGATCGCGGCGTGCGTCTTGGGGCTGGAACGGGGGGCGCGGGTGTTCCGCGTGCACGACGTGGAGCCGGTGCGGCGGGCGCTCGACCTGGCCGACGCGGTCCGCAAGTCGCGGAGCCGGCGTTCAGTCACCACCGAAGGGGACCGTCACCGGTGAGGAGGAGGGAGAGCTGACCGCATGCGAGCGCTGTTCGACTATCTCAGCTTCTTCCAGTTCGGCTGGAAGGATGTCGTCCAGATTCTGCTCGTCGCGTACATCATCTACCGGCTCCTCCTTCTGTGGGCCGGGACCCGCGCGTTCCAGATCCTCGTCGGCCTCGTGCTCCTGTTCACGATCTACGCTGTCGCCCAGGTCCTGGACCTCGGCCTCATCACCGCCATCCTCAATCAGGCGTTCACCTACGGCGCCTTCGCCCTCATCGTCGTCTTCTATCCCGAGCTGCGGAATGCGCTGGCGCGGTTGGGTCGCAGCCAGTTCTGGGGGCTGTTCTCGAAGCAGGAGCAGAGCGAGGTGGTCGGCGAGGTGGTGACGGCCGCCGAGCGCCTGTCGCGCGCCAAGATTGGAGGGATCATCGCTCTCGAGCGGGAGGTCGGACTGGGAGACTATGCCGAGGCGGGTAGGGAGATACGCGGAGTCGTGTCGGCCGATCTGCTGGCCACTATCTTCACTCCGTATACCCCGTTGCATGATGGCGCGGTGATCATCTCGGGGAATCGGATCCAGGCCGCCGGGGTCATTCTTCCGCTCACGCAGTTCCCGGTCGACAAATCGCTCGGCACGCGGCACCGTGCGGCTCTCGGGCTGTCGGAAGAGACCGACGCCTACGTGATCGTGATCTCCGAGGAGACGAGCCAGATCTCCCTCGCCGACCGCGGCCGTCTATATCGAGGACTGACACCCGACGCGCTCCGCCAGCGCCTCATGCTCGGGCGTGCCGAGCCGGCGACACGGACTCGGCCCATCCTGCGACGCCGGCGCACGAAGCTGTCCGCCGACGTGGTGGAAAAGGCCGCAATCCCGTCACGTGAAGGGAGTTAACGTTACCCGCGCCTTCGTTGACGGGTGTAGGGGCCTCGCGTAGTTTAGTTGGCCGTTCCCAGCAACTCGACGCCGTCTGCGGAGGGACGCCCGTGCCGGCCAGCGACACCAGCTACGAACTCCTCTCTCTATTCCGCGACGGCGGGTTCATGATGTTCCCGCTCGTTCTCTGCTCACTGATCGCTCTCGGCGTGATCATCGCGAAGGGCTGGACCCTGTTCCTGGCCCAGCGGCAGTCCGAGCGGCTGCTCGATGAGATCGAGGAGCTGGGGCGGGACGGCCGGGTCGATTCGGCGATGGCACGAGCGGCGGAGACCCCCGGGCCGGTGGCCGCTATCCTGTATGCGGGTCTGCGTCGCCTCCAGGAGGGGTGGGCAGAGGGCCACGACCCGACCGATGAAGAGGTATCGAAGGCGATCTCGACCGCGGGAACGATCGAGCGCGATTTTCTCGAGCGCGGCCTCGCCGTGCTGGCGACGATCGCCAACGTGGCACCGATGCTGGGCTTCTTGGGTACAGTCATCGGCATGATCGACGCTTTTGCCGCCATCGAGGCTGCCGGGCAGGTGGAGCCTCAGCTGGTGGCGGGCGGGATCAAGGTGGCGCTAATCACCACCGCCGCCGGACTGACGATCGCGATCCCGGTGAACGTGGCGTACAACTTCTTCGTCAGCCGGATCGACCGGCTGATCGCCGAGATGGAAGAAGGGGCGCAGAAAGTGCTGGACCTGGTGTGGCAGCTGGAAGTCAGGCATCGCGAGAGGGGCTGAGACTATGCCGATCCTGAGCCGCAAAGAACGCGTGTCGGATGAGATCCCCACCGCCTCGATGGCGGATATTGCGTTTCTGCTCCTCGTGTTCTTTCTCACTACCACCGTATTCAACGAAGAGAAGGGCCTCCCGATCGTCCTCCCGGAGCAGACGGAGGAGCAGGAAGTGTCGGCCAAGAACCTGCTCTTTCTCCTCGTGCAGCCGGATGGGTCGGTGGTCGTCAAGCGCGGCGAGAGCGAGCAGGAACAGGTCGTACACCACCGCCAGGTAGAGGGAATCTTGCGTCAGGAGCTGGCCGCGAATCCGAACCTGATCGCCGCCATCAAAACGGATCCCGCGGCCGCGTATCGGCACATGGTCAACGTGCTGGACGAGGTCAAACTCGCCGGCGCGGAGCGGATCTCCCTGCAGATGCTGGAATAGCGACCGATGGCACACGCATTCAAACGCAAGTCACGCGCCAGTGGCGACATCCCGTCGTCGTCGTTGGCCGATATCGCGTTCCTGCTGCTGATCTTTTTCATGGTGACCACCGTGTTCCGCAAGGAGCGGAAGCAGGAGATCGAGTGGGTACAAGCGGAAGCCACCAAGAAGATCGACGAGAAACGCAAGAATATCCTGCACGTCTGGGTGACGGAGAGTGGGAGCGTGTTCATCAACGACCAGCTCATAGCGGAGTCGGACATCGCATCCGTTGTTCGTCCGATCTACGCCCAGAACCGGGAGCTGGTGGTGGCCGTGCGCGGCGACCGCGACGTGCCGTACCTGAAGATCAACGGGATTACCGAACAGCTCCAGGCGGCGGGCGCCGTGCGCGTCACCTTCGCTACCCGGCTGGAGCAACAGGTGACGCGCCCGAGGAGGTGACACAATGACAGACCACGTGGAAACGCTCGACACGGCGAACGATCCCTTCAAGCGCTCCTACACGAACCTGGCGTGGACGGTGCTGCTGGCGGGCACGCGGGTCCTCGGCATGCCGGTGCACCCGACCATGGAGGGGCTCGGGCTGCTGTTCGGCGGGCTCGCCATCGTGGGCCTGGTCCTCCTCGGCGACGCGCTGATGGGTCGCCC
>CAZJXR010000196.1:0-4432 GCA_964550085.1 uncultured Gemmatimonadota bacterium
GTGGGCACTTACCTCGGCTATATGCGGCGCCGCAATCTGGCGCTCGGTCTCGTGCGTCCCGGCGTCCGCGACGCTCACGGCGCCCTGCTGCCCGAGCACACGATCGAATACTCGGACGGCGAGAGCGTGTCACTCATCGACTTCGGAAGTGGAGACCCGATGCTGTTGCTTCCGGGCGCCGACGGGATGAAGGAGACGTTTCGATATCAGGTGCCCGCCTTCTCGACCCGACACCGTGTCGTGTGTGCCGACCTTCGAGCGAGCTTTCAGCCCGATGATACGTTCGACCGGTTCGCTCAGGACGTACTCGAACTGATCGAAACCCTCGAAACCGGCCCGGTGATCCTGCTGGGTCAGAGCCTGGGGAGCGCCATCGCCATCAACTTCGCCGCCTTGTTCCCCGAGCTGGTACGCGGTCTGGTGCTCGCCAATCCGCTCGCCCGCGTCTCGTACGAGCACGTCGGTCTCAATCGCACGGGATTGGTGCCGATCGCCATGGCGACCACGCGATACCTGCCGACAGGCGCCGGCAGGCTGCTGGCCCGTCTATGGAGTGAGGCGGGGGTGTGGGTCTACGACGACTCCCCGGGGAGCGCGAACGTGATCGACTACACTTTTTGGACCGGCCCCCGCACGGTGTCGCCGCGCGTGTCGAGTCGTCGGGTCGAGATGCTCAAGTCGATCGACCTGCTTCCGGAGCTTCCGACCATCGAGGCTCCTACGCTGGTGGTCAAAGGACCGCGTGACCACTACGTGCCGGCGAAATGGGCCATGGAGATCGCGGCCCGGATCCCCGGTGCACGGTACGAGATCGTGCCGGGAACTGGCCACTGTTCGCACGTGTCCATGCCCGGAAGTTTCAATCGCCTCATCCTCGAGTGGATCGATGCGAGCCTCGGCGCGGAAGCGTCGGCCTGATGTCGACCGATCGGTTCTCCTCGCGTTGGGGCGCCATGCTGGTCATGCTCGGCATGGCGGTGGGGACGGGCAACATCTGGCGGTTCCCCCGCATCGCCGCCTCCAACGGGGGCGGCTCGTTCCTGGTGGCGTGGGTGGTGTTTCTTCTGCTCTGGTCCGTGCCCCTCATCCTGGTCGAGTTCGCGCTCGGCAAGAACACCCGCCGAGGTCCGATCGGCGCGCTGGTGACGTTGTGTGGCCCCCGCTTCGCGTGGATGGGAGCGTGGGTCGCGTTCACCGCCACCGCGATCATGTTCTACTATTCGGTCGTGATGGGGTGGACGATCCGCTACCTGTGGGGCGCGATCACGAGCAGCGTCCCGATGACCTCGCAAGAAGCGGCGACGGGGTTCTGGGAGGGATACGTGGGCTCGCCGACGGCCGTGTTCACGCATGCAATCTCCATGGGGCTGGGCGTAGCCGTCGTTGCCCGGGGAGTGCGGGGCATCGAGCGCGCGGCCCGGGTTCTGATGCCGAGCCTGCTGATCCTGGTCATCGTGCTCGCCCTTCGCGCTGTCACCCTCGATGGAGCGGAGGCGGGCCTGGCGTTCCTGTTCACGCCTGATTGGGGCGACCTGCTCGACGCGCGGGTGTGGCTCGAGGCGCTGACCCAGAACGCATGGGACACGGGGGCGGGCTGGGGTCTGATCGTCGCCTACGCTGTGTACCTCCGACGCGGCGAAGACATTGCGCTCAACCCGTTCCTGCTCGGCTTCGGCAACAACTCGGTATCCCTGCTGGCCGGTATCATGGTGCTGTGCACGGTGTTCGCGATCATGCCCGGGGCGGCAGATCAGATCGTCGGAGCGGGAAACGAGGGCCTGACCTTCATCTGGGTCCCGCAGCTGTTCGGTCGAATGCCGCTCGGGAACCTGTTCATGGTGTTGTTTTTCCTCGCCCTCGTCGTGGCCGCCTGGAGCAGTCTCATCGCCATGATCGAGCTCGCTTCGCGTGTACTGATCGACCACGGACTCTCCCGGCGGCGAGCCATCACCATCGTCGGATTGGCGGGATTCCTGTTCGGTCTTCCCTCGGCCCTGTGGATCGAGTTCTTCCGGAACCAGGATTGGGTGTGGGGCGTGGGTCTGATGCTCTCCGGCTTCTTCTTCGCCTTCTGCGTGCTGCGGTACGGAGCCGATCGCTTTCGACGCCATTTCATCAACGGCGAGAGCAACGATATCGTCATCGGTCGCTGGTGGAACGTGGTGATCGGGCTGGTAGCCGTCGAAGCGGTGGTGCTCATGGCGTGGTGGCTCTATCAGGCCGTCGATCCGGCCAATCTGGGAGCGACGTTCACGCCGATCTCCTCATTCAACGTCGGAACCGTGCTTGTACAGTGGGGTGCGGCACTGGCCCTGTTCATCGGCATCAACTCGTGGCTGGCGCGTCCCGCTCTGGCCAGCGACCACGGTTTCCCCCCGAGTCGTGAAGGTCTATCTTCGACTCCGCCCGCGAGCCGCTAAGCGAGTGTGCCCGACCGGGTGTTGAACCCCGGGCCGCATCCGCCCAACGACCGAGGCCCCTTCGTCGGATCGGCAGCAATCATTTGGAGGTAGCATGACTCGAACAGTACTGACGCTCTCGCTCCTGGCTCTGACAGCCTGTGCGAGCGCGCAGACGACCGTACAGGACGCCCCCGCCGGCGACGCGGAACAGAGCGCTCCGCCCGCCGCGGCAGATGCGGATGTTGCTGACACGCCTCCTCGCCCGCTGACACCATCGCAGAAAGCCGCCCTGCAGGTGGCGACGATCGAGATTCAGCCCACGGACTTGACGATCATGGTGGGCGAGACTGCCGAGCTCCACATCGTGGCTCTCGATGAAGCCGGCCAGGAAGTCGAGCGCGTCCAGATCCGCAAGTTCGTCCGCGGTCGAGTGGCGTCCATCCGCGGCGTCGAGCTCACCGGTACCGAGCCCGGTGAGGGCACGCTGTGGGCCGGCATCCAGAAGCCGACCGAGGGCGACGAGATGGATTGGATCACCGCCCAGGTGCGCTTTACCGTGTTGCCGCTCCCGGTGCAGCGAATCGAGATCGAGGTGCCGGAGAACGTGGAGGCCTATGCCGGGACACGGGTGCCGCTGATCGGGAAAGCCTACTCGGAAGTTCGCTACCGCCCCGACGCCGAGATCGCGTGGAGCTCCTCGAACGCAAACGTCGCCACGGTCAGCTCGACCGGCGTGTTGCAAGCGATCGCTCCGGGGACGGTGGTGATCACCGCGACCTCGGAAGGCGTGAGCGAGAGCGTCGAGATGGGCGTGATTCCGAACCCGGTGTCCAGCCTCGACGTCAGTCCCGAGGACACCGAGCTGCAGGTGGGCGATGTGACCCACTTCAGCGCCATGGTGAGAGATCGGCGGAACCGACCGGTCGAGGGAGCCGCGATCGAGTGGACCGCGGCCGGGGTTTCAGGCCAGCCGCGGGGCAGCGCGCACATCGAGCAGGACGGTAGCTTCGTTGCCGACCTTCCGGGCGAGTATCGGATCACGGCGACGGTCGGCAGCCTGTCGGCCTCGACCGAGATCGTGACGACGCCGCGCAAGCCGCGCCGACCGGTCAAGCTAATCGCGCACGGAATCGTCAATGAGGACCACAACACGTCGGACCTGTGGGTGTTCGAGGGCAACGACGGTCGCGACTACGTGTACACCGGTACCCACGCCGGCGGCGTCGGTGGCCACGTGATGTTCGCCTGGGACGTGAGCGATCCTGGCAATCCGGTGATCACCGATTCGGTGGTGGTCGACGCCCGCGTCGTCAACGACGTAAAGATCAACGCCGACGCGACCCTGGCGGTGATCACGCGCGAAGGGGCATCGAATCGCCAGAACGGAATCGTCATCCTCGACATTGCCGACCCCGCGCACCCGACGGTGATCTCCAGCTTCACCGAGGGGCTCACGGCAGGCATCCACAACACGTGGATCGAGGGTGACTACGTGTACGCGATCAACGACGGCACTCGGGACGTGCACATCATCGACATCTCCGATCCGGCCGCTCCAGTGGCGGCGGGGCGCTGGGGACTCGAGAACGAGGACAAGTACGTGCACGACGTGATGGTAAAGGACGGGCTCGCCTATCTCAGCTACTGGGATGACGGACTGGTCGTTCTCGACGTGGGCGCCGGCATCAAGGACGGCACCCCGACGGAGCCGCAGTTCGTCTCGCAGTTCAAGTCGAGGGCGCAGGTGGGTGCCGAGACCTTCGGCAACACTCACCACGCGATCCGGTACGGCAACTATGTCTTCCTGGGCGACGAAATCTTCGGCTGCCAGGAATGCATCAACGGCCCGCGGGGTTACGTGCACGTGATCGATGTCACCGATATCGAGCATCCGCACGAAGTCGCGCGCTACGAAGTGCCGGAGGCCGGCACGCACAACCTGTGGGTGGAGGACGATCGCCTGTACGTGGCCTACTACAACGGCGGCCTCCGGATCGTCGATATCTCGGGCGAGCTGCGCGGTGACCTGT
>CAZJXR010000196.1:4442-4776 GCA_964550085.1 uncultured Gemmatimonadota bacterium
ACTCGTCACGACGGGTGAGGTTTTTGCCCGTTTGCTGCGCGGTGACCTGTACCGTCAGGGCCGCGAGATCGGCTGGTACATGACCGAAGACGAGGAAGGGATCACGGCGCGTCACACCATGACCTGGGGGCCGCAGCCGTTCAAGGGCCTCGTCTACGCCTCCGATATGAACTCGGGTCTGTGGATCGTCGAAGTGGAGGAGGAAGAGCAGACGCTGGTGCCCTAGCGGGTGGCTGAAAGCCCCAGCGGGCGCTTCTTTGCGAGGGGCCGGACACCGCCTGCGCCGGCGACTCGTCCTCGTCCGCCGCAGGCGCTCGCTTTCCGGACGAGGTAG
>CAZJXR010000197.1:0-4748 GCA_964550085.1 uncultured Gemmatimonadota bacterium
CGCGCTCGACGACGGCGCCGGGGAAGGTGTTGCTGATCTCCCGCAGTTCTGCGGCCAGATCCTCGATCCGTTGCCGCACCGCCGGATCCGGACCGGCCCTGCCGCTGGCCGTCCAACCACCGGTCGCAGTGCCTCGGGTTGATCCTCCTCGCTCGGCTCCGTGGCTCCCGATGAGGGCGACAGCTGGTCCCACCGGTGCCCTCGCCACCAGGTCGTCGACCGCCCGTCCCGAAACGATTGCGGCGTGCGTGCGGGGGAGAAGGGAAAGTTCCGTGAGCGCGGTGCAGGCGCGGCGGTCGGCCGTGGCCGAGTGCGGGTCTTCGACGATCGGTGAGAGCGTGCCGTCGAAATCGCTGGCGACCAGAAGCACGCGCCTCCGGGCGACGCGAGCCAGCGCCGTCGCAACGGCGCGAGGGATGGACCCGCGCGCCTCGCTCACCGAGCGACCGTCAAGTGGCCGCCGCCCCGACCTCCTCGAGTGTTTCCATGCAACGCCTCGACCAGTCGAAGATGGTGTTGTCGCGCACCTGCGCACGCAACGAGGCCATGCGCGCGCGCTTCTCGGCATCGGGCATGCGAAGCGTGACCTGCAAGGTCGCGGCGAGGCCATCGATGTCGGTCGGATTCACCAACACCGCCTGATCCAGCTCGTTGGCGGCGCCGGCGAACTCGCTCAGCACCAGGGCGCCGTCGTCGTCCAACCGGGAGGCGACGTACTCCTTGGCCACCAGGTTCATGCCATCGGCGAGCGGGGTGACGAGCATGAGGTCGGCGGTCCGGTAGCAGGCGACCAGCTCGTCTACGGGAAGATTGCGGTACATGTAGGTGACCGGCGTGTAACCCGGGGCCCCGAAGTCGCCGTTGATGTGGCCGACGAGCCGCTCCACCTGCTCGCGCATGCGAGCGTATTGCAGCACCTCCTCCCGGCTCGGAACTGCGATCTGGAGGAACACGCACCGACGCGCCTCGGTAGGACAGCACTCGAAGAACGCCTGGATCGCCCGCAGCCGAATGTCGATTCCCTTCGTGTAGTCGAGACGATCGACTCCGAGGATCACCCGCTTGTCGGCTCCGAGGTTGGCGCGCAGGCTGTCGGCCAGCCGGCCGACCTCCGGCGAGGCGGCCAGCCGTGCGAACTTCTGCGAGTCGATGGCGATCGGGGCCCATTCGAGTCGTATGCTCCGGCCGTGGAAGCGAAGGCCGTCGCCATCCGCTTCCGCGTTCGCGTAACGGAGTGCCGAGTCCCGAAAGTTGCCGAGGCTCTGGCGGGTCTGGAAGGCGAGCACGTCGGCCCCGAGCAGACCCTCGAGGATCGCCGTCCGCCACGGAAGGTAGGCGAACAGCTCGATGGGGGGGAAGGGGATGTGGAGGAAGAAGCCGATGGTCGCCTCGGGCCGGAGCCGTCTCAGCTCTCCCGGGACCAGCTGCAACTGGTAATCCTGCACCCAGGCCACGCCGGTCGGCGTCAGGCGCTCGGCGGTCCGTGCGGCAAACCGACGGTTCACCGTATGGTAGGGCCGCCACCAGTGGCGATGGAATTCGGGGCTCCGAATCGCGTTGTGATACAGCGGCCACAGGGTGCCGTTGCAGAACCCGAGGTAATATGTCTCCAGCTCGTCGACGCTGAGTCGGACGGTGGACTGTTCGATTCCCGCGTGCTCGAAATCGTCCGGCGCGAAGTCGGGAAGGCCCGTCCACCCCACCCACACCCCGGAGCGCTCGCGCAGGATCGGCGTCAATGCGCTCACCAATCCTCCGGGGCTGGCTTCCCAGCTCCCGGTGTCGGCGTCCCAGCGCACGGGCAGCCGGTTGGCGACGAGAACAAAGGACGCGGGTTCGGCCATGCGTCAGGTTAGGGCCGATCGTTCTGCCGCACCACCCTCCAGATTCCCGGCTCGGCGGGCGTCGGTGCTCATGGCACAGTCGTCGTTGCGGCGCGTGGCACAGTGGCGGTCGGTGCGGGTACGTTCGCCCGTACCGCGCCCGGCCCGAACTGGTCCGGGACTTGCCCCCCCTCACCCCGATACACGGATACCGACGGGCGGCCGCGTCGACTCGAGACCGCTCCGATCGCCGAGTCTTGCAGGACGCCAGACGCAGGGTTAGACAGCGAGAGATCGACGATGAGCGGGCATCACGAGGATGGGATGAAGCGAATGCTCTCGAGCTCGAAACTTTTTGCACCGCTCGTCGTGGCGCTGGTCGCCGTTGTGAGCGGCTGTCCGGGCCGCAGCAACACCGGTCCGCCTCCGCCGCCACCCAACGAAGGGCCGACCGCTTCGATCACCGCACCGGCAGACGGGTCCTCGGTGATGGAAGGCACCTCTGTGAGCTTCGAGGGCTCGGCCACCGACCCAGAGGACGGCACTCTGAGCGGCGGCGCGCTCGTGTGGACGTCGAACCGCGACGGCGAGATCGGCACCGGAGCGTCGTTCAGCACCAGCACACTCACAGCCGGGTCGCACACCGTCACCCTGACCGCGACCGACGGAGATGGCGCCACCGGGACGGCAAGCGTCGGGGTGATGGTGGAGGCGAACCAGTCGCCGACCGCCTCCATTACATCGCCGACGGACGGCGGCTCGGCGCAGCCCGGCAGTCCGGTCCAGTTCAGCGGGAGCGGATCCGATCCGGAAGACGGGCCGCTCACCGGAGCCAGTCTCCAGTGGAGCTCCAACCTCGACGGACCGATCGGGAGCGGCGGGTCGTTCAGCAGCACCACCCTGTCGGTCGGCACGCACGCCATCACCCTGACGGCGACCGATGCACACGGTGCGACCGGCACGGCCGGCATCGACTTCACCATCGATCCGGCCGCGGGAGACAATCCGCCCTCGATCACCATCGACGCGCCGACTCCGGGCGGGGTCGGGCAGCCCGCCGCCTTCGGCAGCGGCGCCAACGTGGGCTTCCAGGCGACGGCCACCGATCCGGAGGACGGCACGCTGACCGGCGCATCGATCGTGTGGACGTCGAACGTGGACGGTCAGATCGGAACGGGCGAGTCCTTCTCGACCGTCCTCTCCGACGGGATGCACACCGTCACCGCCACCGCCACCGACTCGAACGCGCGCACGGACATGGCGGTCGTGCTGGTGAACGTGACGCCGGCGGACAACCCGGGCGGCTACGACCTCATCGTGCGGCTGTCGGAGGGGGTAACGCTGAACGCGGCGCAGCAGGCAGCGGTGGCCAACGCGCGGGCGCGCTGGGAGGCGATCATCACCGGGGACCTTCCGTCCCTACCGTTCACGTGGACCTCGGCGTTCACCTGCGGAGGTGCGGACGTGCCGCCGTTCAGCGAGACGGTGGACGACGTGATCATCTACCTCGCCTTCGAGCCCATCGACGGGCCCGCCGGCGTCCTCGGCTCGGCCGGGCCATGCGTAACCCGGGACTTCGGCACCCCCGGCACTGCGCAGCCGGGCGATCTGCCCCTGCTCGGCGGGATGCGATTCGACACCGCCGACCTCGCCCTTATCGAGGCGCTCGGCCTCCTGGAGGTGGTGATCGTGCACGAGATGGGGCACGTGCTCGGCTTCGGGCCCGACTGGTTCGAGATGGGCTACCTCCAGAGCCCGTCGCTCGGCAGCTCGTGCGGCTCGGAGCCCGACACCCACTTCACCGGGCCGGAGGCGATCGCGGCCATGATGGCGCTCGAGACGGCGAGCGGCACCCCCTACACGGGCGGGGCGCGGGTGCCGATCGAGAACGACCGTTGCCAGTTCGGGCAGGGAAGCGTGGACGGGCACTGGCGCGAGAGCGTGTTCAACAACGAGTTGATGACGACGCAGGTGGGAATCGGCGCCAACCCGCTCAGCATCCTGACCATCGAGTCGATGGAGGACATCGGGTACGCGGTCGACCCGGGTCAGGCGGACGCCTACAACCCGACCTTCAGCATCGTCCTCCAGGGGCAGGCGGCGAACCAGGTCGTGCTGCTGAACGACATCGACGACGGCCCGGTGATGCTCGTCTCACCGCGCGGTCAGATCACCCGGATTCGCTGACGTGATCCGAAGCGTGGGCGGTTGACGATGGAGCCGTGGGCAATGGAGCCGCCAGCGATGGGGCGGGGGGCGATGGCGCGGTGGGCGGAGGGGCGCTCGCTCGCGCTCGGCTCCGCCGCCGCTCTGGTGGCTGCGATCGGGCTCGCCTGTAGCGGGAACTCACCCGGCGGAAACGGGGAGGCGACGGCAGCGGTCGACTCGACGCACGCCGTCATGCACGACGAGGCGTTGACCATGTGCGAGCCTCCGGCCGACGAGATGGCGGAGGACGTGTCGGCGGCCGAGCTGGCTGGCGAGTACACACTCATCCTGATAGCGAGCGGGGACGGACAGACCGTCGAGCGGGCCGAGGGCGCGCTCCGGCTCACCGCATATCACGAGCCGCCCGTTACGACGGTGGGGCCGCCGCCCGTCCTGTACGGAGCGACCACCCTCGACCCGACTCTCGTCGGCGCGGTGGACACGGGCGATCCGGCCGCCATCGCTCCGGACGCGCCGGGCGTCATGGTGTTCGAGTGGACGGAACGGGCGGGAGACGAGGCGACGACCCGGGTGGTGATCCGTGTCGGGGCGCTCACCAACCGGCTGGACCAGCTCCGCTTCGACGGCGCCTACACGGCGCTCCGGGTATACGGGGTCGGGGAGAAGGGTTTCAACGGCACCTGGGAGAGCGGCGGCCCCGACAAGGTGGCGGGGGGGCACTTCTGCGCGGTTCGTCCCTGATTCCTGGGGCTGCCG
>CAZJXR010000198.1:0-4727 GCA_964550085.1 uncultured Gemmatimonadota bacterium
GGCCGGGTTCGAACGGGGGGTGCGGCCGATCGGACTCTGGTCCACGTCGATCACCTTGTCGATCCGGTCCAGCCCTTCGATCCCGGCATGGGCGCCCGGAAGCGCGCGCGAGCGGTACAGCTCGCGGGCGAGGCGCCGATACAGGATCTCCTCGACCAGCGTCGACTTGCCCGAGCCGGACACCCCGGTCACGCCGATGAAGGTGCCGAGTGGAAAGCCCACGTCGATGTTCTTCAGGTTGTGCTGGCTGGCGCCCCGCACCACCAGCTCGTGGCCGCGCCGCCGCCGGCGGCGCTTCGACGGCACCGGGATCCGCCGATCGCCCCGCAGGTACGCCCCGGTCAGCGACTCGGGGCTGGCGATCAACTCGGGCAGGCTGCCAGACACCACCACTCGACCGCCGTGGCGGCCGGCGCCCGGCCCCATGTCGACCACATGATCGGCGGTCCGAATCGTCTCCTCGTCGTGCTCGACCACCAGCACCGTGTTGCCCAGGTCGCGGAGCGCTTCGAGGGTTTCGAGCAGGCGGCCGTTGTCCGAGGGGTGGAGACCGATGCTCGGCTCGTCCAGCACGTACAGGACGCCGACCAGCCGGCTGCCGATCTGGGTGGCGAGGCGGATGCGCTGCGCTTCGCCGCCGGACAGGGTCTCGGCGGAGCGGCCGAGGGTGAGATAGCCGAGCCCGACCTGGCTCATGAAGCGGAGGCGGTCCCGCACCTCCTTCAGGATCGGCCCGGTAACCTCGAGATCGCGGCGCGACGCTCCGTCGCCGTCCTGGAGCATCGACTGGAACAGCTCGAGCGCCCGGTCGACCGGCAGCTCCACGATGTCGGTGATCCGGCGACCCTCGACCGTCACCGCGCGGCTCTCGGCGCGCAGGCGCCCTCCACCGCACTCGGTGCACGACACCGCCTCCATGTACTCGGCCAGACTGTGCCGCACAGTGTCGCTGTCCGTCTCCAGGTAGCGCCGCTGGGTGTGCGCGAGGGCCCCTTCCCAATCGAGGCGGGGATCTCCGTGCAGCAGGGCGGCGCGTTGCTCCTCGGTGAGTTTGCCCCACGGCTGGTTGAGCTCGAACCCGTGCGTCGCCGCCACGCGCGGGAGGATGTCGCGGCGCAGCCGGCCGGTGGGTGATCCCCACGGCAGAATTACCCCTTCCAGGATCGAGATCTGGTCGCCGCCGACCACGAGCTCCGGGTTCGGCTCCCGCCGCACCCCGAGCCCGTCGCAGGCGGGACAGGCCCCGTACGGCGAGTTGAAGCTGAACTGGCGGGGCTCGAGCTCCGGGATGCTCACTTCGCACACCGCGCAGGCGTAGCGCTCGCTGAACAGGTGCGCCTCGACCTCTCCGTCAGCTCGGGTGACATCCACCTGCACCGTGCCCGCCGACATGCGGAGCGCCGTCTCCAGCGAATCGGCGAGACGGTCGGCGTCGCGGGAGCGGACCGTGAGGCGATCGACGACGACCGAGATGTCGTGGTTGGCGCTCTTCTTCAGCTTCGGCGGATCGGCCAGCTCGACCAGCGCGCCGTCCACCCGCGCCCGGATGAACCCTTGGCGGAGCACCTGCTCGAACAGGTCGCGGAACTCCCCCTTCCGGCCCCGGACCAGCGGCGCCAGCACCTCGATCCGCGTTCCGGCCGGCCAGCCGAGGATCTGGTCCGTGATCTGGCTGGCGCTCTGCCGACGAACCGGCCGCCCGCAGTTCGGACAGTGCGGAGTCCCCGCCCGGGCCCACAGCAGACGCAGATAGTCGTACACCTCAGTTATGGTGCCGACGGTGGAGCGAGGGTTGCGGCCGGCGGTGCGCTGCTCGATGGCGATGGCGGGAGAGAGCCCTTCGATGCGGTCGACGTCGGGCTTCTCCATCACGCCGAGGAACTGGCGCGCATAGGTGGAGAGCGATTCGACGTAGCGGCGCTGGCCCTCGGCGTACACGGTGTCGAAGGCGAGTGACGACTTGCCGGAGCCCGACAGGCCGGTAACGACCGTCAGCCGGTTGCGGGGGATGTCGACGTCGACGTTCTTGAGATTGTGCTCGCGGGCGCCTCGCACGACAAGGGTCCCGCCCTCGTCGCCGCCCGCCGGGTGCGTCGCGGCCATAGACGGCTATGCTAGCCGCGGCGAGCAGCGACGATCAAGTCTCGAGGGCGGGCGAAGCACCACACGAGCCGCCGCGGGTATCTCCGCGTCGTCCGCTTGGTCGGGGCAACTACGCGCCGCCGGGCGGCACCGCCTCTCCGCGCCACAGATCCTCGAACCTCTCCCGCGGACGCGCCACGAACCACTCCGTACCCTCGACCAGCACCTCCGGGGGGCGCGGACGCGTGTTGTAGTTCGAGGTCATGACGAAGCCATACGCCCCCGCATCGCGGAGAGCGAGCAGCTCGCCCGGCTGCACGTGCGCCAGTCGGCGCTCGACACCAAGCACGTCGCCAGACTCGCAGGTGGGACCGAGCACATCGACGACCGGATCACCCGACAGCCGGCCGTCGAGCGGCTCGATGCGGTGGAAGGCCCGATAGAGGGCGTAGCGGGCGAAGTCGTTCTGGCCCGCGTCGCAGATGAGCGCCGGTCGCCCGCCGCGCTCGCGGCGGTAGAGGACCCGGGTCAGCAGCACGCCGGCCCGGGCCACGATGGAGCGCCCCGGCTCGAAGCGAACTATGAGGGAGCGGTTGCCCAGCTCGGCCCGGACGCGGCGCACCAGCTCGCCGGGATCGGGGTCCGCGTCACTCCGGTAGTCGATGGCCAGCCCGCCCCCGAGGTCGAGCTCTCGCACCGGACTGTCCCCGTCCGCGAGCTCCTCGACGAGCGATAGCAGCACCCCGAGCGCCCGTACGTACGGCTCGGGGCCGTCGACGCCCGACCCGAGGTGGACGGCCAGCCCGCGCGCCTCGAGTCCGGGAGCCGCGGCCAGCCGCTCCCACACGGCCGGAACCTCTTCCGGCTCGACCCCGAACTTTGCATCCCGCACCGCCGTCTCGAGCGACGGGTGCGCCCCGGCCCGGATGCCCGGCCGCACCCGCACCGCCACCGCGGCGGGCGCATCGGGCGTGGCGTGGCGGACGGCGGCACCGAATTCGTGCTCCGCCTGGAGCACCAGAAGCGCCGTCCCCTCGCGGAGGGCGAGCGCCACCTCCGCCTCGCTCTTCGGCACGCCACCGAACAGGATGCGGTCCGTGGCGATCCTCGCGGCGCGCGCGCGCGCGTACTCGCCCTCGGTTCCGACCTCGAAGCCGATTCCGTGCCGGGCGAGACGCTCGAGCACGGCGAGGTTCGAGTTGGCTTTGACCGCGAAGTGGAGCTGCGCGGGCGCTCCGGCGGCGGCGACCCAGCGCCGAGCGCCCGCGTCCAGCGCCTCCGCGTCGTAGATGTAGGCCGGCGTCCCGACCTGTTCGGCAATCCGCTCGAGCAGGGTGGGCGATACGCCGAAGCGGATGGCGGTTTCCAGGTCGACGACGGTTCCCGGGTCGACGACGGTCCCCGGGTCGGCGCCGATCCCCGGGTCGGCCCCGGCTGCGACGGGGTCTGGCGAACCGGCCGTCACCCGCGAACCAGGATTCGGCCCGCGAGCGGGACGACTTCTGCTTCGATCGGTGTCTCGCCCCGCGGCTCGCCGTCGATCTGGACGGCGACCGGCGGATCGGCCTCCAGCCGGATACTCTTTCCCTGCAAGAACACGGTCCGGTCGTCGCCGGCGAATTGCTGGCGGGCGGCCCGCCACACCATGCGCGCCATCTCGGGAAGGTTGCGTGGAGCGTAGATGCACACGTCGATGAGGCCGTCGCTGAACGACACCCGCGGTCCGACCGTCAGTTCGACCGGGAGCGAACCGGCGGCGAGCTGGCCGACGTTGGCCAGCAGCACCATGGTCGCGGTCACCTCCAGCTCGTGATCGTCGACCGCGATCCGGAAGTCGGCGCGCTGGGGCGTGATCACGTTCATGAGGCCGCTGTACAGGTAGGCGGCAAATCCGAGCCGCTGCTTGAGCTCCTCCGTCGCGCCCGCGATTACCTCGGCGTCGAGGCCGGCGCCGGCGATGAGTGCGAAGTACTCCGAGCCGATCCGGCCGAGGTCGATGCGCTCGATCACCCCGCCCACCGCCACATCCACCGCCCCCTCGAGCGAGGCGGGAATCCCGAAGTTGACCGCGAGCTGATTCCCGGTCCCGAACGGAAGGATGGCCACCGGGACCTCGGTGCCCGCCGTTCCGCGCAGCGCTTGCGCTACCGTGCCGTCACCGCCGGCCACAGCCACCGCCCTGCACCCGGCCGCGGCCGCTTCGTGGGCGACCTGGTAGGTATGGGCCGCGCTGCACGTTTCATAGATGTCGAAGTGGACGCCCCGATCGGCGAAGGCGGCGGCGATCCGTCGCCGCAGCGCGCTCGGCTGTCCGCCGCTCGCCTTCGGGTTTACGAGGACGATGTAGCGATCCGGGTTGCCGACGAGGACCTCAGACACCGCGCCGCGCCATCTCCTCGAGTCGGCGGACGCGCTCCTCGGTCAGGGGGTGGGTGCGGAACAGCGAGGCGAAGGCTGCGCCGCTCCCTCCGGCGAGCGGGTTCACGATCGGCAGGTGCGCGGCCGCCGGATTCACCCGCATCGGGATGCGCCGCGACTGCCGCTCGAGGTCCTCGAGCGCGCGCGCGAGGTCGAGCGGACGACCCGAGATTTCGGCCCCGACCCGATCGGCCCGGTACTCCGCGACCCGGCTCACCGCCATATGA
>CAZJXR010000199.1:0-2312 GCA_964550085.1 uncultured Gemmatimonadota bacterium
GTTCTCGCTCGACGGCGGCGATGATCCGACTTCGATGACCGTCAGCATGGCGATCAGCAACGGAACGGACACGGTGACATTGACCGCGACGTTCGGGCTGGACACGCTCGAGGGATCGATGTCGCACAACGGGACGGTGGTGGTTCTGGTCGGTGGCACGCCGGACAACCCGACCTTCACCCGGCCGGATGGGACCGAGCTGACGGAAGCCGAGATCGCGGCGCTCCAAGAAATCGGCGAGGTGCTCGGCGAAGTGTTCGACTTCGTGACGCACATCCTCCTGCCCGGAGAGTACGTGTTCCAGACCTGAGGCGGGAGGCGGCGGTCGGCGGGGGAATGGACTCGCCGCCCGAACCAGGTTTCGGAGGGCCGCGTCAGCGCGACGCGGCCCTCTTTATTTTCAGGGCCTTAAGGACCGCGTCGACGCCGGTGGAGCCTGTCAGGCGGCTATCTCGGACAGCGCGCGGCGCACGAGGACGGGCACCATGGCGCGCCTCCACTCCGTGTCGTCGATGATGTTGTCGAGCGGTTTGCACTGGCGGAACGCCTGCTGGGCGATCATCTCGACCACGTTGGCGGTGAGCGGGTTCCCCACCGCCGTCTCCGCGATCTTCCCGATTCGCCGCGGATAGGAACCCATGGCGGAGGCCACCATCTCGATCGCCGACACTCGTCCCCGGTCGTCCAGGCGCGCGGCGACGGCGAGGTTGAGAATCGGAAAGTCGATCGCGTTGCGGGCGCGCATCTTCTGGAACACGAGTCGCGTGGCCGGATCGGGATACGGAATCCGCACCGCGACAAGCAGCTCGTTTCGCTCCATGCGGCGATTCCAGATCCCGTCGGAGGTGAAAAAGTCGTCGATGCTCACCCGGCGACGGCCGCTCGGCCCGGCGATCTCCAGGCTCGCACCCACGGTCATCAGCACCGGAGGCGTATCGGCGGAGTGGGCGGCCACGCAGCGGGTGCCTCCTCTGACCACGTGGCACGCGTCCCCGTCCTTCTTGAGGCAGAAGCCCAGCGCCTTTCGCCAGAAATAGGTCTGATTGTAGTAGGTGCATCGCGTGTCGAGGCACACGTTGCCGCCGATCGTGCCCATGCGCCGCAGCTGCGGGCCCGAGATGGCGGCGGCCGCGGCGGCGAGCGAGGCGAATCGTCCGATGATCACCGGATGATGAGCCAGGGCATCCAGCGTCACGCAGGCCCCGATGCGGATCGCGTCGCCCTCGTCCTCGACCCCCCGCAGCTCGTCGACACTGCGCAATGCCACCAGGTGCGAAGGCGTAAACAGCCGGTGCTTCATGTTCGGCACCAGGTCGGTGCCGCCGGCGATCGGCATGACGTCACCGGCGTGCTCCGCGAGCAGGGCGATCGCCTCGTCGACGGTGGCCGCACGGTGGTAGGTGTAGGGGTGGAGTCGAAGCATGGTGCCAACCTACGCGACCGCCCCCGGGCCGTCACGCGGGCACCGGAGGCGTGGTGCCGGCAACCCGTGATGTCACGCCGGCTACTCGGCCGCGTAGCTCCGCGCCAGGTAGTCGCGCGACGCCCCCAGCTCCCCGGGATCCGCGATCCGGAGCTCGAGGTCACCCGTGCCGATGTGGCCCACGCGGCGCACATCGCGCATGAAAGGAAGGCGCTCGGCAGACGGGGGTGGCTCGAGGCGAAGGTAGACGAGAATCGAGCCCGCCGTCGGCCGGGCGGCGACGCAGGCGAAGTTCGTCCCGCCCCGCTTGTAGGCGACGTAGCGCTTGAGAACCGCCCGCTGGACGTCGGACCCGAGCCCGACCAGCATTGCGTCAAGAGCGACCATCAGGTCGTGCAGCGGGGAAGGCAGGCGATCAACGTACGCCTTGAAGTCGGCCTTCGGCTTCGCGGCCCTCGCTCTGCCCGCCGCGCCGGTTTTTCCCGCAGGCGCCGCTTTGCCCGCAGGCGCCTTCCGCACGGGCGTGGCCTTCTCCGTGGCGCCCGCTCTCTCCGTGGCTCGCGGCGGCCGGCCACCCTCCCGCGCCTTCCTGCCGGCGGGCTCCGCATCGCCTTTCGGTCGGGCCTCACCACCGCCGTCACCGTCGCTGAAATAGCTCTCGAACACGAGGGCCACGGCGGCGACGGCGAGACCGAGCAGCACCCCGGTCACACCCCAGCCGAACAGGCGGCGCCCGGGGCTGATGGTCTCGATCTCGTCCAGCTGTTCCAGTAGTGCCTTCAAATCGTCCTCGCTCGGCACCGGGTGCTCTTCTACGGACACGTACGATCCGCGCCGGGAGGAGGATTCGGCCCGCTTGCGCCTCACCGGGAGACGGCTTCGCTCGATC
>CAZJXR010000199.1:2322-4693 GCA_964550085.1 uncultured Gemmatimonadota bacterium
GCACCTCATTGCACGGTTTCGTTCGCTCGTCCTCTGTACCTCACCGCGGGACCGTCTCGGCTGAGCGCCGCGCGGCCCCCGTCAGGAACGACTCCAGCCTCCCGAGGGCCGGCTTCAGCTCCTCCGCCGCTGCCCCGTGGCCGATGCGGAGGTACCCATCGACGCCGAAGTGGTCGCCGGGGACGACCAGCACGTCTTGCTCCACCCGGAGGCGTTCGGCGAGGGCGCTCGAGCCGGAGGCTACAGCGTACTTCAGGAAGCTGATGCCTCCCGCGGCCGGCGGCGTCCACGCGAGCTGGTCGCCCAGCGCCTCGACCATGCGTGCCACCCGCTCGCGATTCGTGCGCAGCAGCTCGCGGGCGCGGACGAGCAGGCGACTCCGCACCTCGGGACGGAGCGCCTCGCGGCCGAGAAAGTCCGACAGCGCGCTCGGACAGATCGTCGTGTAGTCCTTGCGAGCCCAGAACCGCTCCATGTCGGCATGCGGGCCCACCAGCCAGCCGAGTCGCAGCCCCGGCAATCCGTACGCCTTCGACAGCGAGCCGCTGACCAGGACCCGAGCCGTTCGTCCCCAGAACGAGCGGGTCTCGCGACCGTCCACCTCCGCGCCTCGATATACCTCGTCGGCCAGGATCCACGCCCCGGCGGCTTCGGCGGCCTCGACGATCTCGTTCATCGCCTCGTCGCTCAGGCAGGCCCCGGTCGGGTTGTTGGGGTTTGTCACCACCACGAGCCGCGTGTCCGGCGTGATGTTCTCGGTCGCCGCGCCGGGCGCGGGCTGCCAGCCGAGGCTCTCCTCCAGCTCGATCCGCGCCACCCGCGCTCCGAGGCCCGCGGCCAGCCCCGGCGTCTGCCCGTAGGTCGGCGTAAGGATGACGACGCGATCACCCGCATCGAGCAGCCGCCACAGGGCGATAAAGTTCGCCTCGGCACTGCCGTTGGTCACCACCACGTTCGACTCGGTGGACCCGGGGTGCAGGGCGGCGATCCGCCGGCGGAGCAGCTCGGTCCCGTTCGTCTGCGTGTAGCCGAGCGACTGCGCTCCGGCGTCCACGCCGGCCAGCTCGAGGAACTCGTTCAGGGTCAGCGGATGGACTCCGCTGTCGGACAGGTTGTAGCGCACGCGGTTCTCGTAGTGCGACTGCCAGCGCTCCATCTCGAAGGGAGGGATTCGCATCGCTTTACTCGCTCGAATTAGAGGTAGCCTGTCTCCGCCACGGCCGATGCACCGCGTAGCTGGCGACCGAGGTGATCGACGCGCGCCGCACTCCGATCAGCTCGCGTCGAACGAGGCTGTTGAGGGCGGACTGCACGGCTCTCTTCGACAGCCCGGTTCCCTCGGCGATCTCGCGCAGGCTGATCGCTCGCTGCTTGCGACCCGTCGCCCGCGTGTGGCGCCACAGGTAAAGGTACACGAGGAACGCGGCGGGTTGCCGGTCGTGACCGACGAGGTCAGCCATCAGCGTATCGATCACGTACGTGTCGACTTCCAGGGACATCATGCGGCGTCCCTCGCGTGTCGCCGCGGTGTGGTCGACCGCGTCCGGTATTCGACATCGGTGCGAGGTATGGAAATCAGTGCCATAGCAGGCAATTCACGCCTTGTCGGACGACGCGAATCGGGCATCATGGGGGTGACCGCGACCCGAGCCTTACCTGTCTGTAAGGAGGATTCCGTGATCAAGGGAGTCAAGTTCACCACCGTTCCCGTGCACGATCAGGACCGTGCACTCGCGTTCTTCACCGCAAAGCTCGGCTTCAAGGTAGCGACCGATCAGCCGTTCAACGATGCGCAGCGCTGGATCGAGCTGCGGATTCCCGGCGCTGAGACCAAGCTCGTCCTCTTCACGCCGGAAGGACAGGAGGATCGGATCGGCACCTTCTCCGGCGTCACCTTCCTCGCCGACGACGTCGATGCGACCTACCGCGAACTGACCGATCGTGGGGTGGAGTTCGTCCAAGAGCCCGAGACGGCGGACTGGGGCACTTCGGCCGTGTTCAAGGATCCGGACGGAAACGTCTTCGTCCTCTCCTCGAAATAGGGAGGTCGATCATGCTGAGAGGAGTGCTCGGGGTCGTGGCCGGGTACGCGCTGTTCACCCTGTCCGCCGTCATCCTGTTCCAGGCGACCGGCGTCGATCCGCACGGACCCTCCAGCCTGACCTTCCGCGCCGTCGCGATCGTGGTCGGAGCGCTCTTCGCCCTCGGCGGCGGGGCGATCGCGGCTCGGATCGCGTCCCGGAGGCCGGTGACCCACGCCACGGTGGTCGCCGCTCTGATCGCGCTCGGGGCCGCGGGCTCTTTGCTGTCGGCATCGGGGTCGCGGTGGACCCAGCTCGCGTCGCTCATCGTGTTCGCGCCGCTCGCCGTC
>CAZJXR010000200.1:0-4585 GCA_964550085.1 uncultured Gemmatimonadota bacterium
GCTAGAGCTGCTCGCGGGGCCGCGGGGCGGAACGGAGGCCGAAGCGCTGGCGATCGACCAGCTCGACCAGGAGCTTCGGAGCCTGATCGAGATGGTGCAGGAAGCGGCTCGGCAGCTCGACTTCAGCCTCGATCCGGCGCGGCTGGCGACCGATCGCCAGCTCGAGTTCTGGGCCGCCATGTGGCGCACCCGCGTGCTCGACTGCGGGCCCACCCGGCTGCGAGGCTCGGGTCCGGTGTCGCCCGCCCTGTTCGAGTCCCTGGGACCGCGGGTGGAGCGGATCGCCGAGCAGCTCGACCGCATCCGGTACCTGGCGGGCCACCGAGCCTGATCCGGGGCGGTGTGTTAGATTGAAACCCTGCCGTGCGTTCTCCCGGGTGGGAAACGCGGAGTCGGGCCGGTGGGATCGGCGGTTGCCGGCTCCGGGGACGACCCGCCCTCTTCCGACTCGATGGCGGCAAGACACCCTGCTGGAAAGGCTGCGTTATACGGTGAAGTCTCGTCTGCTCAACTGCCTGCTGTTTCTGACCGCCGTCGTCGCCGCCGCGTGCGGGGATGACGATCCCGGGCCGACAGGTCCGCCGCCGGACGCCGTCTTCCACGGGGCCACGGTGTCGGTCAGCTCGGCGAACACGGTCAGCGCCGCCGTCCGGGTCACGGCCCGGGGCTACGACAGCGCCTTTCTGCGCTTCTGGCGCGAGGGGAGTTCCGCGAGAACGACGCCGGACTACGCTTTCGGCAGCGACACGGTGGTCACCGCGTCGGCGCTCGGGCTGCTGACCAACAGTCGCTATTCGATCGAGGTCAACCTGGTCGGAGGCGGCTTCATCGAAGCGGTCGACACCCTGTCGTTCGACTCCGGGAGCAGACCGGGATGGATTCCGGATATCACGCCATCCGGAGCCGACCCGACGCCCGGATTCCTCACCCTCTCCCTCCCGGAAGGAGCGGTGATCATCAACAACGATGGACGGCCCGTGTGGTGGTTCCACGCCCCGGACCCCATCCTCAACAACTTTCAGCCGCACCCGAACGGCGTGTACACGTTGAGCAATGCCAGCGATCCGCTCGCCGGGTTCCGCGTGCTGGACGAGCGGGGCGAGACGATCGGGAACCTCATCTGCGTAGACCGTCCGACCCGCTTTCACGAGATGCGCGTGCTGGCCGGCGGCGATTACTGGATCATGTGCGATGATCCGCGGATCATGGATCTCACCTCGGTCGGTGGCATGGACAACGTGCTGGTCACCTGGACCGTGATCCAGCACCACAGCGCATCCGGGCAGCTGCTGTTCGAGTGGAACTCCTTCGACCATTTCAGCATCACGGACAACGCGCTGACGAACGTGGCTGCCGCCAACGCGATCAACTTGACGCATGGGAACGCGCTCGCGTTGGATACCGACGGGAACCTGATCGCCTCGTTCCGCGAGCTGGGTGAGATCACCAAGATCAACGTCACCACCGGCGAGGTGATGTGGCGCTTCGGCGGACTGGCCAACCAGTTCACGATTCAGAACGACCCCAAGGGGAGCTTCGAGCGACAGCACGGTCTGGTGCTGGTAGGTCCGGGGCCGGAGATCCAGCTGCTTGACAACAGCGACTTCGCTCCCAGCCGCCTCGTTCGCTACCGGATCGATCCGGTCGCGATGACGGCAACTCTGACCCTCGAGTTCATCGACGGCCCGCTGACTCACTCACCGGTGGGCGGCGCCACCCAGGCCTACACGGACGGGAAGGGCCTGGTCTCTTTCGGCAGAGCGGGTCGGGTAGTGGAGACGACGGCGAGCGGCGCGCGGAGCTGGGAGCTGACCGGGATCGATGGCGTGTACGTGTTCCGGGCCCAGCGCATCCCGTCGTTGTATGGGTCGGAGCTCGGCGATTCGGTACCCTAGGGTTGACCAAACTTCGTATCGATCGCCACCCCGCACGCCTGGAGGAAGGCCGTTGGAAGCGCGCCTCCGGCAAAGATGAACACCGCATCGTTCGGCAATGTGCGCGTGGCACCGTGCTGATCGCGGAGAATCACGCGGTCTGATCGGATTTCGATCAGGTTGGTGGACCACAGCACATCGACCAGCCCGCGCTCGAGGGCGTGCTCGATCCGTTCCAGGTTCGCGGGCTTGATGCGCGAGAAGCGCTCCCGGCGATAGGATATCTTCACTTCCCTGGCATGTTCGGAAAGCGCGAGCGCGGCTTCCACCGCTGAGTCGCCGCCGCCGACCACGACGATCCGGTCGTTCCCGTACGCTTCCGCCTCCCGGAGGGAGTAGGCAACCGTCGGAAGCTCCTCGCCCGGGATCCCGAGCTTGCGGGGGATCCCGCGGCGTCCGATGGCGAGAACCACGCGTCGCGCGCGATAGGAATTCCGATCGCTCGTGACCACAAACCCCTCTGCATTCCGCTCGATCGTACTCGCCGTCTCACCGGGGTTCACCTCGAGCCCGGTCTTCCGCACGACGTCTTCCCACACTTCGACCAGGCGTTCCTTGCTGATCTCCCTGTATCGCAGCTTGCCGTACCCAGGGATTTGCACCGGACTGGTGAGGACGAGCTTCTTGCGCGGATAGGAACGCACCGTGCCTCCGATGTCTTCCTTCTCCAGGGTCTGGAAACGGAGGCGATGGTGCTGGCACGCGAGCGAGGCGGCGAGACCGGCAGGGCCGCAGCCGACGATGAGGACGTCGAGCAGGTCATCGTGTGTGGGGCACTCCTCCCGCGCGATCCCTGCGATGCACTGCCGCCCCTGCTCGAAGGCGTTTCGAATCAACCCCATGCCCCCGAGTTCACCTATGATGTAAATGCCGGGCACATTCGTCTCGAAGTTCTCGCGGACGCGCGGGATGGCGACCCCGCGCTTCTCCGTGCCGAACACGAGCTGAATCGCTTCTACCGGACACACCCGCTCGCAGAGGCCGTGACCGATGCACCGTGCGGGGCTCACCACGTGCGCTTGACCACCGCGCATCCCGAGTACCACGTCCTCGGGACACGCGCGGATGCAATTGCCGGTCCCGATACACGCTTCCGCGCTCACGACCGGATGCATGGTGACCGGTTCGTGCAGGCCGTAACGCAACGCCATCCGCTCGGCCTCCTCGGTGCGCCGCTCCAGTCGGCGCTGGCGCCGGTAAATTGGAAGCATAGCCGCCAAGAACAGGAGAAGGCCGACTGCCCACACAACGAGGGGTTCGTTTCCGGTCAAAACGCCATCCAGACGCTGGTGAACACGCCGGTGCTGCTCAGCAGGTTGCCCCGCTGGGTCCGGAGCCGAACTGTGGAGAACAGAGTCCGTGTGAGGGGAAAGGTGACCGACAGATCACCGGTATGACTCTGGATCGGCGTATCGGCGCTCTCGGTGCGGTAGAGTTGGTACATCAACCGTGTCGCAAGCCTTCCGAATGACCGTGTCAGCGCCGGAGACAGGAACAGGCCCCGGTCGTCGGTTCCCTGGGTCCAGTAGCTGGCGGAGCCGCCGATTCCGAGCCCGAGGAATCCGGTCGAGGGGAAGCTGAAGGAAGCAGAATACGTCACGTTGTTCGGGTCCGGTCCCTCCATTTGGCTCACGGCCACGTCCGCTCCTACGATGCCACCTGGCACAACGATGCTGAGCCCGATGTTGCCGCGGTCCTGTCGGAACGGTTGCAGTTCGTCTGGGAGCTCGAACAGAAAGGGCTCGCGCAGCGAGTACCTTGCATAGACGCTCACGGAGCGGCTGAGGGCAGCCGACCCCCCGGCTGCGAAGTACGACACGCCGAGACCACCGTCCGGATTCACGTCGACCCGGATGGATTGGTCAAATCGAAACCGCCAGATCAGCAGGTATTGGGAGAATCCCCCGAAGGGCCGGTCCGGGAGGCTGTCCCTCGGACGCACAGCGGTGACCGAGAGATTCGCTTGGTAAGTGGCCGCCGTCCGCGCGGTAAAGCTGAGGAAGCCGCTGTACTTCGGCAGGGTGGTCGAGAGCGATTCGTTCTCTCTCTCGGGCTCGAAGCCCACCGCGACGCCGCCGCCCAGGCCGTGACCGCCGTAACGGACGAGAAGGCCGTCCCAGTAGCCCGCGAACGCTTCGTAAGGATTGTAGAACCGGCCGGCTTGCAGCTGCAAAGGGAGATCCTGGAAGTTCTTTTCCAGACTCGCCTGATAAATGTGGACTGCCTGGGGCGGATCCACGATATCGTCGGAGCTGTACCGGTAGGTCGCCAACACGTTCGCGTTCACCACCATTCCGGCCGGCAACCGGGAAACACGCGCCCGCAGCGCCATGGCGGGCGTCGCAAACTCACGTTCGATCTGTTCCGGATCCGCTCCGACTCCCTGCGTCATCGACCGCGCGGCGGCAAAATCGAGCGATAACCGGCCATCCACCTGAGGTGCTACGATCCCCCCGCCGACAGGACTGGCCCGCGGCGCTGCTTCCGCGACAGCGCCGCCGCTCGGCGGCAATGGGCCGTGTCCGCGTGGGGTCACGAACAGGATGTCGCCGCGCGTCACCGGGAAAGGGGCGCGAGCATACCGGACGACAGAGCGGGGGGCCGATACGCCCACAACGATCGCCACCTCTGGCGTGTCCGATTCGGCGGCG
>CAZJXR010000201.1:0-4546 GCA_964550085.1 uncultured Gemmatimonadota bacterium
GACGGCTCCGAGAGTCGCCTGCAACCACTTCTTCATCGCCTCTCCGCTTTCAGCCAGCCCTCGCCGGGCCGCGTTCGAGTCCGGTAAACCGGATAGTAGTCCGCGTCGGGCGACAGCCCCGCGGCATCGGTGGCGTACCAGCTGTCCTGGGAGTACGGCTCCAACAGAGCGAGCAACAGGAGCGCTCCCGGTTGATCGGCGTCGACCCAGAAAGTACCGGCCGGCATCACAAGGTCGACCCACTCGACCCACTGCGCGGCGTTGATCGGCTCGAGCGGATCGCGGTCGACGGCGGCCACCTCGGCGGGCGGGCGCGGACCGTCGGGCGCGGCCAGCAATGAATCCGGCTGTCCTGCCTCCGTTCGCGCCGAGTCCGCTCCCGATTCCACTTCCGCCTCCGGCTCGTCGCCAGCCGGGACCTCGGTCTCCCGCGTCTCCACGCCTTCGTGCACCCCGCGCAGCGGTTCCGGCATCCCTTGGCCGCGCACCGGGTACCGGCCGAGTCGCAGTTCGCGCGGCGCAGCCAGCTGACGGACCAACACGCCGTGGCGCCGCAGCATCCGAACCACATCCTGTTCCTCGGGAGGAATGATGAAACCAACCGGCCGCTCAATGATCAGCTCGGCCATGATCCGCGATCGCCACGCATCGGTCGTGCGTACATTGAGTCCTTCCCGCTCGCGCACCAGCCAGGTGAGCTCCGGGTCGCTCGGATTCGTCGTGTACTGGGCGCGCAGAACCAGAGTGTCCGGCGCAACGGGGGGCGGCGCTCCCACCCTGCTGGGACCATCGGCGCGAGCGCGCGCCGCTTCCACCTCCAACCGCACCTCCTCGGCCTGTTCGGCGATGGCCTCGAGGATGGCACGGAGCACCGTATACTGCACCGCCGTGCGCAGCTCGAGGTCGTAGATCTCGCGACTCGACGATGCCTCGACCAGAAAGCTCATCGCGCCCTCGAGGGCAAACGCGTTGCGAGCGTATGAAACGAACAGCGGTCCGTAGCTGAAGAACGCCTCCGACGGATCCTCGACGGACCCCTCCTCCGACGTCGCTACCACGTACTCGTGGAAGCTGAAGCCCGACAGGCCGAGCTGATTCACGACGTACGGTAACACCCGATACCGGGCGAACGAGATGAGCGCCGAGTCGGACATGGGGTGGGTCGGAAGGCCGATCTCGGCATCGTAGGCTGCCAGTCCCAGTTCGTGCACGTCGAGCACGACCTCGGGCCGTCGTTCGGCAAAGAATCGGTGAATGGCCGCAACCGCCGCCGTGCCGAGCAGACCGTGATCCCGATTCAGATCGATGCCGCTCGCGTTCTCGCGCTCGCCGGCCTCGACTCCCCATGGGTTCGGCATCGGAATCGCGTACACATCGATTCGCTCGAGCAGAGGACGGAGGGGCCCGATGACGAGGTCACGCAGGAGCCGGAGCGTGGCCTCCTTTCCGGACTGCTCGTCTCCGTGCTGGGCCGCGACGATGAGCACCGACACCTTGTTTCCGTCGGCTGGCTCCGCCACCGGGTCATCCCCGTTCTCCGTCTCCGCGCGCGCCGTGACCAGGAACAGCTGCGGCGGCTCGCTGCCGGCGGAGTCAGAGCTCTCTCTCGGCAGCGGGGCAATGGACTCGAGAGTGATCTCCGCGGCTCGCGCATCCAGCGTGCTCAGAAATGCCACCATCTCCCCATACCGCGTATAGGCGAGGTAGCGCGCCGCCTCGGCCGGCGTCGGAAGCGTTTCCCCGAGCGCCCCTCCGTGGTCGGCTTCGACGGCGACTGCCTGGGCCCATGCGGGCCGAACCCACGGGGCGGGCGAGGCCGACGTCCCCGGCAGCGGCATGACGAGGGCTGGCCCGGAAAGCAGGGCCAGCCTGAGCCAGCGCCGGGAGTTGCAGAGCGCGCGCGCCTGCATCGTCTTCCTCCTCGCTCCTTGTCTCCGCCCGATAAGAGGGCACCGCCGCGCGAGCGGTGGTCCGCGCGCGACCCGCTGGGGTTTTCGGCGACCTGCTATAGGTCTCGGCCGAGGACCTCCGCGCTCACGCGCTGCCCGCTCCACTGCAACGCGAGGTCGACCGCATCGTCGCGCCGGCCGGCGCGAAACAGACTCAACAGGAACTCTCCCGTTTGCGGATTGCGGAACCAGTCCTCGTCGTACTTGTCACGCAAGGCCGTCTCCAGGAGTACCGACAGGATATCGCCCCGCAACGTTCGGGTGATCGACAGGCGGGGATCAACGTGCTCCAGAAAGGTTCGCGGATCGGGTCGAAATCCAGTCGCTTCGAGCAGCAGGTCCACGTAGCGGGCGTCCATCTCGGACACCTGGGCGCTCTGCAGCAGCTCGAGCTCATAGACCAGGATGGCGGCGTTCCGGCGCATGCGGCACATGTTAAGGAATC
Source organism: uncultured Gemmatimonadota bacterium (assembly GCA_964550085.1). Classification (GTDB taxonomy): domain Bacteria; phylum Gemmatimonadota; class Gemmatimonadetes; order Palauibacterales; family Palauibacteraceae; genus JBFILW01. The sequence goes on from CAZJXR010000201.1 coordinate 2,395, forward strand.
GGGCCAGGCGACAGTATCGGTCGAGGGCCTCTCCCTCGAGACCGGTGGCGTGCCGAATCCAGACACCGCTGAGCGCGAGGCGGTAGCAAAGAATTCCGTACGCTTCGTTGACGGAGGAGTCTCCGAGGGCCCGATACTCGTAGGGAAGCTGTGGGCTGGTGTACGCGTAGTGCAGCGCCCGTCCGAGCTGTGCCAGATATGCGATGCAATCGGGCCGACCACCGACCGGAGCCAGGCAGATGACCACCCGCCCAGGAATCTGGACCGGAGCGCAGAACGAGCCGGCCCGCTTCAGCGGCCGTGATTCGAAGTCCCGCTCGATTTGCGGCCCCTTGTCGCGCAGCAGCCCCAGCTCGCGCAGATCGACGTGGAGCTGCTCGACCACCCGTGCCCGGTCGAAGTAGTCGTCGAACCACCTCATGCGACTGAGCCAGCGCCGGTCGGTCACCCGTGCATCATTGACCGGAATCCCCCCGTTTCTCGACAGGTGGTAGCGGAAGAGATCGAAGTACCCATCGCGGGTCGACGCCAGCATTTGCTGCGCCTCGGCCTCGAGCGCGCGGATGCTGAAGCCGCACAACCGTTCCCTCGCCTCGACGAAGCCGCCGTACCCGAGCTCTCCGATCGCCTCCCGGGCCCTGATGATTCGATCGATCTGCATCGGGAGGAGCTCTTCCAGCATCTCGTTGCGCGCCGCCTCACGCTCCAGCCGCAGCGCGCGTCTGCCTTCCGACGCCACGGAGCGCGCCATCTTCCGAAGCGGAAGCTTCTCCCCATCGAGCTCGAGCGCCGAGGACGCCTCCCACGCCCAGTGCTCGTCATCCAGGGCGGCGGTCGCGCGGCGCATGTGATAATCGGCCGCCCACTCGAGCAGGTACCGGAGGCATCGCTCCTCCTCGCCATCTGCCTCGGCCAACCGGCGCTCGATGGCCGGAATGAGCTCCGGCCCTGCCAGCACCGGGTCCGAGTTGAACAGCGTCTCGAACTCGGGGCGCACCTTGAGGCCGGCGCGCGCTTTGTACATTTCCTCCATGATGGCGGCCTCGGAACGCTCCGCGCGCTCGCGGATCTCCGGGATGCTCAGCCGCATTCGGAGCCTGTCCTGGAGCCTGTCGGCGGCCGGCGGTGGCTCACCGGGAAGCAGCCGCCAGGGTGTCGAGCAGGTAGTCGGGCAGCCCGTCGAGGGGCACCCGCACCTGGGCCAGGGTGTCGCGGTCTCGCACCGTCACCGATCGGTCTTCGGTGGTTTGCCCATCGATGGTCACGCAGTACGGAGTTCCCGCCTCGTCCTGTCGCCGATAACGACGGCCGATGGATCCCGCCTCGTCGTAGAACACCGGCATTCGCTCCCGCAAGGCGGATTCGGCTTCGCGCGCCAGCTCTGGCATCCCATCCTTGCGCACCAGCGGGAAGACAGCGGCCTTGATGGGAGCGACCCTCGGGTGCAGGCGAAGCACGGTGCGTTCCTCTTCGTTCACCGTCTCCTCGGCGTAGGCATCGGCGAGCACGACGAGAGCGGCCCGGTTGAGTCCGATCGCCGTCTCCACAACGTACGGCACGAAGCGCTCGTTGGTGCTGGTGTCGAAGTACTCCAGCTTCTTTCCCGAGTGCTCCTGATGGCGCGAGAGGTCGAAGTCGGTGCGATTGTGGATTCCCTCCAGCTCTTCCCAGCCGAACGGGAATTGGTACTCGATATCGACCGCCCTCTTCGCATAGTGCGCCAGCTCGTCGGCGCCGTGCTCGTGGAATCGGAGCCGGTCGTTTCGGATGCCGAGCGACTCGAGCCACAGCCGGCGCTGCGCGCGCCAGTAATCGAACCACTCGTCCTCCGTGCCCGGCTTGACGAAGTACTGCATCTCCATCTGCTCGAACTCCCGGGTGCGAAAGACGAAGTTCCCGGGCGTGATCTCGTTCCGGAATGCCTTGCCGACCTGCGCGATTCCGAACGGAATTTTCTGGCGCGAGCTGTCGAGGACGTTCTTGAAGTTCACGTACGTTCCCTGCGCCGTTTCCGGTCGCAAATACACGATGGCGGCATCCTCTTCGACCGGGCCCATGAACGTCTTGAACATCAGGTTGAACTGCCGGGGCTCGGTGAACTCGCCCGTGGCCCCGCACACGGGGCACTGCTGCGCCGCGGCCCGACCGGCCT
>CAZJXR010000202.1:0-4535 GCA_964550085.1 uncultured Gemmatimonadota bacterium
AATCCCTTGGGGGTTCGAGTCCCCCCTCCGGCATGATGCCTCACGGCCGCTGACCTGAAACTTCCCCTCACCTGAATCAGGAGATTTCCCGACAGACGGCTGCCGATGGAGCCGCTATCGTTGCCGACAAGAGACTCCACGCAGCTCGTGAGCCCGAGCGTGATCCGGCGACCGAGCGGTGATTCCATTGGCTCAATGTGCGCCTGCGAGCTCCATAGAGCCGACGCAATAGGTGACGCCCGCATCGTGATCGTCAGAAGGAGGATTGAGATGAAGAAGCTCCTGGCCTTTGGCGCCTCAGCCTCAGCAACGTTGTTGCTCGCGCTCGCCATCGTCCCGGCTGCGTTGGCGCAGGACTACAAAATGACCACGGCCACTGCCCCGGGTGTGGCGACGCCGAACACACTGGAAACCTCCATCGGCGCGTTGCACCTGAACGACGGTGTTCCGACCGCGGAGACCATCGAGAAGATCTACGACAACCTCGATCGGTCGCGGGCGCTGCAGGCGTACCTGTTGGCCATTCCGATCGTTAATCAGGCTGGTATGCGGGAGTCGCTCCGGAAGTTCGGGCCGGTCAACCAGACGGATGTCATCTGGGAAGGCCTGGTCAACCCGAAGACCGTGGAGCTGACGGCGAACGACAACACCATTTACAGCTTCATATGGATCGACACCCACGAGGGACCTGTGGCTCTGGAGGTACCGCCCCAGTCGTTGGGCGCCATTGATGACTTTTGGTATCGTTGGGTCACTGATATCGGCATCACCGGGCCCGACAAGGGCGAGGGCGGCAAATACCTGATTGTCCCTCCAGGCTACAAAGACGAGATTCCGGACGGGTATTTCGTTGTACGCCCCAGCACCTACGGCAACTGGGTGCCCTTCCGCACTTTCCTCGTCGATGGATCCCCTAAGCCCGGCGTCGAATCGGTCAAGAAGCACCTGAAGATTTACCCGCTGGCCGATTCGGCCAATCCGTCGCCGGTAAAGTTCGTTAACGCGTCGGGCGTGCCGGCCAACTTTGTCGCGCCGGGTGACTACTCGTTCTGGAGCTTGCTGAACCAGGTCATTCAGGAGGAACCCAGCGAAGGTTCCGATCCGACCACGTTGGGCCTGTTCGCCTCCATTGGCATCGTGAAGGGCAAGCCGTTCAATCCCGATGCGCATATGAAGAAGATTCTGGAGGACGCCGCGAACATCGGCGCGGTGACCGCGCGCTCAATCGCGTTCCGGATTCGGGAGAAGGACGCCTTCTTCTATCCGAACAGTCAGTGGCGTCTGCCGTTCTTCGGCGGCTACAAGTTTGAAGTGTCACCGGGGGTCGCGAACCTCGATGGTGCCAGCTTCTTCTACTACTTCGCGACGGGCGTGACGCCGGCCATGGAGGAGAAGATGGTCGGCAGGGGGTCACAGTACCCTTGGACCCCACTGGACGCGAACGGCAACCCGTTCGATGGCGCCAAGACCTACAAACTGCACCTGCCCCCGAACATTCCGGTCAAGGATTTCTGGTCGGTCATCGTGTACGATACCCAGACCCGATCCATGTTGCAGACCGACCAGGACGCCCCGAGCGTCAGCAGTCAGAACAAGGACATCAAGATCAACGCCGACGGCTCGGTGGATGTGTGGTTCGGACCCGAGGCGCCCGCGGGCAGGGAGAACAACTGGGTGCAGACCATTCCGGGGAAGGGCTGGTTCATGATCCTGCGTCTCTACGGTCCCCTAGAGCCCTGGTTCAACAAGACCTGGCGGCCGGGTGCGATCGAACTCCAGCCTTGAGTTTTTGGCTGACAGCACGGCACTGCAGAGGCTAGAGGGACACGCGCCGCCCGAAGAACGAGCATTGTTATGCGTCTCGGTCTCTGTGGTGCCCTGTGGTCGGGCTTTTCCGCGGACTCAGAATTTGGTGGCCTTCGGGCCTTGAGGGTTCGAGTCCCTCCTCCGGCATCTTCGCGGTGGCGCGACTGGGGATCTGAGGCGGCCCCCCCCCGGGGGGACTTGAACGTTTCCTCGACTACAGGTTCTGGAAATACAGCCGCTTCAGGGTTCCGTTGAACGGGAAGGGCGCCAGCTCGAAGTAGTCGTCCGCCACCGGCGAACTGGTGTCCATGCCCACGTCGAACGTCTCGGACGCGGTGAAAGTGGCCGGGATCATGCGGTCCACGGTACCGCGGGCGACCTCTTCGCCGTCGATCCAGAACGTGAGCTCGGCCGGAGCCGCGCGGTCGGGTGGCGTGCGCATTTCCATCTCGATCCGGACGTCGCCGACCGGCAGGCGCCCGATGTCGATGGTCGTGCGCTTCAGGAGAAGGGAACTGTACTCGTACTTGAGCACACCATCCCATGCGTAGAGCGTCACGCCGCCTGCGTAGCCACCCAGGGCGAATAACACGCCGTTCGTGTTGGCCGGGATCTCCGCGTCGATCTCCACCCGGAGGTTCCCGTTTCGCACGTTGGGCGCCTGGCTCTCCGGAATGCGTGTCATCCCCTCGTAGAGAGTCCACTCCGTGTTGGAGCTCCGCTTCTGCTCGGCCGGGTTGAGCGGCACGAAGAGCCCGCCGCCGATCGGGAAGACCTTGTTTTCCTCCGCGGCCTGCAGGAATAGCGCCTTCAGCTCGTCGACCCTCGCCGGATTGGCATCGGCCACGTTGTTCGTCAGCGAGAAGTCGGTGCGAGTGTCGAACAACTCCCATGGATCGTCCGCCGGGTCCCAGCTCGAGATGTCGGGCGGCTCGGCCACCCAAGGCTTTCTGGGACCAAACACACGTGCGAACCACCCGTCGGAGTAGATGCCACGGCTTCCCATGATTTCGAAGTACTGGTTTGCCTTCCGTTCGGGCGCGTCCGGGTCGTCGAACGTATACGCAAAGCTCGTCCCGTCGATCGGGTCCTGCTCGTGTCCGTCCACGACGTCGGGCGCGCGAATATCCAAGATCTCGTACAACGTTGGCGTCAGGTCGTTCACGTGATGGAACTGAGGCCGTGGCGTGCGATCGGGCGTGATTCGCGCGGGCCAGGAGATCACCATCGGCGTCCGCGTGCCGCCGAAATCGCCAGCGATCAGTTTCGTGTAGCGGAATGGCGTATCGCCGGCCCAGGCCCACGCCGAATGGTACATGTTGTCCATGCGGGGTCCGCCGATCGCGGAAAGTCCGCCCAGGCCGTTTGTCACCGCCATGTGCTCGTCGACGGTGGTCGGGATACCGTTCTGCGCGTTGAGCTCCGCGACGCTACCCTGCATGCCCTCCGCCGAGGCCCCGTTGTCGGAGACGATATAGATGAACAGTGTGTTATCCCGTATCCCCAACTCCTCGAGGGCGTCCACCAGCTTTCCGACCTGCACGTCGGTGTGCTCCAGGAAGCCGGCGTAGACCTCCATGAGGCGTTCCTGGAAGGGGCGTTCGTCCACCGGGATCTCGCTCCACGCCGGCATTCCCTCGGGCCTCGGAGCCAGCTCTGCCTGATCCGGAATCCATCCCATCGCCTTCTGCCTCGCGAACACCCGCTCGCGCATGGCATCCCAGCCATCGCTGAACTCGCCCTTGTACTTGTCGGCCCATGCACGCGCGACATGGTGCGGACCGTGCACGGCACCCGGCGCCCAGTAGACGAGGAACGGCTGTTCGGGGTGGACGGCGCGGTGACGCTGCATCCAGCGGATCGCTTTGGCGGCCATGTCTTCGGTCAGATGATAGTCCTCATAGTTTTCGACGTGTGGCGGGGAGATGGGCGTCGTGTTCTCCCACAGCGTCGGCTCCCATTGGGATGTCTCGCCCGCGATGAAGCCGTAGAAGTAGTCGAACCCGTGGCCCGTAGGGAATCGGTCGTACGGCCCGGTGGCCAGCGCGTCCACCGGAGTGTTGTGCCACTTCCCAAACGCAGCTGTCGCATATCCGTAGTGGCGAAGCACTTCCGGGAACGTCGCCGACGACTTCGGGATAATTCCCGTGTAGCCGTCCCAGTCGTTCGCGAGCTCGGCGATCTGTCCTGCGCCGACACGGTGGTGGTTGCGCCCGGTCAGCAGCGCAGCCCGAGTCGGCGAGCACATCGCCGTGGTGTGGAAGGCATTGTACGAGATCCCGTCCTCCGCCAGTCGGGAGAGCGTCGGTGTCGCGATGTCGCCACCGAACGTCGACGGTTGGCCGAAACCCGCGTCATCGAGCATGACAATCACGATGTTGGGCGCGTCTTCCGGGAGATGCCGCGGTTGCTCCCGCCACCGATGGACGGACTCCTGCATGGTTCGTCCGGCCGTGCCGCCCATGGGCGGGGGATCGAACGGCAACACAGCGCCAGTGTCGCCAGTCCGGTCCGTCTCCCTGACGTCGCCGCTGCAGCCCCCGGTCGCGACGGCCGCGACGATGGTTAGGACCAAAGCGAAGGCCACAGCATCTCTATGGTTCGAGCTCACGGAATCCTCCCTCTCTTGCTCCCCCTACAGACTCTCGTCAATGATTGGGGAACTTCGGCTGCCGTTGGAACGAGGCACCGCCGCGCAAGTCCGCGTTTGATACTGGATACTGGCCACC
>CAZJXR010000203.1:0-4527 GCA_964550085.1 uncultured Gemmatimonadota bacterium
GCCGGTACATACGCCGCCACTCCGGCCACCGCAAGCAGCGTGAGGGGGACCACCAGGAAGGTTCCGGGATCGAGGGACGACACGGCGTAGAGCTGACTCGACAGAAACCGGGTCAGCCACGCCGCCCCGATCCCCCCGAGGATCACTCCGATGCCCGCGACCGCGAGGGCTTCGCGCACCACCATGCCGGCCACCGAGGTCTTGCTTGCCCCGAGTGCCATACGAACCCCGAGCTCGTTGGTGCGTCGAGAGGTGGAGTACGAGGTGACGCCGTACAGACCCACGACCGCGAGTAAGAGCGCCAATCCCGCGAACAGACTCAGCAGCGCGGTGGTGAACCGCGGCCGGGACAGAGCGCTCCGCGCGATGGTCGACATGGGTCGCGGGTCGGCGAGCGGTATCGACGCGTCGATCTCGGCGACCTCCCGCCGGACCCCCGGCAGCACGGCCAGCGGGTCCACGCGGGTGCGGACGACGAGCGCCATCGTTCGCTCCGGCGGTCCGCCGCCTTGCATGGCTGGCCACTGCTGGTGGGGCAGGTACATCTCGATCCTGGGCTCCTCGACGACGGCGTTGTGCCGCACGGAACCCGTCACGCCGACGATCTCCACCCACGGCTGGTCGGCCGTACCGAGGTGAAACCGTTTGCCGAGCGCGCTCTCGCCCGGCCAATACCGCTCCGCCATCGTCTGGTTGATCACGGCCACGAGGCGTCCGGCCGCGCCGTCCATGTCCGTCAGGAAGCGTCCTTCGCGCAGTTCGAGTCGCATGGTCTCGAAGTAGCCGGGCGTCACGATCTGCCAGTCCGGCGATACGCTCTCGGACGGGTCGGCGAGCGGTTCTTCCAGGGTGACGGACCAGTTGCCGATCGTGGCACTGAGCGGCAGGAGGCGCGCGGCCCCCACCGACTCGACGCCCGGCAGGCGCTCGACGCGGTCGAGCACATTTCCAAAGAAGGTGGCGACCTGGTCGCTCTCCGGATATGCGGGGGCGGGAAGCGTGATCTCGGTCGTGAGCACATGCGAAGGCTCGAATCCGAGGTCGACCCGGGTCAGAGCTGCAAAGCTGCGACCAAGAAGCGCCGCCCCGATGACGAGGATGACGACCAGGCCGCTCTCGGCGGCGACGAGCCACCGACGGACCTTGCGCCGGCCGCCGGACCGATCGGCCCCCCGGGTGCCGCCCAACGCGACCGTCAACGGTACACCGGAGAGGCGAAGCGCGGGCGCGAGCCCCGCGAGCAGAGTCGTCCCCACAGCCAGCACAATCGCGAAGGACAGGACGACCGCATCGAGCTGAATGCCCCGCACGCGGATCAGAGTAACAGGGGTCAGGGCTACCGCTGCGCGGAGGCCGAGGGTCGCCAGCCCGATTCCCAGCACCGCACCGAGCATCGCCAGCACGCCATTCTCGACCACCACCTGCCGGGCCAGACGCCGACGACTGGCTCCGAGCGCCGAGGCTACGGCCGCTTCGGTGCGCCGCCCTTCCGCGCGGGCGAGGATGAGGTGGGCCACGTTGGCGCAGGCGATGAGGAGGATGAAGGCGACGGCGCCGAACAGGATGAGGAGCGGCGCCCGCAAGTTGGAGAGGAGCAGGTCGTTCAGGGGCACCGCCTCCCGATAGAAGCGGCCGCGGTCGTCGTTGACCACGCCGGCCTGGATCCAGCGCGTCCAGGCATCGCGCAGCGAGGCGCTGGCGCTCGCCGCAGTGGCTCCCGCGGATAGCCGGCCGAACATGAACAGGGCCCGGCTGCCCCACGGAAGGTCCGCGGTCTCATCGATCGCCGCCGGGACGAACAGCTCGCTCGGCTGCTCGTCTCGAAAATCGAGTGGCAGGCGGAAGTCGGGCGGCATCACGCCGACGACGGTGCTCCGCTGTCCGTTGCCCGTGATCGCTCGCCCGACGATCGCGGGATCGCCTCCGTATCGGCGCTTCCACAGGTCATAGCTCAGAATGGCGACCGGAGCCGCCCCCGGAAGATTCTCCTCCATGTTGAACCGGCGTCCGAGCATCGGACGCACGCCGAGCACGGAGAGGGCGTTCCCGGTCACTGCCGCCGCCCGCACGCGCTCGGGCTCCGCGTCCCCGGTGAGAGTCAGTTCGAAGTCCGTATAGGCGGCGAGTTCGATCAGGTCTCTTACGGCCTCCCGATACTCGACGACCTCGCGCGCGCTGAACCACGTATCGACGTCGTTGGCCGGATCCCAGGCGACCACGAGCCGATCCGCCTCCGGATATGGAAGCGGTCGAATGAGGACATTGCGGACGAGGCTGAACATGGCGGTGTTGGCGCCGATGCCGAGAGCGAGCGTGAGCACCGCGACGAAGGTGAATCCCGGATTGCGCCGAAGACGCCGGAGCGCGAGCCGCAGCTCCTGCCCCAGTCCACCCAATTCGAGTCCCGTCCACACGGCCCGGACGTCCTCCCGCGGGCGGAACACGCCTCCCATACTGGCCCGGGCCGCGCGCCGGGCCTGCCGGAGAGTCAACCCGGCCCTCAGCCCCGCCTCGACTTCCCGCTCGAAGTGGAAGGCGAGCTCCGCATCCAGGTCGGCCTCGAGACCGGTCCGGCCGAATACCGGCCGCAGCTTCTCGCGCGCGCCATCAATCCAGGACATCGGCCGACCTCAGGTCGCCCAGTCCAGCACGAGCTGGACCGCGGCGACCTGGCGCATCCAGCCCTCGCGCTCCCGCGCGAGTTGTCGCTCTCCGCTGGTCGTGATTCGGTAGTAGCGCGCGCGGCGACCCTTCTCTGTGCGCCGCCACTCCGAGGTGATCCACCCCTTCCGCAGCAGCCGTTGCAGGGCCGGGTAGAGCGATCCCTGATTCACGTCGAAGACGCCCCCGGATACCGCGCTGAGGCGCTGTCCGATTCCCCAGCCGTGCTCCGGTTCCGAGGACACGACCTTCAGGATCAGCATCTCGAGGGTGCCCGGCAGGACGCTCGCGGTGTCCTTCGACATTCGGCTCTCCGGTTAGGTCTTCGTGTAGGGCTGCCATGGGCACTACCTGTATTCTAGGCAATCTAGAGGATTTCATCTAGGCTGTCTAGAAGGAACCCTCGGGGCCGACGGCTGCGCTGACTCCCGCCGGCCCAGCTTGCGTCTGCCGCTCTTCCTGCCGACTCTGCCGCAACTCTCACGGATGAAAGGACTCGAGCCGCATGGTGACCACTCGGGAACATGGCATTCTGGCTACCGCAGTTTTCCTCCACGTTGGGCTTCTGGCGCCCCCGCTTTCCGCTGCGCAGGCCGACGCTGACGGAGTCACCGTTGTGCGGGCCGGGCGCCTGGTCGACGGTACGGGAGCGCCGCCGCGGGAGAACGTCACCATAGTGGTCGAGGACCAGCGGATTGCGTCGGTGGAGGATGGGGACATAGCCGTTCCGGCCGGTGCACGGGTGATTGACCTCTCCGGCTCCACCGTCCTTCCCGGGCTCATCGACATGCACACCCACCTCACCGAAGATCCGAGCTACGGTTACTCGGACCACCTGTTACACGAATGGCCGGGCTACTCTGCACTGATCGGGGCGAAGAACGCCTGGAAGACCCTTCAGGCCGGCTTCACGACGGTTCGCAACGTGGGCGCGCGCGACTGGGCGGACATCGCGCTCCGCGATGCCATTAACCGGGGGATCGTTCCGGGTCCGCGCATCTTCACGGCGGGCACCGCGCTCGGGATCACCGGAGGCCACTGCGACCTCAACGGATACCGGCCCGGTGCATTGTCGGAACCGGGCGTGGAACAGGGCATCGCAAACGGCCCGGACGAGGTGGTCGCCGCGGTGCGATACCAGCTCAAGTACGGCGCCGACCTGATCAAGATCTGCGCGACGGGTGGCGTGCTTTCCGCCGGCGATGCGGTCGGGGTCCCGCAGTACAGCTTCGAGGAGATTCGCGCGATCGTCGAGACGGCCGCCATGGCGGATCGCAAGGTGGCCGCGCACGCCCACGGCACCGAGGGCATCAAGACGGCGGCCCGGGCCGGTGTGGCTTCGATCGAGCACGGCTCCATCCTCGACGAGGAGGCCGTCGAACTCATGAAGGAGCACGGCACATATCTGGTTCCAACCATGATGGCGTTCGATGCCGTTGTGGCTGCCGCGGACTCGGGCAAGCTTGCGCCATGGTCCGAGGCGAAGACGCGTGAGATCGAACCGCTGTTCATCCGATCGATCCGCCTCGCTATCGCGTCCGGCGTGCCGATCGCTTTCGGAACAGACGCGGGCGTGTTCCCGCACGGCAGGAACGGTCACGAGTTCAGCCTCCTGGTCGCTGCCGGGATGAGCCCTGCCGATGCGATTCTTTCGGCGACGCGCGCGGCGGCCGCGCTGCTGGGTCAGGAAGCCGAACTCGGCACCGTGACACCCGGGAAGCGCGCCGATCTCGTGGCCGTACGAGGCGATCCGCTCGCCGACATCAGCCTGCTCGAATCGATCGAGTTCGTGATGCGGGACGGCGTGGTCTACCGGATGGACGATCGTCCCGCCGCCTGGGCGCCCGTGCCTGCGCCCTGACCAGT
>CAZJXR010000204.1:0-4456 GCA_964550085.1 uncultured Gemmatimonadota bacterium
AGCCGGTCGGCATCAACCAGTTCATCGGCCGGCGACCCGTCGCGGCGTTCGGCAATTCGGACGGAGACCGCGAGATGCTGGAATGGACCGGCGCGGGAAGCGGCCGGCGGCTGATGATGCTGGTGTTCCACGACGACGCCGAGCGCGAATACGCCTATGGCCCGGCCAAAGGGCTGCCCGACACCAAGTTCGGCACCTTTTCGGCGTCGCTGATGCAGGAGGCCGCGCAGAAGGGCTGGGTCGTGATCAGCATGAAGGACGACTGGGCGCGTCTCTTCTCCTTCGAAGATTGAGCGCGTCGGTCCGGTGCTCCATGGCCGTGGGTGCGCCAACCTTGCACAGCACTCTCACACACCGACAGTTGCGATCCTGTTACAAACAGCGATGACGAGCAGCCGCAGCGAGCTGCCGCACCGCGCGAAAGTGGCGGAACTGGCAGACGCGCCAGCCTCAGGATCGCCCCGTCACCCCCAGCCTTTCTGCCGAAAACACAGAGACTTCAAGCACTTGTCGCAACGGGCGGCAGACGGGAAAGTGGACCGTTTGCCGCCCTTTCAGAACCAATCCCACACAGGATTCCGCACACCAGACTCGCCAAAAAACGTCCGGTGAGTCCGACCAAAGGCCGCCAAGCGTCAAACCGCCTTGTTGGGCGGCAGCGGAGAGCGGGATGCGCGAGGGGCGTCCCCGATAAGGAACCGCCCCGCACGCGTTACAATCGGGACGTCAGTCGAGGCTCTCAGTCACAGTTGTTCACACCGGCCGGGAGCGGACCGGTGATTTTGATGTTTTCGGTAATGAACCCCCAGAACATCCCTTCGGGGGAAACGAGGGCCTTTTGCTGCTCGTGGTACTTATAGACGTTTCCGTCCTGATCACATACGTAGCCCTGAGCCGTCCACCCAAACGCGTCGGCTCCGGGATTCCCAAGGAAAAAGTCGTTGTCGTTATTGATCATCGACGCGTGTCCGGCGTAGAGCCATTCATTCGCAAGATAGTCGCAATCTCCCGTAAACTCGCTCCTGCGGTAGACGTAGATGGGCACGTGCTGGAGTGTGGAAAGGAGCCTCAGAATGTCGGGCGCCTGTGTGATGTATTGACCGCTCGAGAAATTTAGCCGTTCGCCGCCGCAGTTGAAAAAGGCCGAGTTGGGTGCGTCAAACCACGTCGTTAACAGGTCACGCGCCGGGTCGTCCGTGAACGCAAACAGGACCTCGTCGTCGAAACGGTAAACACCCGAGTTGCCTGGGTTCTCAGGTCCATTGAGATAACCGGGGTAGCCAATGTCGAACGACGGTACAGGCGTTTCGTTCAAGGCGGTGGGTGAGGGCTGCTCGGTACAACCGAAGGTGAGGACGATGGCCAAAGCGGCCGCGAGTGGAGCGCGCATAGCAACCTCCTGAGTTGGGGAAGTGATCGCATCGTCGAGCGTGCGCCGCTTCCGGGAGGTGCCAGCTTCGAGGGAAGCGTCGGTGGCGGGTGTCTCGAAGGGTTGCCTTTGTCGGGTCTCTGCCGTAGGTCGCCGCGCCCCTGGAAGCGGCTCGACCCGTTAACTTAGTAGGATGTTACTGCACACGTCCGACCTATCTGTCGGGAGATGGCCGTGCCGGTGTGTAGGGGATCTCCCTTCAGTGGGCGAGCCACCTCCTCGGGGAAGACACATGCTTCTCACCGCGCGAGTGCCCTTTTCTGCGCCGTTGTTGGCCGCAGTCTCAGGAGCAGGTCCCGCACACGAATCCCGCACACTCGGGGATGGGGCGATCCTGTTACAAACAGCGATGTCGAGCAGGGACAACGAGTTGCAGCACCACGCGAAAGTGGCGGAACTGGCAGACGCGCCAGCCTTAGGAGCTGGTGGCCGAGAGGCCGTGGGGGTTCGAGTCCCCCCTTTCGCATGCCGAGCACAGGAGTGAGCGCATGAAGTCTGAGAAACAGGCGACGCGCGCCCCGATCGAGGTCGCGGTCGAGGAGCCGGGCGGCCTCAAACGTCGTCTCACCGTCACCGTCCCGGCCGAGCGGGTGACGGCCACCCGCGCCTCCGAGCGTGCCAAGCTCGCGAAGACGGTCCGCATGAAGGGATTCCGGCGCGGCAAGGTTCCGATCAGCATCGTCGAGCAGCGCTACGGCCCGCTGATCGACGAGCGCACGGTGACGCGGCTGATCGAGCAGGCGTACCGGCAGGCGGTGGACGAGCGCCACCTCCATCCGGTGGGCGAGCCCGCGGTAACCGATGTCGACTACCACGCGGATCGCGACTTCGCCTTTCGCGTTGAGTTCGAGGTGATGCCGGAGCTGAAACTGCACCGGGTCGGGGGCTTCCGGATCAAGAAGCCGGAGGTCGCGGTCACGGATGCGGATGTCGAGCGCCTGCTCGAGCAGGTGCGCAACGAGCACGCGGTGTGGGCGCCGGCGGAGCGGCAGCCGGCACGGGGGGACCTGGTCGCGGTGCGCATCGCCCCCGTCGACGAACAGGATCGCGTGACCCAGGAAGCGAAGAGCTACCGTCTCGAGCTCGGTGCCGGCTACGCCCTGCCCGGGGTCGAGGAAGCGATCGGCACGCTCTCGGTCGGTCAGAACGGCGTGTTCGAGGTAAGCTTCCCGCAGGATTTCGAGGACGAGTCTCGCGCCGGCTCCGTGCAGCGGCTGCGAATCGAGCTGGTCGAGGTGAAGGAGAAGCAGCTTCCACTGCTCGACGACGACCTGGCGCGCCAGGTGGGTGACTTCGAGGATCTCGCCGCGCTCGAGGCGGCCGTGGGCGAGGACCTCCAGCGTCACGCCGAGAGCGAGGCGCGCGGCGCGGTGCGAGACAGGCTGGTCGATTCGCTGATCGAGGCGAACCCGTTCGACGTCCCCGAGGCAACGGTGGAGCGCTATCTGGACCAGCTGATCGACGCGCCCGAGGACGCCGACAAGGACCGGATTCAGGAAGCGCGGCGGTCGGTGCGTCCCGTGGCGGTGAATCAGATCAAGCGACAGATGGTGCTGGACCGCCTGATCGCGCGGGAGGGTCTCGAAGCCAGCCGGGAGGAGGTCGAGGACCGGATCCGTGACATCGCGGAGCGCCGCGGCGTCGAGGCACGAAAGGTGCGCTCCCAGCTGGCGCGCGAGGGGCGGCTGGCGACGCTCGAGAGACAGCTGGCGGTCGACAAGGCCTTCGCATTCCTAGAGACGCAGTCGACCATCGAGTGAGGCAGCGAGGCGATACGTCGGTGTGGCAACTCCGCGACCCCGGGCGGGGTACGAGGCTTACGTGCCGAAAGCGGGTGTAGTAGCTTTCTGGCCAGGTCGCAGGACCCACACGAACACGATCGCCGTGGAAAGGGGAACCGGGACAAGATGCCGATTTATGCGCCTTATGTGATCGAGCGGTCGAGCCGGGGTGAGAGAACCTACGACATCTTCTCGCGGCTCCTGATGGACCGCATCGTGTTTCTCGGCTCGCCGATCAACGATGACGTGGCCAACGTGGTCATCGCCCAGCTGCTCTTCCTGCAGGCCGACAATCCGGAAAAGGACATCAACATCTACATCAACTGCCCGGGCGGAAGCGTCTACGCCGGGCTGGCGATCTACGACACCATGCAGTATCTGAGCGCCCCCGTATCGACGATCTGCATGGGGATGGCCGCTTCGATGGGCGCGTTTCTGCTCGGGGCCGGTACCCGGGGCAAGCGGTCCGCACTCCCCAACTCCCGCATCATGATTCACCAGCCGTCGGGCGGCTCGCAGGGGACGGCGGCGGACATCGAGATTCAGGCGAAGGAGATCCTTTACGCTCGCGACCGGATCAACACGATTCTGGCCAGCCACACGGGGCGCACGATCGAGGAGATCGCCGACGATGTGGACCGGGACCGCTTCATGTCACCCGCGGAGGCGCTCGATTACGGCCTCATCGATCGGGTCATCGAGCCGAAGACGGACGGCAAAGCAAAAGGCAACGGCACCGGCGCGGGCGCGTAGCCGCTCGCGAAGGACGCGGAGATCCCATGGCTAGCGACCGACACTTGCGCTGCTCGTTCTGCGGGAAGTCGAAGGACAGCGTCAAGAAGTTCATTTCTGGCCCCAACGTCTACATCTGCAACGAGTGCATCGCACTCTGCAATGAGATCCTGGCCGAGGAGGAGGAGCGCGAATCGGCGGGGCGGATCGCGGAGGTCCTCACCCCCTCCGAGATCAAGGAGGTCCTCGACGAATACGTGGTCGGCCAGGAGCAGGCGAAGAAGACTCTCTCCGTCGCTGTCTACAATCATTACAAGCGCATCAACCACCAGAGCATGATCGACGACGTCGAGATCGAGAAGTCCAACATCCTGCTTCTCGGTCCCACAGGGGTGGGCAAGACGCTGCTCGCTCAAACGCTCGCCCGCATGCTCCAGGTTCCGTTCACGATCGCCGACGCCACCACGCTGACCGAAGCTGGCTACGTGGGCGAGGACGTGGAGAACATCCTCGT
>CAZJXR010000205.1:0-4419 GCA_964550085.1 uncultured Gemmatimonadota bacterium
GTTCAACGTCTGCTCCCGCTCGTCGTGGCCCCCGCCGAGGCCCGCTCCTCGGTGACGGCCGACCGCGTCGATCTCGTCGATGAAGATGATGCAGGGCGCGTGCGACTTGCCCTGCTCGAACAGGTCGCGGACCCGGCTGGCGCCGACGCCGACGAACATCTCGACGAAGTCCGATCCGCTGATGGAGAAGAACGGGCGGCCGGCCTCGCCGGCCACGGCCCTGGCCAGCAGGGTCTTCCCGGTCCCCGGAGGACCGACCAGGAGCGCACCCTTCGGCAGCCTCCCGCCCAGCCGGCTGAACTTGGCCGGGTCCTTGAGGAACTCGATGATCTCCTGCAGCTCCTCCTTGGCCTCGTCGCACCCGGCAACATCGGCGAAAGTGATCTGTGGCGTGTCACCGGTGAGGAGTCGCGCCTTCGACTTCCCGAAGCTGAACGCCCGCGAGCCTCCGGCCTGCATCTGTCGGAAGAAGAAGAACCACAGGCCGATGATGAGCACCCATGGAAGGATGGAAACGAGCAGGTTTATCCAGTTGTTGTTGGCCTCTTCGGCCCGGATCTCAACCCGCGCGGCAGCCAGCGAGTCCAGCAGCTCCTGGCTCGCCTCGGCCGGAAGCAGGGTGTTGAAGCGCTCGATCTGGTCTCCGCCGCTCTGCGTCGGTTGCTTCAGCTCGCCGCGGATCTTCCTTCCTTCACGGATGGTGACCCGCTCGATGTTACCGGCTTCGAGCTGGCTCATGAACTCCGAGTAGCTCAGCTCCTCGTCCTCGGGACGCGCGCCGTTCATGAACTGGAGGATTGCAAGCGGGATCAGGATCATCAGCAGCCAGAACGAGATCGTTCGCAGCCGCTGACTTATCCGGCCGCCGCCCGGATCGTCGTCGGAACGTTTTACCGGTTCTTTGCTCACTCTCTCATGCCTCCAGGCTCGCGACGTAGGGCAAGTGCCGGTAGTCCTCGGCCCTGTCGAGCCCGTAGCCGACAAGGAACTCGGCCGGGGCATCGAATCCGACCCAGCGCGGCTCGAGCACCAGCGGGTCGGCGTGTCTCTTATGCAGCAGCGCGCAGATCTCGAGCGAAGCGGGCTCGCGCTCCCGCAGGGCGCGCACCAGCTTGTTCAGCGTCGTTCCCGAGTCCACGATGTCCTCGACCAATACGACGTGACGGCTCTGGATGGGCCCGACCGTCTCATACAGCAATCTGACTTCTCCACTGGTTCTCGTGCCACCCCCGTAGCTCGACGCGATCAGAAAGTCGACGTGTAACGGACGCGCGATGTGCCTCACCAGATCGCCCACGAAGATGAACGACCCTTTCAACAGGCCGAGCACCAGCAAATCGTCGGTCGCCGCATAGTGCTCGGCGATCTCGCGACCGAGCGCATGGACTCGCACTCGGATTTCCCGGGCCGTGAACACGATGCGCCCGACATTTGCGGCCGCCGACGGAGGCTGCAATTCCCGGTCCGTCAGCTGGCCGACGGGCTCGGGGGCGGGTCAGCGCGCGGCGGCACGCAGGCGGCGACAGCCACGCCGAACCCCTCCCGGTCGGCCGGGTCGGCGCGAGTCCTACTCTCACTCTCCACCCCCTCGGCAAGGGCGACACCGAACACGCACAGCACATCGCGGTCGCGCGCCAGCACCGGGATGCGCCGGCGCTCGGCGTGGGGAACCCGTCGATCGTTGAACAGTCGTTTCAACTTGCGGCCACCGCCAGCCAGTCGAATTCGATCCCCCGATTGCCAGCCGCGCAGCTCGAGCGGGAAGCGGGCGAGACTCGGCGCGATGACGGCGATGACGGTTCCGGCCGCCGCCGTCCCCTCGGCGCCAGCCGTTATCTCGGCACCGCACGCCGACCACCAGGCTCGGTACTCGCATCCCCCGAGGCGAAGCGTCCCCTGGCCGGCGCCCGAATCGGGAATGACGATCGTACGATCGCTCTCGGCGGGCGCCTCCGGTCCGAGTTCGAGCACGTCGAACTCGCGACGGATTCTCAACCCTCCGCCGATGTCGATCGCGCTTCCACTCCGGCCTCGCTTGATAAACTGTACCGCGGCGGCGGTTCCGCCGCGGCGCAGGCGCACATCGGCCTTTCGCGCCACCAGCTGAACCACTCGAGCCAGCATCTCCGGGTCGAGCACCCGAAGTTCGGCCACCGAGAATCGCCCCGCCGGGATCGGCCGTCGGCCGGGTAGGGTGTCGGAGGCCGAGGCAGTGGCGACCCGCCATGCGACCCGATCCAGCGCCCGATCGGCGCGCCGCGCCGCGGTCGACAGCTCCGTCATTCGACGGGTCGCCGACGCCCCCAGTCGAGGCACGAGCTGGTGGCGGATGCGGACCCGGGCCCAGCGCGGGTCGTCGTTGGCCGGATCCCGCAGGGAGGGAATCTCGTGCGCGCGAACGAAATCCTCGAGCTCGGCGCGTCGGAACGGGAGGAGGGGACGCACGATCGCGCCGCGACGCGCGGGAATACCGCCCAGTCCGCGCAGACCGGTGCCGCGCAGCAATCGGAAGAGCACCGTCTCGGCCTGGTCGTCGCCGTGGTGCGCGGTCGCGATCCTGTCGGCCCCCAGTCGGCGGGCCACGCGCATCAGATAGTCGTATCGGCAGGCGCGGAATCCGGCCTGCGTGCGAGTCATCTCCGCCGGCGCCCGCTCGATGTCACACGCAACCCCCAGCTCTTCGGCCCACTCGCCGACGCGCCGCGCCTCGCCGGCGCTCCCGGGGCGGCTGCCATGATCGAAGTGTGCGGCCCTCAGCTCGAATTCGTGACGCGCGCGAAGGCGGGTAAGGAGGTTGAGCAGGGCCATCGAATCCACGCCCCCCGAGAGAGCGATGAGAACCACGGCGCCCGCCGGGAGGAGATCGGGACTCGATCCGAGGTGCGCGTCGAAGCGCGCGATGAGGTCAGTCGTGCGAACCCCCGTCGAGACGGTAACGCCAGGTGCCCGGTCCGCGGTCGTAGACGAGCGAGTCCGGGATCGGTACTCCGAACCGGCCGGACCGTCGAGAGGGTCCGGGTAACGACGAGACCGGCGGCCTCGAAGATCGATCCGCTCGCTCGCCGCCGTCGTCGGTCAGGTGCGCGGCCACCTCGGCCTTGCGGGCGGCTTCCCAGCCGCGGCTCCGTCCGATGATGTACGCGGCCAGCGCGCGCTTTACGTCCACGGACGGTACCCCGGCCGAACGAATCGCATGCGCACCCTCACACCTCCATCACTTCGGCTTCCTTCCGAACCAGGAGCTCGTCGATGCTCTTGATGTGCCGGTCGGTCAGCTCCTGAAGCTGTTCCATCTGCCTGTGCATCGCGTCCTCGCCGATCTCCGAGCTTTTCTGCTTTGCCTGCAGCGTGCTCCGGCCCACCTGCCGCAGGTGACGCACCGAAACGCGGCCCTCCTCGGCGATCCGGTGCAGCATCTTGACCATTTCCCTCCGTCGTTCCTCGGTGAGGGGCGGGATCGGCACCCGTACGATCGTTCCGTCGACGGCCGGATTGAGACCGAGGTCCGCGGCCCGGATCGCGTTGGCGATCGCTCCAGCCAGGTTGGGATCGTAGGGCTGAACGACGAGAAGCTGGGGTTCGGGAGCCGAAACGTTGGCCACCTGCTTCAGGGCCATCTTCGATTCGTAGGCGTCGACGCGAACGCTGTCGAGCAGCGCCGGAGAGGCCTTGCCGGTGCGCACGCTGCTGAACTCGCGCCGCATGGCCTCCACCGTCTTGTCCATTCCGGCGGCCGTTTCCTTGAGCACGTCACCGGTCATCGACCCTCCTCCAGTCGTGCGATGCCGATCGGTATGCGGTCTCGCCGCGCCGTCGCCCGCCAGCGCGGCAGGAGCTGCTCAGGCCACCAGCGTCCCTACCTCGTCACCGCGCAGCGCGGACAGGATGGCCCCGGGACGGTTGATGTTCAAGACGATCACCGGCAGATCGTTGTCCTTGCACAGTGAGATGGCGGCCGTGTCCATCACCTTGAGATCGCGCGTCACCACCTCGTGATGCGTGATGCGGGGGATGAACTTTGCGTCGGGGTCGACCGCCGGATCGGACGAGAATACGCCATCCACCTTCGTCGCTTTCAAGATGACGTCGACCTCCATCTCGATCGCTCGAAGCACGGCGGCGGTGTCGGTTGAAAAGTACGGGTTGCCGGTCCCGCCGGCGAAGATGACGACTCGCTCCTTCTCGAGGTGCCGGAGAGCTCGACGCCGGATGTACGGCTCGGCGAGCTCGTCCATGCGGATAGCGCTCATCACCCGAGTCTCGATCCCGTGGCGCTCCAGCATGTCCTGAAGGGCCAGAGCGTTAATCACCGTGGCCAGCATCCCCATGTAGTCGGCCGACACCCGGTCCATGCCCTGCCGGCTGGCCACCGTGCCGCGCACGATGTTGCCGCCGCCGACCACCAGCCCCAGCTCGACG
>CAZJXR010000206.1:0-4301 GCA_964550085.1 uncultured Gemmatimonadota bacterium
CTGACCCAGGTAGTTCTTTAACGACGTCGTCCCCGCCTTGGCCGCTCCTACGATCATCAGCCGAATCGTGCTCATGGGAGGCTCGACGTCCGCCGTCGGCATCAACGGTCGATTGCGCGCGTCCGGTGTCACCGGCCGGCTCCGGAAACCCCACGAAGGCTGGAACTCGTGTCGCCGTACTCCTCGCGCAACTGACGTCCGAGCTCGAGGCCTCTCTTGACGCACCGATCGGAGTTGACGTATTCCCAGTCGCCGAACCTGCCGACCACGTATATGTCGTTGCGTTGCAACCACTTCTTGAGGTCCGAAACGAGCTCCGGCCGGTCGTGCGTGTACACCGGATAGGCGAACTTCACATCCCTGTGTCCGGTCCACACGACGTCTGACGGCGACTCCAGCACGCCGACGTCGCACAGGAACCGGATCGTCCTCGGGGCGATCTGATGCACGTCGACCGGCTTCTCGGCCGAGATCGACACTTCGGCCATGATGGCGTGCTGCTCGCGCGCTCGCAGACTGTCCGACGAATTGTGGTTGAGCGCCATCTTGTGTGCCGGTATCTCCGGATCGGCCGAGTAGATGCGTTGGATGGGCGACCGAATCGGACGGCTGGTGAGAAGAAACTCGACCCGGAGAGACATGTACTCCAGGGCGTCCGCCATGGCGACAACATCGCTCGGTGTTCCCGCTATGATACGCACGAGGATCGGTAGCGGGACGGTCGAGACGAGGAACCGCCACCGAAATCGATCGCCACGCGCGGTCGCGGCGGCGCGAGCGACCGGGTCGATGTGGACGACCTCCTGTGCGGTCTCGACCGCCGGCGCGCGGGCGGCCAGCGCGCGGTATATCTCTTCGAATCCGCCCGTTCGCGGGTAACCGACGCGCGTGTCCGCCTGAAGCGGTTTCCGCTTGTCGCCCTCGGTGTCGAACTTCTCCTTCTTCCCCTTCGGAGCCGCGACGCGCTCCGACGTCCATTCGCACGAGATGCTCCCGATGTCGCGGGCCCACAGCTTCCGGTTGTAGGGCAGCATGAAATGGTCGGCGATGCCCTGGCCGAAAGTACGGACGATGTACTCCTCGAAGTTCCGCGGTGGCGTTCGAGAATTGGCGGCGGCCTTGAGTCCTTCGTCGCACGCCCTGACCACCTCGGGGTCCGGAATCTTGTCGTAGTTCTTCTGAAACGGGTACGGGATGAGCGTACCGTGCGAGAAGACGCGCGCATCTCGACGCTGGAGCTCGAGGCCTCCGGGAAGCAGCTCCTGCACCAGCTGAAACACCTCCGGATGCGGTGTATGGAACGAGTGGCCGCCGATGTCGAACACACCCTCCCCGTGCGTGACAGAACGACACAGACCTCCGACCTGCGCCTCTTTCTCGAGGACGATCGTGTCGCCTTGGAGCGAATAAGCCACAGCGAGACCCGCCGGTCCTCCGCCAACGATCAGTCCCCCCGTATGTCGCATCACTCCTTCACTCCCGTCGCATCTCTTCGCACGGCACGGTACAGCTCGGCGTAACGGTCGAGACTCCTCTCGACGCTCAGTCGGCTTTCCACCCAGTGGCGGCCGGCCTTCCCGAGTCGGTCTCGGGCCATCCCGTCATCGAGCAGACTGCGAAGCTCGGCGGCCAAAGCCTCGGGATCGAACCCAGCGATCCGGTATTCCCGCCCCGCACGACCAAACTCGGCCGGAAAGCCGGCGAACGGCGTGCTGACCACCGGCAGACCGCATGCCATCGCTTCCCCGATCACGTTCGGCATACCCTCCCGCTCCGAGGTGAAGGCGAAGATGTCGGCGCACCGCATGTAGTCCTCGACGTTCTCGACCAGCCCCACGTAGTGCACCCGCTCCGGCGCGCCCGAGCGTTGCCTCAGATTTTCGAGACGATCCGAAAAGGCGGCATGGGCCGGGTCCGCGGCGTCCCGGCGCGGACCCACGATCAGCAATTGGAGATCCTGGTAGGCGGGTGCCAGTCGACACCAGGCCTCGAGCAGCAGGTCGACTCGCTTGCGAGGCGATACGGGACCGACGAACAGCAGGACGGGGACGCCCTCGGAGATGCCGAGACGGCGGCGAATCGCGGCCAGTTCGGCCATGTTCGTCACCGGCCGGAAGCGCTCGGTGTCCACACCGTTCGGAATGACCTCCACTCGCGTTCGAACGCCGATCTCCGCCAGACGCTCCGCCATCGCGTCACTGCTCACCACCACGCAGCTGACCAGTCCGAATCGAATCGACCGTTGCCGTCTCGCCAGCCCACGCTTCACCCGACCGCCGTTCGCGCCGGCAACCATGGTCTTGGTAAATACGGTCGGAATTCCCGCCCGGCGAAGTCGAACCAGGGCCGGGATGGCCGCGGGGGGCAGGGATAGAAGCTGAACCAGTTCCGGCCTCGTCGAGGTTCGGATGCACGCATCGGCGAGACGGTGACTGAAGAGGGCCGACCGGAACAGAGCTCCCTCATCCGGAACTCTTACCCGAACGACTTCGACCCCATGAACGGAGCGAGGCGGCAGCAGCTCTCCCAACCGCGCCTCCTCCCAGTCGACTTCGATCCCGGACATCCGCGCCTTCACGGAGTTGGGCGTCGCGGTGAACACGCGCACCTGGACGCCGCGGGCGGCGAGGCCGGGCAGGTAGCGGGTGAACCGAACCGCCGGCCCGGCATACACCGGGAAAAACGACTCGGCCGCCAGGCACACGGCGACGGGCGACGCCACGGACTTCGATCGAGCTGCGGAGTCGTCTTGCGCCGCCTGGGTTTCGTCTTCTGCCAGCAAGTCACGTTTTCCGGTTATCACGCTCACAGATACCCCAACGCCTCCAATCGCTCCCGCATCTCAGCCATGGGATCGGTCTCACCAACCGCTTCCTGCCGCGCCGAACCCAACGGCAGCCAGCCGTCCACGCACGCCTCCAGCCGGCTTCGAAGATCCGCCACGATGTCGGGACGATCGTCGGCGAGATCGCGCGTTTCGCCAGGATCGACCTTCAAGTCGTACAATCTGCTGGGTCCGCCCTTCGCCTCGAGCAGCTTGAACCTTTGATCCCGCACCGCGCGCAGAGGCACGTCGAATCGGCCTCGGTCCTTCTCCGGAAAGCGACGCGCCATTGCCCGCAGGTTCGGGACCAGGTATTCGGCCACCGCCACTTCTCGCTTGACGTCGCCAACCAGCGAGTAGGCGGAGCCGCCCGAATCGACTCGACTCACCCCGAGCCAGCTGCCAACGGTCGGGAGAAGGTCGACGTGCTGAGCAAGTGCGGTCCGCTCCGTCCCGCGGCCCTCGCGGCCGGGGAGACGAAGGATGAGGGGCACGGCAATCAGATGCTCGTACAGACCGTACTGGTGATCCATGAGGCCGTGCTCTC
Source organism: uncultured Gemmatimonadota bacterium (assembly GCA_964550085.1). Lineage (GTDB taxonomy): Bacteria > Gemmatimonadota > Gemmatimonadetes > Palauibacterales > Palauibacteraceae > JBFILW01. The sequence goes on from CAZJXR010000206.1 coordinate 3,372, forward strand.
CGAAGCTCTCTCCATGATCCGATGTCACCATAAGCGCCGTGCGGTCGACCTGCCGGATAGCCCGCAGCTGGGAGTCCAACGCTTCCACCTGCTGGTCGAGATACGACAGACAACCGTCGTACAGGTCCCGGAGACCATCGAGGTCCGACTTCGATAGCGATCGCGCACCGGCCATCACGCCGAACGGGTCCTGCGCGATTCCATTGACTCGCGAACGATGGTCCGGCCGAACGAACCGGTATCGAGCCTCGCCCCGCAGCCGATACGGCGAATGGCATTCCATATAGTTCACGAACAGGAAAAACGGCCTGTCGGGCGATCGCTCCGCCAACCACCGCCTGGCCAGGAGCGTCGCCCGCCTGGCACCCCTGTCGCGCGCTGTCAGGTTCCGCCAGCGCCGGTGCACGGCTCGCCGCAGGCGGGGCCCGAACCCAGTTCGCCCGCCGGCCAGCCGGCCGACGTCTATCGCCGTGTCGAACCCCTTGGTCAGATTCGTGTGACTCGATATGAAGCCGTTGCACGATATGCAGGCGGTGTCGTAGCCCCGGGCGCTCAGCAGCTCGGCGATCGTCGGGTTATGGTCGGCCAGCGACATGGTGTCGAAGTCGGCACGGTGCCGCGATGGGTAGCGCCCGGTAAACAGGGAGGCGTGGGAAGGGAGCGTCCAGCAGGAGGCGGCATAGGCATTCCCGAACACCACGGCCTCATCCGCGATCCGGTCGATGACGGGCGTCGTGTCGCGCGCATGGCCGTAGCACGACAGATGATCCCGACGCACGGAATCCAGAACGAGCACGACGAGGTTGGGAGGTTTCATCACTCTGCCGGCGCTTCTTCGCCACCCACCTCTGAACGAAGCGAGATTGCGTTGGCGGCGGTTCCGAGCACTCGGTCCATCACATCGGTCACTTGGTTGGCAGTTCGGTCGGC
>CAZJXR010000207.1:0-4277 GCA_964550085.1 uncultured Gemmatimonadota bacterium
ATCTTGCGCCCGGTGAGCCCCGAGTCGGCCGCCGGTACGCCGGCCACAAAGCTGCCCGTCGGGTTCACGCGGTAGTCGATATGAGGATCGAACCACTCCTCGAGGACGCGCGGCGCCAGCTCCTCGCCAACGTAGGCTGCCACATCTTCCTGGCCGACGCTGGCCGCGTGCTGGGTGGAGAGGACGACGTCGGTGACGCGTACGGGGCCGCCGGGCCCGTACTCCACCGTCACCTGCGACTTCCCGTCGGGTCGGAGCCATGGTTGACGTCCGGAGTGCCGGTCCTCGCTCAGGCCCCGGGTGAGACGGTGCGCCAGCAGGATCGGAAGTGGCATCAGCTCGGGCGTCTCGGCGCTCGCGTAGCCGAACATCATCCCCTGGTCGCCGGCACCCTGTTCCTCGGGCCTCCGTTGCCCGCTCCGCACGGCTGACGCGATCTCGCGCGATTGGGGACTCACGAATTCTTTGATCTCGATTCCGTCGGCGGTGAACTCCTCGCCGGGATCGGTATAGCCGATCTCCCGCACCGCGGTGCGGACGACGGCCTCGTGGCTCACGCTCCCCGGTTTGGCTTCCGTGCTGATCTCGCCGACGAGAATCACCCGACGGCCCTTCGCCACTACCTCGCACGCCACCCGACTCAGCGGATCGACCTCCAGGTAGGCGTCGAGGATCGAGTCGGCGATATAGTCGCACACCTTGTCGGGGTGACCCTCGGTCACCGATTCGGAGGTCAGAGAGTATTCGTGCATACGCCAGGAGGGCGTGCGTGGGGGTGAGGCGCCGGCCGCAACGTTGGGTGGCGTCGGGGAGGGGTCAATCCGGTCGCCCGTACACCGACACGTGGAAGGTACTCTCGACCGTGAACGGCTCGCCCCGCCAGCCGCCGTAGCGCTCCTTCAGCTCCAATCCCGCCAGCCGCGCCATCAGATCCAGCTCCGATGGCCACGCGTAGCGAACCTGGATCGGGTACATCTCCACCCCGGCCGGGCTGATGTGAAGGTGCTGCGTGGTCGCGATCTGGCGGACCGGATCGTGGACCGTCACTTCGAGGAGCACCCGATCCAGCTCGATGCTCTCGGTGGCCGCTCTCTGTCCACGATCAAAACGGCTCAGGTCGGGGACGAACGCCTCGATCACGAACCGCCCGTGCGGCGTCAGCCGCCGGGCCACGTTCCGGAAGCACCGAAGCTGTTCGTCCTGGCTGGTAAGGGCGAAGAATGTGTTGAAGACGACGAAGATGAGCTGAAAACTCCCCGCTACCGCCACGTCGGCAAAATCGCCCATGGTGACCGGGATCGACGAGCCGCCGGGCTTGGAGCGGAGCTTGGCCACCATCGCCTCGGATGCGTCGATGCCGTGCACGTCGATGCCGCGCTGCTTCAGCGGCAGCGCGACTCGACCCGTACCGATGGCCAGCTCGAGGGCACGGCCCGAGCGCGCTCGCTCGCCCAGAAACTCCACCACCGCTTCCGAATCGGGTCCCCGGTACAGCGAGTCGTACAGCTCCGCGATGCGATCGCCGTACGTCGCGGGCCCGTAGCCGCGGAACAGCTCGTTGTCCTGGTTCATCCTGTACACCGGCCGTCTGGACGCTCGACCTCGATGGACCTGGACGGACTAAGCTACCGCGAAGGTCGCGCCGTCGCAGCTTTGGGGGGACGAGTGAAGGCGGGCGGACTCAGTCGCAGCAGGACCGCGCCAGCGCGGGACCGTACCACCGGCACAGCAGCTTGTCGAGTATTCGATTTATATATCGGGTCATGTGGACCTTTGATGTTGTTGGTTCCTGTACATGCTATACGTGTGCGGAGCCTCCAGAGTTTCGCCGCAGTCGCGCTACCCGAGGAGGCTACTTGAGCAGCATGTCGTGCGGACCACCCGGCCCTCCCTCAAAGGTGGTGAAATCGGGGCGGAAATCCGGATCGATCTCCATGCCTTCCGGGCCGACCCGCACCAGCCACGCCCCAAACTCGACATCTCCGTCCATGCTCGAGAGAATCGAGTTGGTCACGTACAGCCGCCGGCTGTCGGGCGACAGCTTCATCATGTTCGGCTGCGAGATCTCGACCTCGCTCAGGAACACCGGGTTCATCGGGTCGGAGACGTCGTACTGCTGAACCTTGCTGTGACCCCACAGTGACACATAGAGGAGCTGGTTGTCGTAGGAGATCCGCATGTCGGCCGGCGCGGAGCCCTCGCCGAAGTCGATGACCTTGTGGAACTCGATCGTTCCGTCCTCATCATCGTCCTCCCAGTACCACATGCTACCACCGAGGGCGGGATTCACGAACCCGCCGCGGGCCGTGGCGCCGTGCATCCAGCGGACCTCGAGCGGTGCCAACTCCAGATGCTCGACTTGGAGTGGCACCTTCTTCTCCCAGTCCCATACGACCATCTCGTCACCCACCAGGCCCACATCCTCGATCTCCCCCATGACGTGGGCAGGCGGGGCCCAGCTCGAGGTGATCATGCGATTCATCTCGGGCTTCACGCCGACGTCGTACATGAAGGTCGGCGGCATATCGGACGTGCGGTGCTGCGGATAGGACGTCACGATGTCGCCGTCGTCGTTCAGCATGACCAAGCCGCCCGGCGGCATGTGATCCACCGAGCCCAGCATGGCCACCATCACGCCGCCCGGCACGGCGTACATGGTATGGGGGCCGAAGTAGCCCGAAGGGCTGAGGTCCACGGTTCGGATGAGCTTCGGATTCCGCGGGTCTTCCTTCAGGTCGTAGATGAACATCTGGTTGGTGAACATCCCCGCTGCGAAAATCCGGTCCGCGTTTACCGTATAACCGAAGTGGTGCGCCTCGGTGGCCCTGGCTCCGTTGGGTGAGGTGGCGATGATCTCCCCGTACGTATCGGACTCCGGGTCCACATCGACCACGGCGATGAAGTCGTTCTGCTGTCCGTCCGCATCGCGCGTCCACACGTACAGGATCGACTCGCGCTCGCCGGCCTTGAGTCCCTTCACGAAGGGCGACTCGTCGGGCACCGACGGCCGCGTGCTGAGCCCCAGGCTGAGGACCATGACGGCCGGAACAAGTGCTGCGCTCAGCTCTCTGATGCGTCGTTTCATTGCTTTTCCCTCAATCTCCCCTTGTTGCGAGAACCTTCGGGTCACCGATGTATGCGCAGGCGGTGCGTCGTCTCGGACATGCACCGAGTCGGACGAATCGGAGCGTCGGCCGCCCGTCCCAATCGCTGCCCGTGCGTCGCGCGGAAACGCCCGCACGGTCGGCTTCCGCGAGCCGTCAGGAGCGGGCGACTGGCTGTTCAGCTACGCTCCAATCGGCCCGTGCCGCCCACTCGGCGAACCGGGTGGGCGTAATGCCGTATCGACGCGCGTTCCCCTCGATGTCGACGTCGTAGCCGACCGCGTCGAACCACTCGAGCATGAGCGCGTAGTCCTCGCTGAACTTCCGTACTTCCTCCAGCGGCACCTGTTGGTACGTGACGGGATGCCCCGCCGCCTGGCTGATAATGGTGGCCGCCTCCGGGGCGGTCATCTCGTCGCCGGCGATGTCGATCGCCTGGCGATTCAACCGCGCGTGCTCCTCAAACGCCAGGCGGCCGTACTGTCCGATGTCGGCGACCGCGATCATCTGGAGCGATGTGTCGGGCTCGATGCCGATCGCCAGGGTGCCTTCGTCGATCGCCGGCTTGAACCACGGCGAGAGAAGGTTCTCCATGAAGAAGACGGGCCGCAGGATGACGTAGGAAGAAAGTCCGAGGGCGCGGATGTGTTCCTCGACCCGCCACTTGTTGTCGAAATGCGGAATCCCGGTGCTCCGGTGCGCCGAGCCTACCGACGAGTAGACGAAGTGCTGGACGTCGAGCTCCTTCGCCAGGTCGGCGATCCTCTTTCCCTGTACCTCTTCTTTCTCGACACCGGCCTCCCACGTGTTCTGCACCGCGAACACCGCCCACGCCCCATCGAGCGCTCGGCGAAGCGACGCCGCATCGTCCAGGTCGCCCTGCACGATGTCGGCCCCCAGTCGCTGCATCGCTTTGGCGGGCTCCCCGCCCGGATTGCGAGTCATGGCGCGCACCCGGTGTCCCCCCTCCAGCAGCTCGCGCGCGATCGCACCGCCCTGCTGCCCCGTCGCGCCCGTGACCAGAATGATGTCATCGCCTTTCTTCATATCGATTCGCTCCCTTCGTCCGGAGTAGTCTCGGTTGACACGCGGCCAGTTCGAGCCCCCGGGACTCGGCTCCCGCGTCAGGTCGGTGGTCGCGTCCAAGATTTTCTTACAAAATAGTGGACCGCT
>CAZJXR010000208.1:0-4148 GCA_964550085.1 uncultured Gemmatimonadota bacterium
TAGACCGGCAGGTAGTTCGTCTGCCACCGCTCGAGCGCGGCGAATGACCCGCGCCGTCGCAAGAACCGGACATACAGCACCGCCGACCAGGCCAGGTTGACAAGCAGGATCACGTTCTCGCCCAGCGCGGCCACACGGTTGGGCGTGAAGCCGAACTCGGTGATGCGCGCGGCGATCGCCCACAGTGCCACCGCGTCGGCCAGAAGCGCGCTCACCACCAGCACGACCTGCATCACATCGAAGGTGCCGGGGGGCGAGCGGGGATCGCGGGCGGAGACGGAATAGAGCAGCAGGCCGAGGACTACCACCAGCAGCAGGTCGAAGGCGATGAGCACGTTCCGCTCGATGTCGACTCCGCGGCCCGTCCACACCAGGGTCCCCAGAAACGTGACCAGGACGGCGGCGAAGAGCGGGGTAAAGAGGCGCGTGAGCACGGGCGCCATGTTCTCGACAACGCTCTGCTTGGCCTCGACCAGCCAGGATGCGATCACGACGGCACCCATGGCGGCGCACGGCAGCAGCCAGAACTGGATGAACGCCTCGACGTCGATCCCGATGGCCTCGAAGATCATCGCGATAAACGCCGCGAGAACGCCTCCGCCGAGGGCGATCAGGACGTAGTAGATGAACAGCTCGCCCGAGAAGCGGATGAAGTCCATGCGGCCCGCGACCTGGCTCCAGCGGCCGCCGGCGTACGCGATGCCCACCACGAGCCAGAGCGCGATTGGCAGGTGGAGCGCCGTCAGCCCCTCGGTATACGCGAATGTCTCGACCCTGCCGGGGGCGAACGGATAGACGTTGGCGAACACGACCGCGGCGACGAACGCCATCGCCAGCCGACGGAGCGTGCGGTGGTCGAGCCGCCGTTTCCAGACGAAATAGCCGGTCAGCAGCGGTAGGACGAAGAGGCTCAGATTGCGGGCGTAGAAGCCCTCGGCAGTCGGGTCCCCCAACCGGGTCCCGAACAGCGTCGGCACCTTGATGGCGACCGCCGCCGCTACCGCCAAACAGAACGCGAGGATGGCCTCCGGTCGCGCCCCGGCCTGAGGCTCGCCGGCGTCGGAGGGGGACAGCACGAGTTGCTTCCAGAGACGTTCCGAGTGCTCGCGCGCGAACTCCCGCGACAGGGCGTCGAGGTCGCCCATCCGTTTGACCGCGATCAGGAACGCCTCGTCGGTGGCGAGCCCTGCGTCGGTCAGCTCCGCGATCTGCACGCGCAGGTGGTCCTCCAGCTCGGCTACGTCGACGGAGTGGATCGCCTGCCGGCGGCGGAGGTAGCTCCGCCACTGCTCGATCTGCTCCTCGAGCGAACCCGCGTTGCCCGGATCCGTCATTGCTCAGGCTCCCTGCGGGAGGGGCGCGGCCGGCGCCGGATGGCCGGCCGGCACGCGAACGGAGACAGCCCGCCAGACGCCGCGCAGCGTGGCGTCCACCGCCTGCCACTGCCTGTGTTCCTCGGCGAGCTGAGCCCGGCCCCGGGCCGTGAGCCGGTAGTACTTGCGCCGGCGGCCGCTGTCCGCGATTTCCCACCGCGCTTCGACGTGGCCGAGCCGCTCGAGCCGATGCAGCACGGGGTAGAGCATCCCGTCCGTCCACTCCATGCGCCCTCCGGACAGCTCGCGAACGCGCTTGAGGATGGCGTAGCCGTAGCTGTCCTCTTCGGCCAGGATCCCGAGGACGATCGGGGTCGAGGACGCGGCGATCAGCTCCTTGTTGATCTCCATGTGTTCACGCGTCGGCTATCGACGTCGCTGCTGGTCCATTGAGCGGGAAACGGGTGTACATAGCAGCACTATACATGGCAGAGCTATGTATGTCAAAGCCGGACTTCGCGCAGGTTGCGGAGGCCCCGACCGAACACGGCCGTCACGTTGCGCACGAGCGTCCGAACGTCCGCCGGTGTGTCGGGGTCCACCTCGAGCCTCCCATCAATGAGCAGCATGGCGAGCCCGTGGACGAGGGCCCAAGAAGCGCGTGCCGCGTGGCTCAATGTGGCATCCGTGGCCTCCGCCCCTTTCGCGTCGACCGCTCGCGTGAGCAACTCGTCCAGTGCTTCGTAGGCCGCGTCCGACGCTCGGGCCAGATCCGGATGATTCCGCGAGTCCCGCAGGCGTCCGCTGAACATGAGGCGATACAGTTCAGGGTTCTCTGCAGCAAAGCTCACGTAGGCGACTCCCGCCTCCTGCAGTTGGTCGAGCGTATCTGTCTCTCTCGCCGCGGCGCTGCGATCCAACATCGACTGCCTGAGGCGCGTGAAGCCCGATGCTGCCACTGAAGCGAGCAGCTCCTCGAGGTCTCCGAAATGATGGTACGGGGCGGCATGGCTCACGCCTGCCGCACGGGCGATGCCTCGCAGGCTCACCCGCTCCGCTCCCTGCTCACCGATCAGTCTCTCGGCCGCCACCAACAGGGCATGCCGAAGGTCACCGTGATGATACCTGCCCCTGCCTTGTGAACTCATGAGATCTTGACAGCGTAAGGATCGAGCGATAATCTTACCAGTGTAAAGAATAGTACGTATAGTCTTTGATGGGCCGCAATGCACCGATCGAGCCTCTTGGTTTGTCTGCGGGTCCTCCGCGAACTGTCCCGCAATCGACGAGTCCTCGTGTTGTGGCTCCTGTTCCCTATGCTCATGCTGCTGCTCTTTGGGTGGGTGTACGCAGATGAGTACGGTGGCGTGGGAGCCGCATTCACCGCCACCGCCCCCGGCATCCTGCTCGGAGCAGCGCTCTTCTTCAGCTGCCTGGCTGGTCCGGTTTCTCTGCTGGTGGGCGAACGAGAGCGGCGTACGCTGCGCCGACTGCTACTGACGCCACTCTCGGGTGAAGCCTACTTCCTGGGGATTGTGTGGGCCCACGTGAGCATCGCGTTGGGGCAGACCGCAGTGGTCTATGGGATCACCTACGCGGTCGGCGGCGGTTTCGCGGGATCTATCGCTCTAGGCCTGCTCATCCTTGTTCTCAGTGTCACGACGTACGTGGGTGTCGGCTTCTACTTCGGCGCCAAGCTCGCCGGCTCGACGGAAGACGTAAACGGACCGGTGGCCGCGATCGGCGTCCCGCTACTCGTACTGGGTGGCACCTTCTTCGCGACGGATATGCTTCCACCCTTCCTCTACCTGGCGGCGCACGCGAATCCGATCTTCCACATGAACGAGGCGCTGAAGCCAGTGGCCAGCGGCGCCGGTGGTTTGAGCGACGTGGCGGATCACGTGCTCGCATTGGCGTGCGCGGCCGGGCTGGCGATCATCCTGGGCGCGCGCTCGTATCGTGCCATGCTGTTCGAACAGAGGGTCGCATGAGTGCCGAAATCCTGCTCCGTGTTACAGGAGTGGCCAAGAGCTTCGAAGGCATGCCTGTGCTGAGGGACCTGAGGTTGGAGGTGGGTTGCGGCGAGGTCTACGGCCTCCTGGGCGCCAACGGTGCAGGGAAGACCACAGCCATCAACATTATCACCGGCTTGCTCCCGGCAGATTCAGGACGGGTGACGCTCGGCCAGACCGGCACAGTCCGAGCTCGGCGCGCGCTGATCGGTGTTGCCCCGCAGGAAGTGGCTCTGTACCCTCGTCTGAGTTGCGGGGAGAACGTGGCCTTTTTCGGCGCACTCTACGGTTGGCACGGGCGGCGTCTCGCAGCACGCCTGAAAGAAGTAATCGAAGTTACGCGCCTGCGTGACTACCGCAACGCTCGAGTCGCGACCCTGAGCGGCGGCACGCGGCGTCGCCTGAACCTGGCCGTGGCCCTGGTTCACAACCCGGCACTTCTCATTCTGGATGAACCTACGGCCGGCCTCGATGTTGCGGTTCGCTACGCGGTGTGGGAAGTGATCCGCGAGTTGCGAAGATCGGGGACCAGCGTGCTACTTACGACGCATCTGCTGGACGAAGCGGCAGGGCTTTGCGATCGGATCGGATTGCTTCACGACGGGAGGATTGAGCGCGAAGGCACATTGGAGGAGCTGTGCGCTGCGATCCCAGCGGTGCAGGTAGCCGAAACGGAATCGGACGACGAAGAGGCGTTAGTCGCCCGCGCAGAGGCCATCGGTCTGGCCACGCGTCGGAAGGCCGGACGGGTGGCGCTGTTATTGCCCGAACTCACATCGCTCGATGCCCTGGTGCGAGAACTGGCCGGCGTGTCGATCCGGTC
>CAZJXR010000209.1:0-4098 GCA_964550085.1 uncultured Gemmatimonadota bacterium
ACGCTCGAGACACTGCGACAGGTTGAGGATCATTGAACGAGGCCGCGATCCCCGCGCCATTCCCGGGCGTCCCGGGGAACTCGTCACCTGAGCGGCACCTGGGAAAAGCGAAACGGCCCCGAAGGGCCGTTTCCTTGGTAGCGGGGGCAGGATTTGAACCTGCGACCTCCGGGTTATGAGTCTGGCGGGTTGCATCCCGGCCCGTCCCGATGGGTCCCGGAATGTGCCGCTGGACGGGGGTTTCTCGGTTCGGCCGTCCCGACCGGTCCCGCTGTGTCCAGGGCTGTCCCATGGCTGATGTGACCGCGTTGTGACCGCGCGACCTCGACTGCGAGGTCGTCATCGTGGTCCGGATGGTCATCATCGGTGGTGACGCTCCGTGATGTCGGCGGGATCGGGATCGAGACGGCTGTGACCGAACGTAGCCGCGGCGTTCGCAAGGAGGTGGCCCGACCGCGCCAAGGAACGTTCGCCTGCATCTGCGGCCGGTCGCGTTCGGCGCGCCGCGAGTCGTCGCCCTGCATCCCGCAGAACCCGGGGCCTGCATCGGGCAACGGCGCTCCTTCCGCGCCGCGAGCTCAGTCGCGCAGGCTCGCGCCGTGCCCTGGGCCATGCGTCACCGAGAGCATGCCGTTCACGATCTCCACGCCGTCCGTCGGATCCGAGGACATCCGCACGAACTCGCCGAGCTCGCAGGCGAAGTCGATGTTCGGGATCGCCGCGATGAGGTGCATGTCGACGAGCGAGCTGAGCCGACTCTCGCCCGACTTCGAGAAGCGACAACCAATGTTGGCCGCCTCGCAGATGGCAGCCACCTTCAGGACCTTGGTCGGCCCGCCAAGCTTGGGTGTCTTGAGGGCGACCCGGTCAACACAGCCCGCGCGCACCAAGCGATAGGCCGCAGCAACACCATCGACGCTCTCATCTCCCTCCACCATCGTTCGAGCCCCAAGGCGGACCAGACCCATACCTGCGTCGTCGTCGCGACGGACGGGTTGCTCGACCAAGGCGATGTCCAGGTCTTCCATGCGCCGCAGCATCCCGATCGCTTCCTTGACCGACCATCCCTCGCTTGGGTCGAGTGTGAGGGTGACGTCCGGGCCGACGGCCCGCCTGATGGCCGTGACCCGATCAAGATCCCGGCCATCGTGACCCATCTTGAGCTTCAGGCTTCGGTATCCCTCGCTCGCCAGGCTCTCGGCCGAGTTGGCCATCTCGGCCGGAGGTTTGATCGACACGATTCGGATCACCGGGATGGACTCGCGGTAGAGACCGCCGAGCAAGGTATAGAGAGGCACGTTCTGAGCCCGAGCGATGAGATCGAGGAGAGCGACCTCGATGGCTGACTTCGTCCGGGCGTATCCCAGCACGGCCAGGTCGAACTTCGCCATGAGCGCGGGAACGGTCAGCGGGTCACTCCCCAGAAGGATCGGCTGGAGCAACTGCTCGAGGACCTGCCGGATGCCGCCGAGTACCTCTCCGGTGTACGGCGCCTCAGTCACGTAGCCGGTGCCGACAACTCCATCGTCGGAGATCAACTCGACGATGAGGCCGCCGTCACCAGCAACCTTGGGCAGACCGGCCCGCCAGTTCGCGTCCTGGTTGGACTGCCGAACCGGAGTCAGGCGCACGTGTTCGATCTTCAGAGCGGCCTCTCTCGGCTCATCGTCAGAGCTTGAGTTCGACGCCGAGGCCGGGCTCCTCGGAGACCCTGAACTTGCCGTCGATCAGCGCCGGTCCCTCGACGACGTCGCCGTCGAGCCCTTCGTGCTCACCGATCTCGACGCCGAAGTGGAAGCTCGGGCATGCAACGGCGAAGTGCAGCGTTCCGGCACCCAGGATCCAGGTGCTCCCGGTGCCACCGATGTGGTAAGGAATGCCGGCCCCTTCGCACATCGCTCGTGCCTTCTGCGCGCCGAGCAGACCACCGGCGCTGTGCAGCTTGATGCACACCGCGTCCACCGCGTCCTCGCGAACGGCCTGAGCGACATCCGCCAGGGTTCGGATGCTCTGGTCCCCCATCACCGGCATGTCAACGGCCTTCGTCACGCGGCCGATGTCGTGCAGGTCGTCCCAGCGGACGGGTTCCTCGAAGACGACGACGTCCAGTTCCTCGAGCTGACGGGCAACACGGATGCCCGTCTTGATGTCGTACGCTCCGTTCGCGTCGACGGTCAGCACGACCTCGTCGCCCAGCGCCTGGCGAACCGCGGCCACCCGCTTGACGTCCTTGACCGGATCCGGACCGATCTTGAGCTTCAAGTACCGGTACCCAGCATCGAAGAGCGCCTTGGCGCTGTCCACCGCCTCATCCGGCTCCTTCACTCCAAGCATCCGGATCACCGGCACCTCCTTGCGGAAGGCCCCCCCAAGCAGGTCGTAGACCGGGACCCCGAGCGCCTTGCCCTTGAGGTCGTGCAGAGCGAGATCGATGCCGCAGAGCGAGTACGAGGAGCCCTTTGCCACCGAGGCGAGCTTCGTCAGGAGCGGCTCGATCGCGTACGGGTCCTGACCGACCAGTAGTGGCGAGTACACCTGCGTGATCAGCGCCTGGAGTCCCTCGGTGGTGTAGCCGAGGATCTTCATGACGGTGGCCGCGCCCACGCCCGTTACGCCTTCGTCCGTCTCGATCTGGATCGCGAGGGCCTCCACGGTCGAGGCCGCGTAGATCGAGGTCCGCCAGTTCTTGTCTTGGCGTTCCATCTGGAAGGGCGTGACGTCGACGGAGGTGATCTTCATGGTTTGCCTTGTTCTGGTCGTAGGTCGTTGGAGTTCTGGCTGTGGTACGGAGCGCGCGGCGTTAGGGCGCACTCTCGCCCCGCTGGAGGAGTCGCTCAACGGCAACCAACGAGAAGATGATCAGGAGTTGGATGACAGCCACGACGCACACGACGGTGTAGGCCCCGTTGAAGAAGTACTCGATAAGTGAGACGGTGATCGTGTGGTTCCCGAAGCCATACAGGAGGATGGGGATCGCAAGATCTCGAGCGGACAACGCGAACACGAGGATGAAGGCCGAGAACATGCCTCGTCTGAGGAGCGGCACGGTGATGGTGCCGAGGGAGCGGCTCCACGACGCGCCGTGCACTCGAGCGGCCTCCTCGAGATCCTCGCTCAGCTGACCGATCGACGCGTGCATGGTGCGCGTCCCGAGCGGCAGCCCCTTCACGACGAACCCGATGATGATCAGCGTGCCCGTGCCGTAGAGGTTGTATGGCGGCGGCAGCAGGAGCCACGTCCACAGCAGGGCGAGCGCGAGAACGAGCCCAGGCATCGTCCACGGCACCCAGGCAACGAGCTCGAGGGCCCGACCCAGAATCCGCTGTTTTTTCACGCGGACACGGATGTAGCCGATCATTCCGCCGATGATCACGACCACCGCACCCGCTACAGCCGAGAAGATGACGGTGTTCTTGATGCCGACGCGGATGTCTCCGTCGGCGAGGACCCGCCGCCAGGGTTCCAGGGTGATGGTGTCGAGGTCGTACAGGCCGAAGGTCGGGAAGAACGTGCTTACGAGGATGATGCCGCCCGGAATGACGACCGACACGAAGAAGTACACCGAGAACAGGGAGAAGATCGACCAGCGCGCCGCCTTGCCCAAGTCGGTCCGCCGAGGACGGAAGCCCTTCCCGCTAACGGTGGTGAACTGCCGAGTCCCAAGAAGACGCCACTGCATCACCACGAGACCGAACGTGAGGAGCAGCAACACCATCGAGAAGGCCGTCGCCTGCCCATACTGAGGTCCCGACAGGCCGACCGACTGCTTGAGGACGCGATAGATCTCGTTGGAGAACATGTAGATCCCGGCCGGCGACCCGATGAGCAGAGGCCCTTCGAAGGCCTCGAGACCCCGGATGAACTCCAGGATCGTCGCGCCGATGATTGCCGGAGCAAGCATGGGAAACGTGATGCTCATGACCGTCTTGCGCCGGCTCGCCCCCAGCGTCACTGCGGCCTCCTCATGGGACGGGTCCATGAGGTAGAAGAACGGAACGAGCATGATGAACATGAACGAGGTCGCGCCCTGGATCGACAGGAATCCCAGGCCGAACCACGAGTAGATGTTCATGATCGGCTCCTGGAGACCGAAGAGGT
>CAZJXR010000210.1:0-4054 GCA_964550085.1 uncultured Gemmatimonadota bacterium
CCGGCAGCTGTTCCGAGTCCGCAACCACCTCGCGACGGGAGTGATCCTGCTCGTGTCCCCTCCTCTGACCCTCGGCCCGGACGCCGCGTGTTCTAGGCTCTCGAACCTTTGCTCTTTGGAACCGAGTGCCTGGTGTTGTAAGCCACCGCCTCGCGCAGCAACGCCTCGAGCGCGGTCCTGTCCACTCTGTCTCCCTCGCGAAAGTCGATCGCCCGCCACTTGTTCCCACCCAGGTCCGCGTTGAAGAGCTTGTTAGGGTCAGGGAGCTCGGCCCCGTGGAAGAAGGTGAGCTTCACCTTGTCCTTGTGGGCGTTGGCGAGGGCGTACATCCCCTCGTGTGACCAGACGGGGCTCCCCATCCACTTCCAATCCTCGACCACCTCGGGGTCGACCTCGTGGATAAGCTCGCGGATTTCGGCCAATCTCTCGCCTCTCCAATCGCCCAGGTCCGCGATTCTTCTGTCGATCCGCTCGGACGCGCTCGTCTTCGCGGTCTTCTTCTTCTTCGACTTGCCTGCCATTTATCTTCCTCCCGGACTGCGGTGAGTTCGACGCCGGCTACGGGACGCAGCGAGCGAGGTAACGCAACTAGAAGAGAGGGTCACCGGGCAGCTCCGACGCCTGCCGGATCCAACTCGTCACCAGATCCTCGTCGAGCTGCTCGTCCTCGTGGATGTGGAAGTAGCGCGTGTTCGGGTCCCTGGACTCGACGGGTGGAATAGGGCGCAAGGACGTGCCGCGGAGGAAAACCACCTTGACGTACTTCGTGAGGCAATGGTAGCTGAGGAACCAGCCCTGGCCCTCGACTCCGTAGAAGGGTGAGTTCCACCGCACGGCCTTTTGGACGTTAGGCACGGTGCGCACGATGAGCGCGTCGAGCCGACGTCCGACGTCGCGTTTCCAACTCGGCATGGCCGCGATGTAGGCCTGCACGGGGGCGTCGCCGTCGGCCTTCGCGATCTGAGGGTTGCCGCCTGAGAGCAGGGTCGGCTTCGCCGTTTTCTCCCTCGCGGTCTTCTTCTTCGACTTGCCGACCACGGTGCTCACTCCACGCTGCGTCGCGCGCGGCGCCACCTGGTGGCATACGGCAGCACGAACAGGTACAGACCGGTGAACAGGAGCAAGGCGAGCGGGAGCAGCGGCGAGTAGGTCAACCAGGCGGCAGGCTGCCGCCCCTTTCCGACGGCCAAAGCGACGAAGTTGGCGATGACGGTCATCGTGAAGGCAATGGACAGCCAGCGGTGGGTCTGCCGAACCCACTTGTCCCAGTTCATGCGATCCTCCCGAGCAGGTCGACGAGCCTTCCGCCCATCATCTTCCAGCCGTAGCGCGCGCCGCCGAATGCCCGCTTCTGGTCCGGCTTGAAGCCCGACTGTACGAGGGACAGGCGTGTGCCCGATTCTGTGGGCGTGAGCGTGAAGCTCACCACGGTATCCAATTCCATATCGCCGACTACCCACGTGTAGCTGAGCTTCCGATGCGCTTCGATCTCGAGGAAACGGCATTTCACGGTGCCGTCCCAACCGGGCTGCGGCTGCGCCTTGAACGTGAAGGCCGCCCCCGGCTCGAGCTCGAGACCGAGACCGACGACGGGCAGAAGCCACTCCGCGAGCAGCACGGGATCGGTGAGCGCGCGCCACATCTTCTCCGGCGAATGATTCAAATCGAATTCGAACGAAACGGATTTGCCCTGCGATTGCGCGATTTTGTCGACGGGATTCATTCGTCCATTTTCTCCAGCAGTCGTTCCAGGCGATCGACGTGCTCCGTCCAGAAGGCGCGATAGTGCGCGATCCAGTCGATGAGCGGCCTCATCCCGCGCGGTTCCACCCGGTAGTACACACGGCGCCCCTCACGCCGGCCGATCACCAGGCCGGCGTCTTTCAAGGTGCCGAGATGCTGCGAGACCGCCGGCTGCGAGATGTCGAAGCGCGCCGTGATGTCCTTCACCGCCGCTTCACCGCGCGTGAGCGACTCGAAGATCGCCCGCCGGCTGGGGTCCGCCAGCGCCTGGAAGATCTTGCCCTCGGCCACGACCGTGCTCTGCACGAGCAGTATATAAGTGACTACTTATGAATTGTCAAGGACCCGAGTCCGCAAAAGAGTCACCGCTTCGACTTCAGCAGACCCAGCCGCAGGAGGCTCTCCGCGGTGGCGACGATGGCGTCTTCCCGCGAGCGCGGCGCCCAGCCGAGCAGACCACGCGCCTTTTCATTCGTGGCGTGCTTGTGTCTGCCGAGTTCCGGCGTAATCGATCGGAGCTCCGGGTCGAAGACGGCGACCGATCGCACGACCCAGTTTGGAAGCTCGCGGGTCGGTGCGCGTTTCGCGGCCTCGCCCAGCCGCGCCCTCAGGGCCATCGCCATTTCGAGGATCGACATCGACTCACCGGAGACCGCGAGGAACCGTTGTCCCTTTGCCGCCGGATGCTTCATGGCGCGGAGGTGGAGATCCACGACGTCTCGGACATCGACCACGCCGAACCAGAGGCGTGGACAACCAGGCATTCCGCCGTCCATCAACCGCTGAATCAGTGTGATCGAGGTTGAGTAGTCCGGCCCGAGAACGGGACCGAAGACGCCGACCGGATTCACGACCGACAGTTCCAAGCCTCCTCCCTCGCTGTTCACGAAGTCCCAGGCCGCCCGCTCAGCCAGGGTCTTCGACTTCACGTAGGGGGTAACCGCCCGCCCTTCCAGATCCGTCCAGCTCGTCTCGTCGAAGGGTTGGTCGCGTGGATCGTGGCCATAACCGACGGCCGCGAAGGACGAGGTGAGCACGACGCGCCTGACTCCCGCGTTTCGCGCCGCCCGCATTACCCGCAGTGCGCCATCCCGCGCCGGCACAATCAAGTCATCCTCGTGCTTGGGTAGCGATGCCGGGAAGGGCGACGCAATGTGCAACACGTACTCGCAGCCCTCGGCGGCCTCCTTCCAGCCCCCATCCTCTCCTAAATCTGCAGCAACGAAAGAGAGGCGGTCGTCCGGCTCGATCCCGCCCGTCTTCAGAAGCCCGCGGACCTGACCTTCCCGCGACATGCTCCGCACGGTCGTCCGCACCTGGTGGCCCGCCTCGAGGAGCTGCAGGAGCGCATGGCTGCCGATGAAGCCCGATCCGCCAGTGACGAGAACTCTGGTCATCGATACCTGTGGTGCCCGTGGCGCTCAGCGGACGCCGGAGAAGACCGCGCCATGCGGACGAGCAGCACCCGCCTCCCCGTGGGGCCAGGACGCTCGATTGAAGCGGACGCCCGGTTCGTCCGATCCGGGGTCCCGGAAGGTGTGATCGAACTCGAGCGCGCCCGTTTCCGGATCCATCAAGACGACGAGCACCCGGTACAGGGTGTCGCCCTCGTTCGAGGTGACGACCACGCGACGACCCCCCGGCTCGATCGAGATCCAGTGGGGCCACCACTCCCGCTCCCAGGATAGGCGATCCAGCTCGACCGGGTTCGACGGGTCCGAGATGTCGTACGAGATCAGCCACGACCCATCGGCGTGAGCGTAGGTCTGGAGCCAGATGCTGCCCCAGGTGGCCGGGATGCCGCACTCATCCGTCTCGTAATCAGACCAGGGGAGCACGTTGACGAGTTCTGCCGACGGGTCCTCACCCTCCAAGTCATGGAGCAAGTAGAGCGCACACGTGAAGGTGGTCATCATGGCCGTCACGCTGTCCGGCAGGAGTCGCACTTCGGCCGGATCCCGGTGCTCGTATCCGGCGGGCCCAGGGGTGAGCCGGACCGTCCGGAGCAGCTCGAGATCCGAGAGCCTCCAGACTTGGAAGGACGTCCCCTCGGCCTCGACCCGCATGTCGGAGGTGGTACTCACGGCCCGATCAAGGCGAGGAATGGGTGTGACGCTGTAGGGTCGGATCTCGGGATCGACCGGGTCGGCCGCATCGGCGGCCCGAACGAGGTTGCCCGAGGGATCCAGCTCCAGCAGCCCGCCGGCGACGTCGTTCCCCTCTCCCTTCGTCTGGAACGTTGCCAGTACGTTACCGCCGGGGAGACGCTCGAATGTATGCGGGTAGGTGTAGTCGCCAATGCCGCCGAACG
>CAZJXR010000211.1:0-4047 GCA_964550085.1 uncultured Gemmatimonadota bacterium
TCTCGTCGCGCAGGTTCCACGGCAGGATGAGCAGATAGTCGGGACGAGTCTCCGCGATGCGCCCGGGATCGCGAATCGGAATGTGCGTCCCCGGCAGGTATCGGCCCTGCTTGTGAGGGCTTCGGTCCACCGTGTAGTCGATGAAGTCGCTTCGAATCCCGCAGTAGTTGAGCAGGGTGTTGCCCTTGGCGGGCGCGCCGTACGCGACGATCGTCCGACCGGCCTCCTTCGCCTCGATCAGGAAGCGAAGCAGCTGTCGTTTCGTACGCTCGACCCGGGCGGCGAAGCTGGCGTAACGCTCGGTCTCGTGCATCCCGGCCTCTCGCTCGCGGTCCCGCAGGCGGCCGACGGCATCCTCCATCGGCCGGGATGCGTCGGCGGCGTGTTTCGCGTAGATCCGAAGCGACCCGCCATGGGTAGGCAGCTCCTCGACGTCGAAGATCGCCAGACCGTGCCGCTTGAACACCTTCTCGGCGGTAAAGAAGGAGAAGTACGAGAAGTGCTCGTGGTAGATGGTGTCAAATTGGTTCCCCTCCATCAGCCGCAGGAGGTGGGGAAACTCGATCGAGATCACACCCCGGGGCTTGAGGACGATTCCGAGTCCCCGCACGAAACAGTTGAGATCGGGCACATGGGCGAGAACGTTGTTGCCGACCAGCAAATCCGCCATCTGCCCTGCCTCGACCAGTTCCCGCCCCAGCTCCTCGCCGAAATAGCGCACCAGGGTGCGGATCCCCCGTGACTCCGCCGCCGCGGCGACGATCGCCGCCGGCTCGATCCCGAGCGCCGGCACCCCGCGCTCCACGAAGTACTGGAGCAGGTAGCCGTCGTTGCTGGCGACCTCGATCACCAGACTGTCGCCGCCGAGCGCGAACCGCCGCGTCGCCTGCTCCGCGAACCGCTCCGCATGGCGCAACCAGCTGTCGGAGTAGGACGAGAAGTAGGCGTACTCGTCGAAGATCCGCTCGGGACTCGCCAGCTCCGGTAGCTGTACGAGGAGACAGCGCTCGCACAGGAACACATGCAGCGGATAGAAGGGCTCCGCGGCGTCGAGCTCGTCTGGCGACAGGTACGAGTTCGCGAGCGGGGAGACGCCGAGATCTACGAACGTGCGGCTCAGCTCGGCTCCGCAGAATCGACAGGTATGCCGAGGGCGCGCGTCGGTCACCGTGTGCCTGGCCTCGGCAGCGATCGCCTCCGGCACGGGTCCGGTCAGAGTACCTCGCGCAGGACTCTCTGGTGGGCGCGATGCTCCGCTTCCAGCCACACTCGCCACGGCGCGTTGCCCGCTTCCCACATCGCCTCCAGCATTCGCTTCTCCTTCAGCGTGTCCATGCAGGACCAGAAGCCGAAGTGCCGGTAGCCCATCATCTCCTCGGCGGCAGCGATGCGCTCGACAGTCTCTCGTTCCCACACCGAGTCATCGCCGTCGATGTAGTCGAGAACCCGGGCGTTGAGGACGAAAAAGCCGCCGTTGATCCACCCCTGCGCGGCGTCCGGCTTCTCGAAGAACTTGCCCACCTTGTTACCGTCGAAGACGATGCGGCCGAAGCGGGCGGGTGACCGAACCGTGGTCACCGTGGCCAGCTTCCCGTGCGATTTGTGGAACGCGAGCAGCGCGGTCAGATCGATGTCGGCCACCCCATCCCCGTACGTGAACATGAACGTCTCGTCCGCGCCGAGCCACTCCTTGAGCCGGCGCAGACGGCCGCCGGTCTGTGTGTGCAGGCCGGTGTCGACCAGGTGGACCTTCCAGTTGGGCTGGTTGCCATCGTGGATCGTGCTCTCGCCCGACGCGAGGTCGATCGACACGTCGTTGTTGATCGCGTAGTAGTTGAGGAAGTACTCCTTGACCACCTCGCCCTTGTAGCCCAGTGCGATAATGAACTCCTCGATCCCGTGGGCCGAGTAGATGTTCATGATATGCCACAGAATGGGCTTGCCCCCGACCTCGACCATCGGTTTCGGTCGCAAATCGGTCTCCTCGGAGAGCCGAGTACCGAATCCTCCCGCGAGTATGATGGCTTTCATCTTCCTGTTCCTATCAGTTGCCACGCACTGCCCGAGCCCCGATCAGCATCGGATACTCGGGATCGTGATAGTCTAGCTCTTCTGTTCGCAGCTCGTCGACCACGAAGCCGTGCAGCAGGGCGATGGACGCGAGCACGTTGCCATACGCCCGGACGGTCACCGCCTCCTCGCCGAATGCATCGGCCAGCAGCCGGAAGGCGCTCTGCTCGGTGAAGCGCCAGTATTCTCCCCACTGCTCGGCCGCGTAGCGGGAGAGCTGGCAGATGCCAGGCAGCGTGGCGAGGAGGCAGCCGCCGGGTCGCAGGATGCGGTGCAGCGTCCGGACGGCGGCACCGAGGTCGTAGACGTATTGGAGCGTCTGGGTAAGAATCACGCAGTCGAAGCTCGACGAGGGGATTCCGTCGCCCGCCGCCAGATCCGCGACGATCGTCGCCCGCGGATTGTCCGCCTCGATGTCGAGTACCTCCGACCGCGTCACCCCGTGGCCGAAGCGCTCGGTGTAGTCGCGGTCGGCCACCTCGAGCACCGCGCCGCGGATGTCGGCGGCGTGCTCCGTCAGGAAAGCCTCGATGTAGTGCCGGTCGATCGCCCGCCCCGCCCGGACACCGTAGCTGCGACGCGTCGGCTCGAGGCTGCGCATGGTGCCGAGAACCCTCCATCCGAGCGGAGGGCGCGCCCGCTCGCGCCGCCGCTCCTCGAGCCGGCGTCGCCGTGACCTCAGCCAGCGGCGCGCCCGTTCCGATGGCACCAGGGTGGCGGCCGTGCGGAACAGCCCGTCAGCCGGGGCCCGCCAGAACGCCGACGCCTGCGACACCAGGCTAAGCCTCCCGAAGCGCCGGCTCCGATTCCTTGCGGAGCGGTCGGTCCGTCCACTCGAGGAGGGGCCGAACGACGCCGGGCATCCGTCGCGCGTAGTCGCCGCGCGCGGAGTCTCCCGCCACGCTGTCGACGACCCGGAAGGCGGCGACGTTGGGCTCGTCACAGTGCACCTCGAACGGGTCCTGGGTGACGATCGCCGCGCCGACCAGCACCGTTCCATCCGCAAGAAAGTTGCCGGGTATGGTCACCGTGCCCCGATACCGCCCGATCGGTCGCGGCCGTCCCCGCCACTCGGTGTTGTGACCGTGGGTGACGAAGAGGCACACGCCCTCCTCGTTCTCGCACGCGAACAGCGGCACCAGCACCTTATCCGGCTCCAGCACATCGTATACGACCTCGAACCGGATCGGTCTGCGGATGTCGTACACGTCGTTGACCCGGCCCTCCTGGTCGAGGACCCGCACCGAGCGCATGCGGACGATCTCGTTGCCGGGCGCTGAGTCGGAATCTGCCCACTCGCGGGCGGCGGTGATGCCGAGCCCCGAGTGCAAGTACAGATTGACCACCTCCGCCGAAGGTCCATCTCGCACCAGTCTGCCGCCATCGATGAGAATGGTCCGGTCGCATAGACGAGTGATGGCGGACATGTTGTGCGAGACGAAAAGGACGGTCCGACCCGCCTCCGCCACCTCCCCCATCTTGCCCAGGCACTTGCGCTGAAACTCCGCGTCGCCGACCGACAGCACTTCGTCGACCACCAAGATCTCGGGCTCAAGGTGGGCGGCGACCGCGAACGCGAGTCGCACGCGCATGCCGTCCGAGTAGTGCTTGACGGGCGTGTCGATGAACTTGCCGGTCTCGGCGAAGGCCACGATCTGGTCGAACTTGCGGTCGATCTCGACCCGCCTCATGCCCAGAATGGCGCCGTTCAGGTAAACGTTCTCGCGACCGGTGAGCTCGGGGTGGAAGCCGGTGCCCACCTCGAGCAGCGACCCGACCCTTCCCCGAATCTCGGCAATTCCCTCGGTCGGCTCCGTGATCCGTGACAGGATCTTGAGCAGGGTGCTCTTCCCCGCCCCGTTGCGGCCGATGATGCCCACCACCTCGCCCCGCGCCACTTCGAACGAGATGTGACGCAGCGCCCAGATCTTCTCGTCCAGCTCGGCCGCTCCGGTCGCCTGTCCGCGCAGCAGCTTG
>CAZJXR010000212.1:0-3919 GCA_964550085.1 uncultured Gemmatimonadota bacterium
ACTGCCCGAGCGCGTATCGGGGACGGCCGCGGAGGTGGACCCGGACGGAGAGCGACTTGATACAATTGAATCATACATAGCACAACTGTATCATGCATCCTGCGAGCCGGCAATCATCGGCCCGGCAATGGTAGCGGACGCGCGCCAGACCAACCCGCCGGCGGTCGCGGGAAGACGTCTGGCGGAAGAGTGGAAGGAGCCCACGGAGATGCAGGAGCCGGAGCACCGCGCCACGGCGCGCGACTCGACACGAATTCTGACCGCCGGCGACGTGCGACGAAGCCTCGATGTGCGGGAGTGCGTGCACGCAGTCGAGCGCGCCTTTGCGCGGGCCGTCACGGGTGACACGGCGCCCGCGGCGTCGCTCGCCTTCCCCTGCGCGGCCGGCGGCTTCCACGTGAAGGTCGCTTCGCTCGACGTGGACGGGCGCCTCTATTTCGCCGCCAAGACGAACGGGAACTTCCCCGGGAATCCGGAGACTACCGGCCTGCCGACGATTCAGGGTGTGATTCTGCTCGCCGACGCCACGAGCGGGTTTCCGCTCGCCGTCCTCGACTCGACCGAGATCACCGAGATGCGCACCGCCGCGGCGACCGCCGTGGCGGCCCGCTACCTCGCCCGACCCGACAGCTCCCTGGTCGCGGTCCTCGGCTGCGGCCGCCAGGGTCGCGCCCATCTGCGAGCGCTGGCCACGACCTTCCCGCTGCGTCGCGCGTTTGTGATCGACCGCGATCGTGCCCGCGCGCTCCGGCTCGCGGAGGAGTTGGCGGCGGAGCTCGGGGTCCCGATCGAAGTCGGCGAGGATGCGGCGGAATGCACCCGGCGTAGCGACATCTGCGTCACCTGCACCCCATCGACTCGGCCGCTGCTCGGGGTAGAGCACGTCCGCGCGGGAACGTTCGTGGCCGCGGTCGGTGCCGACAATCCGGAGAAACAGGAGATCGAGCCCGCCCTGTTCGCGGCCGCCAAGGTGGTCGTGGACTCGCTACCGCAGTGCCGGGAGATGGGCGATCTGCATCACGCGCTCGCCGCCGGTACGATCAGGGAGGACGAGGTGTACGCGGAGCTGGCCGACATCGTCGCCGGACGGCGGGCCGGTCGCGAGAGCGAAGAAGAGATCGTGCTGTTCGACAGCACCGGGATCGCCCTCCAGGACGTCGCCGCCGCCGCCGTCGTGTACCGGCGATCGGTGGAGACGGGGCGAGGCACCTCCATTCAGCTGACTGCGTAGGACGCTCGGCTTTTCGACTGGCAGTCCGGCGTTGATCAGGGCCGCCAAATGCGCTTGAAATCCTGCGCATTCCGGCTAACTTATTAAGTGTTAATAATGTTGATAACCGGTGCGCGGTGACAATACACTGTCAGGCCGGTTTCAGGAAGGCCGGGGAACGCCGAATGACGACAGCGATCATATCCGTTTCGATACCGGACGAGCTGCGCTCGGCGCTCGACGCGGAGACGGAGCGCCAACGCCGCTCACGCAGCTTCGTCGTCGCCGAGGCGGTGCGGGAATACCTGGCGCAGCGGGAGCGAGATGGGTTCGAGGAAGCGCGACGGCGCACGCTTCGTGAGGGACTCTCGCTGACTCCGGTGGCACGGCTGCAGCTCTCGGAAGAGCTGTGGCGGGAGTTTGCGAGGGGTCGCGAGACGACAACGCCCTGGGCGGTAACGTTCGACACGTTCGACGACTACGAGCGGTGGCGTCGCGCAGGAAACCCGGCTGCGTGACGCCCTCAACGTCGCGACTCGCGACGGTGTGCGGGCTTCTCAATGAGGCCGGCGTAGCGTACGTCGTGGTCGGCGGGTTCGCGCTGGCCTTCCACGGCGTCGTCCGCGCGACGAAGGACATCGACGTCCTGATCGAGCCGACGATCGACAACGCGCGGCTCGCATTGCAGGCCTTGGAGGCCCTGTCGTGGGGGATCTCGCGGGAACTCGACCCGGCCGACGTCGCAGCGAAGCCGATCACGGTCATCGGCGACGATCCACGCGTCGACCTCCTCACCCTGGCGTGGAGCGTCCGCTACGCGGATGCTGTCCCCGGCATCACGAAAGTCGAGATCGAGGGCGTCGACATCCCGTTCCCCGATCTCGACACGCTCATCCGATCGAAGCAGACCGGCCGTCTTCAGGACCGGGCCGACGTCGAGAGCCTCGAGCAGACAAAGCGGTTACTAGCGGGCGACTGAAGCGCCGACTGATCCGCCGCCACCGTCAATCCCAGATGCCCGACACCGACACCCTCCTCGACGGCGGGCCGTCGAGTTCGTTGGCCGAGGCTGTTTCGGTGTGACCGGCCAGATAGGAGGCCAGGTGGGCGCTCAAGTCGCGGGCATCGTCACCGGCCCCGTCGATCAGACTCGACTTGCGGCGCCGGAGGAACGGGATCCCCAGCAGGTACATGCCAGGCGACTCCACCACGCCGCCGTCGTGTTGGATGCGACCCTTGCGGTCGAACACGGGCACCTCGAGCCACGAGTAGTCGGGGCGGAAGCCGGTAGCCCACACGATGGTCCGGATCGCCCCGTTGCGGAGGTTGATGCTCAACGGCGGTGAGTCCTCGACCCGGGTCGGCTCGAAGCGGTGCATCGGATCGACCTCATCATCGAGACCAGTCTCGGTCGCCCACTCGTCGATGCGGTCCAGCAGGCGGTTCATCTTGAGGTCGGACAGGGCGGCCTGGTTCGGCAGCGAGCCCGAAAACTGCGCCCGGCCGTCTTGGATTCCCGCCAGACGGCCGACAAGCGTGACTCCAATGTCGGTGAGCGCGTTCAGGTCCAGCGTCCGGCGATCGTCGGAACCCGTTAGCTGCAGGGACGGCACACTCCGCGCCCGGACCAGGTTTTCCTGCTCGGTATAGTGGTCGTCGAGCACTCCGGCCGCGTCCATCCACCATTCGATGTCCCGGCCCCGGTAGACCCGTGGCACTCGGATGTGCTCCCCCACCGCGAGCGTGACGGACCGGCCGGATCGGTGGATTTCATCCGCGATCTGGGTCCCGGTGGAGGCGGCCCCTACCACCAGCACCCCGCCTTCCTCGAGCTGGCCCGGGTTGCGGTATTCCCTCGGAGTGATTTGGGTGATCGACTCCGGCAACGCAGCCGCGATGGCGGGGACGATCGGAATGTTAAAGGCGCCGGTCGCGATCACCACGGTTCGGCAGCGCCACGTCCTCCCGTCGGCCACGACTTCGTAGTCTTCGCCGTTCCGGCGCACCGAAGTCACGGTCGTGTGCGCCTCGACGGGCGCGGCGATCACCTCCGCATACCGCTCCAGAAAGCGGATGGTCTCGGACATCGTCCGATACCCGTCAGGGTCATCCCCCTCGTAGCCGTAGCCCGGGAGTCGGCTCTGCCAGTTTGGTGTGAGCAGCCGCAGCGAATCCCACCGCTCGGTCTTCCACGTGTTGGCCACCTCGCCCCGCTCGAGCACCACGTGGTCGATCGCGCGCTCCGCGAGGCAGCGGCTCATCGCCAATCCGGCCTGACCGGCCCCCAGGATCACCGTCGTGGTGCGCACGACTCCCTCGTACCGAACGTCGGTCAGTCGATCCGCAGACCGGTCAGTTGACCTCGACGCTCACGTTCGTCGGGTTCGTGATGATGTCGTACACGGCCGACCGCTTCTGCGACTGCGCGACCACGGCCCGGATCTCGTCATCTGTGGCGTCGGCCTCGATCTCGTACTTCACCTTGATCCCGTCGAAGCCGTTTCGGACATCGCTGTCGATCCCGAGGATACCCTGGATGTCCATCCCGCCCTCGAGGGTCGCCTTCACGGAATGGAGCTGGATCTCGCGGTTCTGGGCGACGGAAGCGACGCCGGCCGTCAGACAGCTCGCCAGGCCGGCCAGCACGATCTCGACCGGCGTGGCCCCGTGGTCCTCGGAGGCGAAGACCTCGGGGTGATCGGCCTCGAA
>CAZJXR010000213.1:0-3458 GCA_964550085.1 uncultured Gemmatimonadota bacterium
AGCTGGCGCCGAGCTTGACCGTGTGATTGCCGAGAAACGCCGTGGCGGAGCCCTTGAGCGACGTCCGCGCGAGCCGGACGTCCTGGAACTCCTCGAACCCGTCCGACCAGGTGTTCGTCGTGAAGTCGACGAACAGGGGAAGCTCGCGCCCGAGCTCGGTCAGGCCCTCGATCCCGTCCCGTGCCTCGGAGTGCGCGAGCGCGCCGTCGAACACGAAGCGCTCGCCGGTCGAGCGGGCCCGGAGCGAGACGGTGACGCCACCCTGGTCCCGGGTCGACAACGCCGGATCGGGATTGGCCAGGGCGGCGGGCGCCGGCAGCCTGACTCCGTACGGCTCCACCTTGTCGTGCGAGGTCGGGTCGCCGAACACGGAGAGGATCAGGTCGGTTTGCCTGGCCGCCCGCCAGGTGAGCTTGCCGGCGAACGAGTGCACCGTCCTCCGGTCGTCATACAGGCCGAGCCCCGGAATTTCCACGTCCGCACTCTCGACCCGCGGCCCGTAAGCGGCCGACAGCCACAAGCGTTCGCGCACGATCGGGCCGCCGACGCGCAGCCCGACGTCGTAACTCTCGAACGAGTCCACTCTCAGATCCCGCAGCCCGCCCTTCGCGCTGGCTGAGAACGCGCCGTTGGTGAAGAACCCGAACACGCCCGCTTCCCACCGGTCGCCGCCCGAGAACGTGACCACGTTGACGATCCCGCCCAGGGCCTTGCCGTATTCGGCTTGATAGCCGCCTTCCATCAGCTCGACGGCCTCGACGAAATTGTACGGAAGGCTCGTGCCCCGGGTGGCGCGGTACGGCTCCGTGACGTTCACCCCGTCGATGTAGTACGCGTTCTCCAGACCGGTGCTGCCGCCGACCGTGCCCCCATCCCCCAGGCAGCTCGCGTTGGCGTGCGGTAACAGCGTGATCACCGATTGGTAGTCGCGGGCGATCGGCAGTCGCTCGTATGTCGCCGCCTCGATCGTGCTGCCGACGATCGTCGAGGTCGGATCGATGATTACCGCGCTGGCCAGCACCGTGAGCGGGGCCAGGTCCACCGGCTGTAGTTCCATGCGCAGATCGCCGAGGCCGGTCGTGGTCCCGAGCGTCACCCGTACCGCCTCGAGCACCACCGGGCGGTAGCCGAGCGCGCTGAGGCGCACCGTGTACTCGCCCACCGGAAGACGGAACACCCGGAAACGACCCTGATCGTCGCTTTGCGCTGAGCGAACGGCCTGCAGATTCGGTCCCTCGACACGAACGGCGACGGCCAGCGGGTGGCCCTCTGTCGACAGGACGCGACCCTCGAGGTTGCCGGTGACTTCTTGGGAGAGGGCAGCAGGGCTGAACAGAAGTAGGGCGAGCGTGCCAGCGGGCAGGCCTTTGCGCACGGCGATTCGCAAACAAAACCTCGCAGTTCGGACAGCCTGGCGTCCGTTGCGTATTCGCGGTCGAAGCGCGCTATTGCAATTGTAACGACAGGCAAGATTCCGCAGATTGCCTCGTGGGCGCAACCGACGGAGAGAGGTCGACGCTCCCCCGCCCCATCGTGCGACCGAAGACGGACGAGACCGAGCTCGGGAGGAACGTTGCTGCGGCTTCGTATCCTTGGCAGTGCGGAGCTCCGGACGCAGGACGGCGCTCTTCTCCAAACTGTGGTCGGCCAGCCTAAGCTGCTGGCGCTGACCGCGTACCTGGCCGCATCCCGCTCCGGCGGCCCGGCTCCCCGAGACGGCCTTCTCCCCCTGTTCTGGCCGGAGCTGGACGAAGGCCCGGCGCGGCACGCACTCAGCCAGGCCCTGTCGGTGATTCGGAGCGAGCTGGGCGATCCGGTGCTGAACAGCAAATACCGGCGAACGATCGAGCTCGACACGGAGTACCTGTGGTGCGACGTGCAGGCGTTTCGCGAAGCCGTGTCCGAGGGCCGACACCACGATGCTCTGGATCTGTACGGCGGTCCATTGCTCGACGGATTCTTCCTCCGTCAGGCACCTGACTTCGAGCAGTGGCTCGAAAGCGAGCGGTCGCGGCTGGCACGTGCCGCGTCTTCGGCGGCCGTCGAGTTGGCGGGGGCGGCTACAGCCGAGAGGGACTGGACGGAGGGTTGTCGCTGCGCTGAGCGCGCGATCGGCATCGACCCGTACGCGGAGCCGGCCTGGCAGGCGCTGATCCTTTGCCGTGAGGGCAGCGGCGATGCAGCGGGAGCGCTATTGGCCTACGAGCGTATGGCCCGTCGGTTTGCGGCGGACCTCGGGATCGAGCCATCGGCCGAGATCCGAGCGCTGGTCGAGACGATACGACAACCGCGGGCCGGACGGGCACGATCTCAGGGAGAGAGCGATGCGATTTCCGGCGGACAACCCGGTAGCGCCACGAAACCGGGGACCGACCGGAAGCCCATGTCACCCGACCGTCAGATCGACATCCGCCAACCGTATCCAAGCGTTCCGGGTGCGTTTCCTTCACGAAGCCGAAGACGCGGGCCACTCAGCCCAGCGGGTGCTACGCTGGGGCTGCTCATCATCGTAGCACTTGCCATTGCCACAGCCGCATGGTTCTCGAGGTCCGCGGCCGTTGATGACTTGGGCAATGTACGGTCGCTGGTCGTCCTGCCACTGGTCGACCTGTCGGCCGCCGAGGGTGAGGAGTATTTCGCGGACGCGCTAACGGCCGAGCTCGGGCACGAGTTGAGCCGAATCGAGGGACTGGCGGTGACCTCGCATCGTTCGGCCCAGCAATACAAGGGAGCCGAGCAGTCGCTACCGGTGATCGCCGGCGAGCTCCACGTGGATGCCGTACTCGAGGGTCAGGTCCAAAGACAGGATTCCCTCGTTCGGATCATGCTCCAACTGGTGGACGGGAGACGTGACCGGCGAGTGTGGACCGGGGAGTACGAGGGACTGCTGGACGACGTGCTGGCTTTCCAGCGAGAGGTCGCGGGCGCCGTCGCGGGGGCGATCAGGGCGTCCTGGGCGCCGGCAAGCTCGCAACCGGTGCAAGCCATCGACCCGCAGGCGTACGACGCCTACCTCCGCGGCCTATACCATCTCGAGCGCTACAACACGGACGAAGCGGAAGTCGCCATCGGGTATTTCGAGCGCTCGATCGGAATCGAGCCCGCGTTCGCGCCGGCTCACGCCGGCCTTGCTCGTGCCTGCGTCTGGAGCTGGAATGGAAACGTACGGGCCGGACTGCCTCGTGTAGAGCGCTGCGAGGCGGTGGCGCGGGAAGCGATCCGCCTCGACGAGGGCCTGGGCGAGGCGCACGCGGCTCTCGGCTTCGTCCTCCTGCGGAAGCTCATGTTCGGCCTCGACGCGCGCTGGAACTGGGAGGCGGCGGAACACGAGTTCCGGGAGGCGATACGCCTGAACCCCTCATCCGCGCGGGCTTACGAGGATTACGCGGAACTCCTGCGCTTCATGCGTCGGTTCGATGAAGCCCGGGAGGCCGCGGCCGCTCCAGGCGGCGACGGCG
>CAZJXR010000213.1:3468-3892 GCA_964550085.1 uncultured Gemmatimonadota bacterium
TCGGGCGGGCCAGGCAACTGGATCCCCTCTCACTGGGAGTCCTGCTGCGGGTCGGCATCCAGCACCTGCAGGAGCGCCGCTTCGATGAGGCTCTCGCGGTCTGGGACGAAATCCAGGCGATCGATGGAACATACGCCACGGCGCACTATGCCAGGGGCGCCACGTTCATTGCCATGGAAAGGCCCGATGACGTGCTTGCGGAAGCCGACGAGGTGGTGCGACGACTCGGCGAGGATCACATCTGGGCCAGAGACCTCCGCTCGCACGCCTATGCGCTGGCCGGTGATCGGGAGGCCGCTCTCGCGGTTGCCGTCCACCCATCGACGGGGGAGCTCGACCTCCTCATTCTCGCGGGCGTCCACCTCATTCTGGGTGACACTATAGCGACTCTCGACTTTCTGGAGCGTGCGCTGGAGGAGAACCC
>CAZJXR010000214.1:0-3797 GCA_964550085.1 uncultured Gemmatimonadota bacterium
CATGCGGCGGCTGTGGTTCGCGTGGACCGGTTACGTCGACATACTGCTCGGGACGATGGCGCTCAACTTCGGCGAACGACCGGAGGCGACGCTCACTCCGGCTCCGCCTTCCAGATCGTCATCTGCCGCTCGCCCATCTGGCTCTCTTCTAGCCGTGCGGTGAGCGTGTCGCCGTCCTCGATGTTCATCTCCTCACGCATATCCTGCGGGATCGTGATTCTGCCGCCACTCCCGACCGTGATGGTGGCGTAGGACTTCACTCGGTAGATCCCCATGATCCCTCCTTCGGGAGATGGCCGTCTCGAGGTCGGCGCCCGCGCCGATCGGCGGTCCCCGCTCGCCGCCCGTCGCCACGATAACCCAGTCAATATATGCGCGTCTGACCGACTTGCGCGCGAACAAGCCGCCGTTTCCGGCCGTTCGTCGCAATCGGTCGGTTCGCTTGGGGGGAACTGTCGAGGCGACACCATCTTATCGCGTCTGCGCGGTCCGCGACACCCCTGAAACGGCCGCCACCGGGGCGCGGGTTGGGGACCGGTCCACGGTTGCGGTTGCGGCCGTAGAGGGCTTCCACGATCATCCCTCGCCGCGCCGGACCCGGTTCTCCGCGCGGCCGCCGAGTCCAGTTCCGCGTGCTAAGGAGAAGTCCGGCTTGGATGCACCGGCCATCCGCCTCGAGGGAGTCAGCAAAGCGTTTGGCCTCGTGGCGGCGATCGAAGACCTCGACCTCACCGTCCCGCGCGGCACCATCTATGGACTGCTCGGCCCAAACGGCGCCGGCAAGACGACCACTCTGCGCATCATTCTCGACATCCTGGGCGCCGACCGCGGAAGCGTCGAGGTGCTCGGCCGGAAAGTCGACGACGCGGTGCGTGGCCGAATCGGCTACCTGCCCGAAGAGCGCGGCCTGTACCAGAAGATGAAGGTGGTCGAACAGCTCACCTTCTTCGGCGAGATCAAGGGAATGTCGCACGGCGACGCGCGACGCGAATCCCTCGCCTGGCTCGAGCGGCTGGAGCTGGCCGAGCGAGCCAACGAGCGAGTCGAGAGCTTCTCGAAGGGGATGCAGCAGAAGGTGCAATTCATCTCAACCGTCCTTCACCGCCCCGACCTCCTCATCCTGGACGAGCCGTTCAGCGGTCTCGATCCGATCAACGTCGACGTGCTGAAGGAGATCGTGCTCGAGCGCCAACGCGACGGGGCGACCGTGCTGTTCTCGACCCACATGATCGAGGACGCCGAGCGTCTATGTGAACGCGTGTGCATGATCGCCGGGGCTCGCAAGGTCCTGGATGGGCGAGTCTCCGAGGTGCGGGCGGCTGCCGGGCGGCGCGACGTGGCGATTTCGTTCGACGGC
This sequence comes from uncultured Gemmatimonadota bacterium, assembly GCA_964550085.1. Classification (GTDB taxonomy): domain Bacteria; phylum Gemmatimonadota; class Gemmatimonadetes; order Palauibacterales; family Palauibacteraceae; genus JBFILW01. The sequence goes on from CAZJXR010000214.1 coordinate 1,358, forward strand.
GATCCGGCGTTCCTCGATGCGCCCACCCTGGTGGGACATGTCAGCGACCATGGCCGTTACGTCGAGGTGCGACTGGCGGAAGGCGCCGACGCGCAGGAATTGCTTCGCAGAGCTGTGGCGCGAGGTGTGCGCATCCACCGCTTCGAGCTCATCGAGCCCTCGTTGCGAGAGATCTTCATCGAGAAGGCGGGCCGGCGGGCGATGGCCGGCGAGCAACTGGGAGCAGCCTGACGTGCTGAATCGAAAGGTACGAGCGATCGTACGCCGCGAGTACCTGCAACGCATCCGTAGTCGCTGGTTCATCATCGGCACCCTCGTCGTGCCCGCCCTCATGATCGCCATCACGGTCGGTCCCATCCTGTTCCTCGACACGGGCGGCGACAAAGTGGACCTGGTTATCGGCGTCGTCGACGAGACGGGCGAGCTGGGGCCGGGCCTGGTGTCCGATCTCGTCGAAGGCGGAATCGCCGCCCGGACGCTCGAGGCCGTCCCCGACGTGGCGCCCGACTCGTTGGCCGCCGCCCTCCAGGACTCGACGATCGATGCGGTGCTCGTCGTGCCGCGTGACGCGCTCGGCGGCGCGAGGCTCGAGCTCCGAACGGCGGCGGAGGTGAGCCGGAGCGAGCGCGACATCATCGAAGATGCGGTGGTGCGCGATGTCACCCGCGCCCGGCTGCGCGCGGCGGGTGTCGAAGAGGTCAACACGGAGCTGCTCCTGCGGCGTCCAGCGGTCGACATCGTGCGGCTGGACACCGCACCCGGACGACGGTCGGACGACGCCGCCGAGGCGATCGGACTCGTGTTCGGCATGCTGCTGTATACGATGCTCCTGATCTACGGACAGATGGTGATCCGCGGCGTAATGGAGGAGAAGACTTCGGACATCGTGGAGGTGATGGTCTCATCGGTTCGGGCATGGGAGCTGATGGCGGGAAAAATCATCGGAGTGGGAGCGGTCGGCCTCACGCAGTTCGCCATCTGGGGCATCATCGGCGTCGTGCTGGCGGCGTACGGACTGAGCGCTGCCGCGCCGGCGCTCGCGCAGGCGGGCATCGACCTGTCCGGCATCTCCGTTCCGTTCGGGATGATCGTGAGCGCGCTGGTGTTCTTTCTGCTCGGCTATCTGCTGTACGCCGGGTTGTTCGCGGCCGGCGGCGCCATGGTGAGCAGCGACTCGGACGTCCAGCAGGTCATGATGCCGATCGTCATCCTCATCATCATTCCGATCATCGCCCTCGGGCCCGTGATGGATGATCCGGGCCAACTGTTCTCGGTCGTCCTTTCGCTCATCCCCTTCTTCAGTCCCATTCTGATGATGACACGAATGGCCGTGATCGATGTGCCTGCGTGGCAACTCGCGGTGGCGGTTCTCCTCCTCGTGCTCACCATCATGGCGGTCACCTGGGTCGCGGGCCGGATCTACCGCATCGGAATCCTGATGCGGGGCAAGCCCCCCAATCTGCCGGAGCTGGTGCGCTGGATCCGCCATGGCTGATTCGTCGCGACACCGCGCGGCCCGTCCACCAGGGCTGCTCCTCGCCGGCGCGCTGCTGCTTCTATGGAGCGCCTGTGGACCGAGCACGGCGCCGCTCAACCTGGGCTCCACCACCTCGACCTACGACAGCGGTTTGCTCGACGCGCTGGTCCCCGCCTTCCAGGCAGACCACCCGGAGTACACGGTCCGGGTGATCGCGGTCGGCACCGGCGAGGCGCTGGAGCTCGGCGAGAGAGGGGACGTCGACGTCCTTCTCGTCCACGCGCCGGCCGCCGAGCTCGAATTCGTGGCTGCCGGACACGGACGCGACCGGCGCCCGGTGATGTACAACGATTTCGTGATCGTCGGCCCGGCCGCCGATCCGGCCGGTATCCGGACAGCCGGGAGCGCCGAAGAGGCGCTGGGCCGGATTGCCGCGGCGGAGGTGCCATTCTTTTCACGCGGGGACGACTCGGGAACTCACAAGCGGGAGCTGGCCATCTGGGCCGAGGCCGGAATCACGCCGACAGGCGACTGGTACCGCGAGGCGGGCGAGGGACAGGCGGCCCTGCTTTTGGTGGCGGACCAGCTGGGAGGGTATACGCTGTCCGATCGAGGCACATACATCAGCCTGAGCGAACGGCTCGCGATCGAGCCGCTGTTCGAGAACGACCCGCTGTTGCTCAACATCTACTCGGTGATCGATGTCACCCGTGGTCGGCACCCTGACGGCGCACGGGCCTTCGGCGATTGGATGGAGTCGGAGCGAGCCCGCGTTCTCATCGCGGACTTCGGCCGCGAGCGCTACGGGCGCCCTCTGTTCACGCCGATCACCCCGAACGATCCGCCGCCCGCGCTGCGCCGCCGCCTTTATGACCTGGGTATCGGGGTCGACAGGGTGGACGAGAGAGGATCCTCGTGAGCGATATCATCCTGCGGTCTCTGTACATCTCCGGCAGCGCCCTG
>CAZJXR010000215.1:0-3793 GCA_964550085.1 uncultured Gemmatimonadota bacterium
TGGTCCGCCGGGAGTTCAACGCGGCGAACGAGCTTCCCCTCACCCTGCTCGACGTGCGACTGCTCGGCGACTCGGTCGCCTTCAATTCCCGCGGCCTGGTGGTCAACGCCGGTACCGCCCAGATCGACGTCGGCCGCGGCGGACGGACGCAGCGCGTCAGCTTCAACGCTCTCGGCCGTACCCGGATTCAGAAGCAATGACCTCCTTCTGTCGGCGCAGCGGCGCACGCCTGTCCCTCGTTGCCGACGAGGCGGGGTTCGGCCTCGTCGAGATGATGGTCGCGATGTTGATCCTCGCCGTCGGCCTCCTGGGGCTGGCCGCAATCACAACCGGCGTGGCGTCACAGAGCCGTTTGAGCGCCGAGCGCACGGCGCAGGCGATGGCGGCCCAGCAGGTGCTCGAGGACGTGGCGCGGGGAGGGTACGCCGCGGCTAGCAGCCGCGTGGACACGGTTCGAGTCACCGGGAGGGACTACATCGTCACCACGACGGTGACCGACGTCAGCGTGCGCGTGCGCCAGGTGACCGCCGTCGTTTCGGGCCGCGGGGCGGCCGCCGCGCGCACCTATACGACCCGCCTCTACGACGCGATTCAGCTACCGGCCCCATGAGTGCCTTCGAACAGGCGCCTGCCGCGCGCCGCATCGCGCTCGCTCGAGACTCACGCCGGCCGCCGATCGCGTCGGACATCTGCGATGGTCGACAGACGCTCGGCTTCACGCTGGTCGAAGTGCTGATCGTGATCGTGATCATGGGCGTGGTCGGCACCGCGATGATCGCCCTCATGCGCCAGATGGGGAGCTTCTACCGCCACAACGACGACGCCGTGTACGCGACGCAGACGATCCGGGCGTCCACAGAGTTCATGGCATCGGAGCTCCGCATGGCCACGCCGACCGATCTCCTGTTTGCCACGCCCGACTCGGTCGGGATCCGCTTCGACATCGTGCGCGGGGTGGTGTGCGACTCGACCGACACGGACGAAGCGACCCTATACGTCTACGAACGCGTACTGAACGCGAGCGTGACCGGCTCGCTGGTCGGGATCGCCTTTACCGGGCCGTACGACTCCGCCTGGGTGTACGCAGACAGCTGGAATCCCTCCCCGACCAGCAGCGGCGCGGGTCCGAAAGCGACCTGTACGGGGCTCGGAGCGCCGTCGACCTTCGCCGACTCCGACTACATGACCATCGGTGGCTGGGTCGCCCGGTTCGCGGATGTGCCGGACCGTGGATCGCTCGTACGTGGTTATGCGAGCGTCACTTACAGGGTGGCACCGTCAGCGATCGAAAGCGGCGACGCGCTGTGGCGGGATGCCCAGGAGCTCGTCTCGCCGCTGAGCTCCGGGGCCGCGTTCAGTTACCTCATGGCCGACGCGAGCGTCTTGTCTACTGTGCCCGGCGGTAGCCTGGCGGACGTTCGGGCGATCCGGCTAGCCGCCCAGGCGGTGGGAGACGGCCCGAACGAGTTCAACGTGCAACGCGACATCGCGTTCGAGATTCCGCTGCGCAACTGACGCCAGAGCGGAGAAGGAGGAGGAGATGAAGAAGTTACTCGGTATCACCTGTGCGCTCGCCCTGTTGGGCAGTACCGGCGACCTGTTGGGACAGGTGAGCGTGGGTCCCCAGCTCAGCTATGCCGACGACGCGGAGTTCGGCCTCGGCGTGCGCGCCGTCGTCGACTTCAGCCCGTTCGGGCAGGGGCTGGAGGGGTACGGGTCGTTCGACTACTACTTCCCGGACGCTCCGCTGGGAGCCGATATCGATTACTGGGAGATCAACGCCAACCTCGCGTACGCGTTCCGCATCGTCGGCGCTCCGACGATCACGCCCTACGCGGGCGGCGGCCTCAACATCGCGCACGGATCCGTTACCATCGATGGGTTCGGGACGCCGGTGAACGGCTCCGACACGCAGCTCGGCCTGAACCTGCTCGGGGGCACCCGCTTCCAGGCGGGCCCGGTCCGGCCCTTCGCTGAGATCAAGATCGAGCTGGAGGGCGGCGAGCAGTTCGTGATCGCGGGGGGCGTGCTGTTCTAGACAGCATTTCCCCGGCAGTTCGGTGGCGGCCGGTCCGCCGCCGTCGGGAACTTCTTACTTCAGTACGAAGGGGCGACTCACCGAGTCGCCCCTTTCTGGTTTGCTGATCGGCCCGCGGTTACAGGACGGGCAGGTCGGCTAGCTGTTGGGCCACTGCGCCCAGATGCTGCAGTGCCCGGCGTTGTCCGTCATGGTTACGTCCTGCTGGATTCCGGAATATGCCGCGTTCATCGCCGCGCGGGGCGAGAAATGAAGCTGACCCAGCCCGGCGTCGAAGAAGGCGGTGCCGAAGTGCGCCTGGCTCAAGCCGTGCCCCGCTTCGTGCATGGCGACCGTCTCCACGTCGAAATCGGGAACGCCCGGCACGTTCTGATCGATCACCCAGTCGAAATCGTCGTTGTAGTAGATCTCCCGCAGCGCCGTGTCCAGCTTGCCGTTGTTGTCGATGTCGGTCGGCGGGCTCCCGGGTTGTGTCGGGTCGATGAATATGAGCGTGAACGTCACCCCGAGGACGAAGGCGCTCGCGCCCGGGAAGATGGAGGCGTCGAAGAACGGCCCCGGCAGCCAACCTGCGTGCGTGATGTCGGCGGCCACCCCGTTCACTCCGCCGAACCCGAATATGAACTGGACGAGCCCGAAGTCGAAGTTGAAGCTGCCGAAGTTGAACAGGGGGATGGTCGAGCATGTCACATCCTGCCACGTCTGCATCGCGTTCTGGATGGCGGCATTGGTCTGCACCGCGGTCAGTCCGCTCGCCGTGGCGCCGTCCGCCAGATCATTGATGAAGGAGATGGAGGTCCCGGGTCCTCCCCATGTGCGCCGCGCATCGCCGGGAACCCAGTGGTGGCCGAGCTGCTTGTTGCCCAGGCCGCTGAAGATGACGGTGCGCCCTTGTGCCTCGCTGTCGCCCGCCGTCAGGTACTCGACGACCGCAAGGATGTAGTTTGCACCGTCTGCGGCGAGCTTTGCGTTCACGCGGGCCATCATGTTCTGGATGGCATCGTCGTTGGCGACGACGGCGAAAGACGGTGCGGCGACATTGTCACCGAGCGTTTCCGGCGATGTCGCCGAGTCCGAACAGGCAGCTACGCTGAACGCGAGGGTCGCGGCGATCGCGACGTGAGCGAAGGTGCTCCGTTTCAACATCGTCGTACTCCCTTCACCGAGGGTGGAGAAATGCGGCGGGCAGGCGCGCCCGACGCCTGGAGCGCGAGAGCAAGAGGCTGCAAATGCCACGGAAGCGCGGCGAATGGTCGACTGAAGAGAAACAACGATGGCTTTGCTTAGAATACCCCACCCCGGCAACTCGGTGAGAGCTGCTGCCCCACGTCACAGGCACCCAAGTTATTGCCCCGGTTCGGTGCACGACAGTAGGCGATCGGTTTCGTCGGATATCGGAGTGATGACGAAACGATGAGAGCCTGCACAAGAGATGCCGGCCGGGCGCGCGATCTTACACGGACGGCGAGGGCCATTTTCCGGCCCATCGCCGGTTCGACCGGTCGCGGCCTCGGTCTCCACCGTTTGACCGGTGCCTCGACTCGCGCACGCGAGCAACAGTCGCCGCGGCGAAGCGCCTCCCGTCAAGGCTCCTTCTTAGGGGCTCTGCTTGCGTAGATGTCGGAGAAAGGCCGCCGCGTGATGGTGGGTGTGGGCGCGTCGGTTGGCGACACCGGGCCGGTCCCCAGATGGCCGACCCGTCCGCCGCCTGATCCAGCTGATCTACATGGCGCCTTCCGGAGGCGTGTCGCTGTT
>CAZJXR010000216.1:0-3708 GCA_964550085.1 uncultured Gemmatimonadota bacterium
GAGCGCTTCGCCGAGATCGCCGCTTGCCAAGTGCGGGTTTTCGGCGCGCCCGCGGCCGATACGACGCTCGTCGGCGTACGGTGGCGGCACGACCTCGATCTCGGAGGCGGGGTCGCCAGGCGCGACGCGGTGCTGCTGAACATCGGCCTCGAGTGGATGGACGACCCCGGGCGGTTCGCCAGCGCGACCTTCGCGCACGAGCACTTCCACACGTGGAACTTCGGTGTCTTCCGCCCGGCGGACGGACACTGGCGGCCGTTCGGCCCGACGGCCACGCGGTCGTTGTGGCTCGTCGAAGGCCTCACGAACTACTACGTCCTCCAGACTTTCCTTCGGCTCGGGCGAATCTCCCCCGAAGGTGCTCTGGCGTGGCTCGGCAACGAGATCACGGCCCTCGAGACATCGCCGGCCCGCCCGTGGGCTTCGTTGGAGGACGGCGGGCCCATGGCGGACGCCGGATCCGTCACCGGTATCGACGTACGCGCGGGCGGATTCGTCGCCGGTTTCGTTCTGGACGCGGTGATCCGCTCCGAAACACGGGGGGCCGCTAGCCTGGATGACTTGGTCAGGTCGCTAGAAGCGGAGGCGAGAGCCCCCGCCTACGGAGGCTACGAGCCGCGCGATATCGACGCCGCGATTCGCTCGGTCGGCGGAGACCGCGCCGCCAGCGCCTACCGTCGATTCGTAACCGAGCCTGGATCGGTGGATTACGGGCGGCTGCTGGAAGACACGCCATATCGGGTCGTAGCGCCGACCGAACCCGCGGAAGGAGCCCGTTGGACCGTGGAGCGTCTCCTCCCCGGCGAGGGTGCGCCGCCAGGGGTCGATCCGTTGGTCGTCGACTGCGGCTAGCCATCGCGGCCGTATCGCATGGCCTCGCATCGATGACACGGTTGGGGCGGAAACCCAGCTGACCTCGAGGGTATCTCATCCGCTGGTCGGGAGGCGAGTGCGGATCGCGGTCGGGCACGCCCCGGCCGAGGAAAGTCCGGGCTCCGCAGGGCAGGGTGCCGGCTAACCGCCGGGCGTCGCGAGGCGACGGAAAGTGCAACAGAGAGCAGACCGCCGATGGCGCCTTCGGGGCGCACAGGCAAGGGTGAAACGGTGGTGTAAGAGACCACCGCGCGACCGGAGACGGAAGCGGCACGGCAAACCCCACCCGGAGCAAGGCCAAGCAGGGACGAGGCGCGGCCCGCGCCATCGGAGTCCCGGGTAGGCCGCTAGAGGCGCGCGAGCAATCGCCGTCGCAGAGAAATGATCCCACCCCGCACCGTCAGGAGCGGGGGACAGAACCCGGCTTATTCGCCTCCCGGCCGGCGGACCGTCCCGAGAACGGCAAGCTCCTCACGGCGGGCGCGCCGCCCTATCTTTGGCGTGTCGCCGGACGTCCCGGGCGACACCGCCAGCCCCGCATTCCGCCCCCCGAGCAAGGAGGAACCCGTGCCCCCCGACGAGTTCAAGAAGCTCATCGACGCGATCCCCGACAAGCTGTCCGGCAAGGCCGCCCGGCGATTGCTGAAGGAGCTCTCGCCCGCCGATGGCGCCAGGCTGTTGGATCACCGAGTCTCGCCGACGCTCGCCATGCGCGACATCCTCTATCCGGGCATCAACCAGGCCATCCTGGAGCTTCTCCGGTGCTGGTGGTTCCAGGACTCCTACGATCCAGGGCCACCCTGCGACTACGGCCTGCGCTTCGCCGACGCGCCGGACCTCGGCGCGCTGCACCCGTCGAAGTTCCGGCCGGAGTTCGGCCCGGTCTTCTATCGCGGCAGGCTGGATGGCACGGCGAAGCTGATGGTCGTGGGCCAGGACCCTTCCACCGACGAACAACTCGCGCGCCGATCCTTCATCGGCGAGTCCGGCCAGCGCGTCCAGGGTCTCCTCCGCAAGGTGGGATTGTCCCGATCCTACACGATCTTCAACACGTTCCATCTGGGTATGCAGGGGCAGTATGGGGACGGGTTCGAGCCGATCTCCACGAGCAACCCGCTGCTCGCTTGGCGGAACGCGCTCTTCGATCATGCGAAGGCCACGAATCCGCTCGTTGCCGTTCTCACGGTGGGGAGCGCGGCCCGCGACGCCGTCGACGCCTGGCCCGGCGCCGCCGGCCTGTCCCGGGTCCATGTCACGCACCCGAGCGCGGCCAACTTCGGCAACACGGCGATGTTCCCGGAGTGGTCGAGTGCGGTCGCCACGCTCGCCGGCGTCGTGGCCGCGGACCCGGGAATGTCTTCCGATCTGACGCCCTACGGCGCCTCCTTCGCGCCGGCCGACGCCCAGGACATCCCCCGGCGCGACCTTCCATGGGGCATCCCGGATTGGTTCGGCCGCGGCGGTACCACGCAATCGAAGCGCGAGGAGGCCGGCAAGGAGCTGTGCTGGGAGGCGCCGTAACGATACGGCGCCGGGGTGCGCCGACGAAGGCGAGGCGCCGGCGAGGACACGATCTCAGAAATCCAGGTCGCTGAGCCAGTGTCTCTCGATCGCCCGCTGGATCTCGACATCATCCCCGGCCTCGAGCGCGTCGATGATCTCCTCGTGGAAGCGCTTCGAGGCCTGCAGGCGCGTCTCGCCCGCGACGAAGTAGGCGTGTTCGTAGCGCGACACGTGCCGCTGCAGCGATGCGAGGATCTCGAGCAGGCGGCCGTTCGGACACCCCGAGACGAGCTCCTCGTGCCAGGCGCGGTTGACCGCGATCGCGCGGCCGGAGTCCTCCGGATCGACCGGGATGCGCTCGTTCAGCCGCCGCAGCTCGGCGATGCGGCCCCGGGTGGCGGGACCGGCAAGCCGGACGGCCAACGATTCGAGATCGGCGAGAATGACGTAGAGCTCGCGCGCCTCGTCGATGTCGAGCTCGCGGACGAAGTACCCGCGACCCGTCTGCGACACGACGAACCCTTCCTCCTCGAGCTGATTGAGCGCCTCCCGCAGGGGGCTGCGCGAGATGCTCAGCTCCTCGGCCAGCCTCGACTCGTTGATCCGTTCACCGGCCTCGAGCTCGTTGCGGAGGATCAGCTTCATCAGTCGATCGTGGGCCTGGTCGCGCAGGGACAGTCGCGTCAGGGGCTCGGTCGCCATCGTGCTCACGGCTCGCTCCGGGGTGATTCGGCTTCCACGCCGGAAATGAATTGCTCGAGAAGGCCGAAGAAGCGAGCCGGGCGTTCGGCGAACGAGTGGTGCGAAGCTCCGTCCAGAACCACGATCTCCGCGTCGGGGAACTGTTCCCGCAGCACGCGCGGCTTGGCGGGGCCCCATTCCGGATCGCAGCCCCCTTCGACGATGAGGGTGGGCGTGGTCCACTCGAGAAACGCCCCGGACAGGTCGCGTGCGAACCCGGAGGAGGCCACCGCCGGCGTGTAGTTGCGGTCCTGGACCCATTCCCAGCGGGCTACCTGGGCCATCCGCTCGAACGACGGCCGGAAGAAGAACTGCCGCTTCCACTCGCCGTCGAGGTAGGCGCGATAGACCAGCCGGCGCACACCCGCGAGGTCCACCTCATCGGAGTGCACCGGGACCACCGTGCGCACGCCGTCTCGATACACGGCGCGGATTCGTTCTCGTTCGGCGGCGGACATGTATCGGCGGCCATCCGACTCGCCCACATCGACTTCCATCGGCACCGACGTCGACACGAGCACGAGCCCGGCGACCCTGTCCGCGTAGCGAAGCGCGTACCGCTGGGCCAGGAGCCCACCGAACGACCACCCG
>CAZJXR010000217.1:0-2449 GCA_964550085.1 uncultured Gemmatimonadota bacterium
AGCCGAGTTGAACGCTGGGAGAACGGCAACCGTCCAGACACTCATCGACGGCAGCTATTCCGCGACCGCCATGATCCTTCGAGCCGAGATCGAGGCGTTGACCCACAGGTTCGCGCTCGAACGGGCACGGGACAGGGCGGGTTCGTCGCTCGGCGGCGTGCGGGCGGTGCCGCGGGTGTGGTACAACGCGGAGCTGCGCAGTGAACCGTTCGTGGTTTCCGGGCTATTCGCCGTCATCCTGATGGCGTTCCCGCCTTTGCTCACGGTACTCGCCATCGTGCGTGAGAAGGAGAGCGGGTCGGTCCAGCAGATCTACGTGTCGCCGTTGCGGTCGTGGGAGTTCATCGCGGGCAAGATGTTGGCGTACTTCGGTGTCGCTGTGTTCGAGCTCGCCACCATAATCGCGCTCGGCCTGTGGTGGTTCGACCTGCCGTTCCGCGGAAGCCCGCTTCTTCTCCTGGGCGCCTCACTGCTCTTTTCCCTCTGCACGGTGGGGATCGGTCTCCTGGTGTCCACGATGACCCGCAATCAGGTCGTCGCAGTGCTCATCGCGTTGATCGTCACGGTCATGCCTAGCCTCCTGTTCTCCGGGTTCATGTTCCCCATCTCCTCGATGGCAGTGCCCGTGCAGTGGTACACACGCGTGTTTCCTGCGCAGTACTTCGTGGAGGTGAGTCGCGGACTGTTCTTGAAAGGAACCGGACTCGACGAGCTCGGGGGTGACCTGACGATACTCGCCGGTTACACCGTGGCGGTGTTCACGGCGAGCGCGCTGCGCTTCCGCAAGAAGCTGGCGTGAGGAGGCTGGGATGCGGTGGGAACGGCTGAGCGCGGCGATCCGGAAGGAGCTGAGGCAGTTCGTGCGAGATCCAGTGCTCATGGGCCTCGTGCTCTGGTTGTACACCATCGAGGTGGCCATCTGCGCCTTCGCGCTCACCTTCGACCTGAAGGACGAGCCGGTCGCGATCATCGATGAGGATCGGTCGACCGCGAGCATGATGCTCGCGGACCGCTTCGATCGCTCTCCGTCGTTTCGCGTCGCCGCCCGGTCAGCGAATCCAGCCTCCGCGCGCGCGCTGTTGGATGGCGGCGCCGCGCGCCTCGTAGTCGTCATCCCGCTGCGCTTCGAGGAGCGCGTCGAGAGAGGAGATGCCGCCCCGGTCCAACTGCTGGTGGACGGCACCAATTCGATGACCGGGCGGACCGTGCTCGGAGAAGCCCAGGCGCTCGTAGCAAAGGAGGGCGAGGTACGATGGAGGGGCGCGACCGCGTCGGTGCCGCTGATCGACAATCGGATCCGCGTCTGGTACAACCCCGATCTGCGCTTCGTCTACTTCGTCGTGCTGTCCATGCTCGCTACCGCAGCGTACATGGTCGGGGTAATCCATCCCGCCGCGAGCTTCGTGAAGGAAAAGGAATCGGGTACGATCGAGCAGCTGGTGGTAACGCCTCTTCGGCGTTGGGAGATCATCGTCGCCAAGACTCTACCGACATTCGTCGTAGGCTTCCTGGCGTTCGGGCCCGGGCTGCTCGTGGCCCGCGCGTTCGGGCTTTCCTTGGCGGGAGATCCCCTGGCGTTCCTGATAGCGACGTCGGCCTTCCTCGTGAGCTCCATCGCTACGGGAGTACTGATCGGCGGCGTCACCTCGACCCTGCAACAAGCCCTACTGGTCACCTTCTTCGTGCTCTTTCCGGTTCTGTTCCTCTCGGGCACGATGACGCCGATCGAGAGCATGCCGCGGGTGGTCGAAGCAGCGTCGCGGCTCAGTCCCCTCCGATACTACCTCGAGGCGTTGCTCGGGGTCTTCCTGAAGGGCGTTGGCACGGCCGAACTGCTGCGCCCGATCGCCGTCATGCTCGGGCTCGGTGCGGTGCTGTCGGGCGCGGCGGCCCTCTCTCTGCGGCGGACGTTACGGTAGACGTGCCGCGCCGGAGACTCATCGCGGCTCGGCCGCGGTTTTCACCTACCGCCCTCACAGATCATTAAGCGACGTTCATCGGCTCCTCACGACCGATTCACTCGACGGGCGCCATCATGGGGATGGCAAGCGGTCCCCAAATCGGAGGAGCACGGTGCACGGCGATGAAGTGGTACCCTACCGAGTCGCTCGAAGGAAGCGGGAGACGGCGCCCCTGGCTGCGGAGCATGCCCAGAGCGTGGTGCTTGCCGTGGCCGGGATCGGCTGCGACGCGTGCGCCTACCGGGTCTACGCCGGTCTTCGTGCGACTCCCGGCGTGGTGCGCGTGGAGGTCGATGGACCGGTGGCGTTGGCGAGGGTGGACTACGACGCGTCGCGCACGGGGCTCGCGTGCCTGATCGGCGCGGTCGAACGCGCCGGGGAGAGGAGCGGCCATCGCTACCGCGCGGCGCTCGCGACGGATCGAACCGACCGGCGCACGCCCTACGGCGCCGCGCCTGTGCCCGGCCAAGAAGAAAAGCGCGTCCCCT
>CAZJXR010000217.1:2459-3642 GCA_964550085.1 uncultured Gemmatimonadota bacterium
TCACGGCGGATCAAACGGGGGTACCTGCGGCCTACAGCGGCGATGCCGGGCGCCGCAGTGATGGGTCCCGCCGCTGCTGCTCCCCGTCGGGAGTCTTCTGCACGTACGCATCGCGGCTCTCCTCGAACAGTCGACGACAGTGCTCCGAGCAGAAGTACCACGTACGACCGTCGAGCTTGACCATCCCTGCCGCGTCGTCAGCGTCGATCGTCATCCCGCATACCTCATCGCGCACCCGCATGGCACGGTCCTCCGTCTGGGAAGAATCATCGCGTCCTCGGTGCCAGTATGGCGTGGGACCGGTGAAGCCTACGTGAACTGCCCGTGAAGGCCGCCTCATCCAGCCGGAGCCCCGAAGCCGTGAGCTCCGGTAACCGGCTCGACCCCCGAACCTCGATCCAGGCGCCGACCCGCCTCGATGGGATTCCAAAGGCCCCGGGATCGGTCGGCCCGCCGGTGGACTCGCTGGCGCGCGTGCTGCTGCCCGGTGAACTCCACGCCGCGCCGGTGCCAGGCATCGCCCCGCGAGGGCGAGCGTATCCACACCCGGACTGACAGCTTCGGAACGCAGTACGAGGGGCCGAAGCGGCCTCGCACCGGCGGTAGGGTGAGCGGTAGATTCATACTGGCCTGCCGGGCGCATTGACCCGCCACCCCGGCTCCCTGTTCACCCTCGCGCGGGAGGAACCGTGTACGTCCTCGTCCACCACAATGTCCACGACCCGGAGCGCTTTTGGAGCACCGCCGAGGAGGCGATCCCCAACGTTCCCGCCCACCTCAAGCTGCACCACACCATGCCGGCCAAGGACGGCACACGCGCCACCTGTCTGTGGGAGGCCGATTCGGTCCAGGCGGTGAGGGACTTCCTCGAGCCCGCCCTGGGTGACGTCAGCACTAACGAATACAGCGAGGCCGAGAACAAGGACGGCGTCGCCCTTCCTTCGGGCGTTCGCCGAAAGGCCTCGGCGACCTGAAAGCACCTCGTGGCTGGCCCGGGCCCATCGATCTGAGAGGGAGCGCCGCCGCGGTCGCTGCGACGCCTCGGCGCCCCGAACGTGAAAGCCCCGCAAGCGCCGAAACGCTTACGGGGCTTTTCTTCTCGCCACAGAGCGGGAGACGGGACTCGAACCCGCGACCCTCAGCTTGGAAGGCTGATGCTCTAGCCAACTGAGCTACTCCCGCG
>CAZJXR010000218.1:0-3538 GCA_964550085.1 uncultured Gemmatimonadota bacterium
GTCGCCGGTTTTGGACAGCGGCGTCGGGACGCAGATTATGATCGCGTCCAGCTCGCGCAGCCGGGAGAAGTCGCCACTTGCCTCCAGCCTGCCCGCGGCCGCCGCTCGCTTCAGCCGCTCGTCGCTCACGTCGGACACGTGCGATCGCCCGGCGGTCACGCCCTCGACCACAGCCGGGTTGACGTCGATGCCGAGGGTCGGGAAGCCCGCTTCTGCGAACCCGACCGCGACCGGCAGGCCGACGTAGCCGAGCCCGACCACGCCGACGCGCGCGTCGTGCTGTCGGATCGCGTCGAGCAGCTGTGTGCTCACCGCCATCGGGGCAGGGGGTCCGGGATACTCCTACTCGGTCTCGAGGACCCGGGCCGGGTATCCGTTGTCCGGGTTTCTTCCCGTCGAGATCAACTCGTCGAGGCGACCCGGTCCCCGATTGTACGCCAATAGCGCCATGCGCATGTCGTCGTCGTACTGGTCGAGGAGGTGTCGCAGGTAGCGGAAGCCGAGGCGCAGGTTGGTGCGGGTGTTCATGAGTTCGGCCTCGCGGACACGGGGATTCAGCCACGCCGCGGTGCTCGGCTTGATCTGTGTGTAGCCGATGGCCCCCGCCTCGCTGACGGCCGTGCGCCGGAAGGAGGACTCGACCTCGACGAGCCGGAAGGCGAGCTCCGGTTCCAATCCTTCGGCGAGCGAGATCTCGTAGATGTCGTACGCGAGGCCGGCCGGAATCGAGTATCGCGTCGAATACTCCTGAATCGTGCGCAGTCGCCGGTTCGTCAGGCGCGCCAGGGCGAGCTCGCCGGCGAGTCGATGGGTCTCGCGCAACTGGGATTCGATGTCGGCCGCCGCCCGTTCGGTGGTGAAGGACCGCTCGCGGACGCCGATGTTGATGCCCAGGATCATGGCCGAGGCCGTCAGGCTCAGGAGCCCGATTCGTCCCGCCAGCAGCCGCCGGACGTCGCGCGTCGCGCGCCACCAACCCCGGGGGGGGCCGAGATAGGCGGAGGGGTCGATATCTATCTGTGACATTTCGCCTGCTCCTTGTCGTGTTTCGCTTCGGGCGTCGGTGAACGGCGGTCCCCGGACCTCGTCTCCACGCCGCGTGACGGCGGCAGGGGCAACTCGCGGGCCACAGGACGCCGGTTGTTCGGTTTGTGTTCGGTGTGCGCCGATTCGGGTCCGATGCCCGCTCGCGCCACCCCGATGGTCTGTTCTCTAAACTGCCTGACGCCGCCAGGTTCCCGACGAGCCGCCCGTCTTCTCGAGCAGGCGGATGGCGTCGATCGTCATGCCGCGCTCCAACCCCTTGCACATGTCGTACACGGCCAACAGGCCTGCCGCCACCCCGCACATGGCCTCCATCTCGACGCCGGTGCGTCCCGACGACGCCACCTCGACCTGGAGCCGGAGCCCGGGAAGATCGGTGTCGGGTCTGACGTCCACCCGCACCGCGTCGAGCAGCAGCGGGTGGCAGAGCGGGATGAGCTCCGCGGTCCGCTTCGCGCCACCGATGGCCGCGATCCGGGCCACCGCGACCACGTCGCCCTTCGGCGAGTCGCCGCCGAGGATCGCCTCCAGGGTGCTCGGCTGCATCCGGATCTCCCCTTCGGCGCGCGCCGTGCGCGCCGTCACCGCTTTCCCACCCACATCCACCATGCGCACCTTCCCCATCTCGTCCACATGGGTGATGCGCTGTTCAGGGCTCGACGCCGCCATTCGCTCTCCCCCCGGTGCTGCAAAAGCGGAAGCGTTCGGTGATCCCGAGGGATCGACTCTAACCAGACTCGAGCGTCTGCGCGAGATCCATCAACAGTACGGAAGCGATCGCCTGCGGGTTCACGTTTCCGTCGGCGGCCAGCCTCGCCTCGTGCAGGTGCTCCGCCGCCCGGGCGAGTGTTTCCGCGTCCACCGATCCCTTCTCCAGCAGCGAGCGGGCGCCGGCCGTGTCCGTGGCCTCGCCTTCCCGACCCAGCACGATGGCTGCCATGTCCCGCAGACGGCGTTCCGCCGCGTCGAGCAAGAGGGAGAACTCGCCGCGGGCCCGGGCCGGCGGCAGAGTGAGCACGAAGCGCAGGCGGTCGCGGCGGGAGCCGAGGGCGGCACGAACGAGGGCGTCGGCGCGATCCTGTGTGCCCTCCCCCGCCGTGTCGCGCAGGCCGAGTGCGCGACCGACGCTCCCGTGGCTCACCCGCGCGAGACGGTTCGCGACGGAGGCCTCCATCCCGGCCACATCGGTCAGGAACTGCTCGACCTCTTGATCGGACAGCGGAGCGACTCGGATGGAGAGCACTCTCGAGCGAATCGTGGGCAGCAGGGAGTCGGGCCGCCGGCTGGTGAGAATGAAAAAAGTGTCGAGGGGCGGCTCTTCCAGCAGCTTCAGGAAGGCGTTGGCGGCGGCGGGACTCCCGACCTGCGGCACCATCGACTCCGCCTCGCCGATCACGAATACCGCCCGCCGCGCCAGGGCCGGACGAGTGGCGGCGCGCTCTCGCATCCTCTGCACGGCCTCGAGGTAGATGCCCCGTGGCGCGTCCGTGTCGGCCAACTGAAGCGGCTCCTCCCGCCGTCGGGCCAGCTCCTCGAGGCGGACCTCCTCGAGCGCCTCGCGCAGCTTGGCCGCGCTGCCGACGCCGCGCGTCGGGCGCGCGACCGGGAAGTACCAGTGGAGATCCGGGTGCTCCAGTCGGGCCGCCAGCCGGCAATGCCGACACGCGCCGCACGCGTCCCCGCTTTCACACAGCAGCAGGCTCGCCAGCCACAGCCCCAGGCGCTGCTTGCCGATCCCCGCCGGCCCGTGCAGCAGCATCGACTGCGGGAGTCTGCCGGCGGCGGCCGCGCGCCGCAGCCGTTCCCGGATGGCCTGGTGACCGATGAGCGGATGGAGGCTCACGCGCGGCGGCGAGCGGAAGGGTGGTGACGGCTCAGGAGCGTCATCGAAGCCAGCGCAGGGAGCGAACCCGGCTCACGAGCGCCGCCGGAGCCAGCGCACCGGGTCCACCGCGATCGGCTGGTCGTTCGGGTTCGGCTCGCGAATCTGAAACTCGATGTGCGGCTCCGCGTCCTCGGCCGAGCTGGAAGGCCCGACGTACCCGACCACTGTTCCGGCCTCGACCACGTCGCCCTCGCGAACGGTGAGTTTCTCCAGATACAGATAGAGCGAGAAGTACCCGCCCCCGTGGCTCACGATCACCGAGGGGCCCCACAGTCCCACCGAGCCCGCATAGTCCACCTGACCCCGCTCGACCACCCGTACCGGGGTCCCGCGCGGAGCGGCGATCCCGACGCCCTCGCGCGAGACGGTGGTCCCGCCGCGGCGCTCGGGCCCGAAGTTGTAAACGATCCGTCCGTCGACCGGCCAGTTCAGATTGCCGAGGTCGGCCGTGGTCAGGCTGGGTGTGCTCGCCACCCCGGCCGTCCGTTCCGCCTCGCGACGCGCCCGCTCCAGCTCGGCCAGCAGATTCTTCAGCCTCTGCTCGTCGCGCTCGAATCGGGCCAGCTCGGCGGCGGCGTCGGACTCGCGCGACCGGTAGCCGACCAGACG
>CAZJXR010000219.1:0-3475 GCA_964550085.1 uncultured Gemmatimonadota bacterium
GTCCACATCGGGGCGGGGGCCTACATCGCCGGCGAGGAGACCGGGCTCATGAGCTCGCTCATGGGCGGTCGTGCCGAGCCACGGATCAAGCCACCGTTTCCAGCCGAGTCGGGCGTGTTCGGCAAACCGACCACCGTCAACAACGTGGAGACGCTGGCCGCTGTGCCCATGATCGTGAGCAACGGCGCACAGTGGTACCGGCAGTGGGGGAGCGACAAGAGTCCCGGAACGAAGCTGTGGTGCTGTTCCGGGCACCTGGAACGACCGGGCAACTACGAGCTCGAGCTCGGCATGTCGCTGGCCGACATCATCTACGACGTGTGCGGCGGAGTTCCGAATGGAAAGCGAGTGAAGGCCGTGATCCCGGGCGGCTCGTCGACCGCACTGCTCACCGCCGACGAGCTCGACTGCGAAACGACATACGAGGGGCTGCAGGCCGCCGGCAGTTCGCTCGGAACCGCCTCACCGATCGTGATGGACGAGGACACCGACATCGTCGCCGCCATGCGCAGAATCGCCGAGTTCTACGCTCACGAGTCGTGCGGCCAATGCGTCCAGTGTCGGGAGGGCACGGCTTGGATCGCGGCGATTCTGAGACGGATCGAACGAGGCGGCGGGACGCTGCGAGACATCGACACGTTGTACGACCTATGCGAACAGCTGACCGGACGAACGATCTGCGTGTTGGCCGACAGCGTCGTGTTCCCGCTCCGCTCCTCTCTGGACAAGTTCCGTCACGAATACGAGGAGCGTATCGAGCGGGGCAGCCTGGTGGCGACCGGATGACCACGGCCGGTCGGGTGGGTGGGGAACCGATTCGAGTCTCGGAGTGCGCGAGAGCGTATGGCCGACGATAGAAGCACGCCGGTTACAGTGACCGTGGACGGGATCGCCGTCCAGGTGAGTCTCGGTTCGCCGGCCATCGAAGCGTGTGCAAGGGCCGGTGTGACGGTGCCGTACTACTGCTACCACCCGGGAATTCCGGGTCGCCCGGCCCAGTGCCGCATGTGTCTGGTGGAGGTCGAGGGGCAGCCGAAGCTGCAGCCGTCGTGCGTACTCGCCGTGCAGGATGGGATGGTCATCCACACGACCAGCGAGGCGACGGAGCGGGCGCGGAAGTCGGTGATCGAGCTTCTGCTGCTCAACCATCCGCTCGATTGTCCGATCTGCGATGCCGCCGGCCAATGCAACCTGCAGGACTACGCGTTCGAGACCGGTCAGCTGCAGTCCCGGTTCGCGGACGAGAAGCTCGTCATGGGTCGCGACCGCGTCGCCGATGACATCCTGTACTTCGCCGACCGTTGCATCGTGTGCACGCGGTGCGTGCGCTTCATGTCCGACGTGGCGGGGGAACGAACGCTCATCGTCGCCCAGCGAGGGCACAAGGCCTACATCGACACCTTCCCGGGTCGCGACCTCGACCATCCGTTTCGCGGTAACATCGTCGACGTGTGTCCGGTCGGAGCGCTCGTCCATGAGGATTTTCTGTTTAAGGCCCGCGCCTGGGACCTCGACCGAGCGCCCAGCGTGTGTCCCGGTTGCTCAACCGGCTGCAACGTCACTCTCGATGTGAAGGAGAATCAGATCGTCCGCCTCAAACCGCGCTACAATCCCGAGGTCAACGCATACTGGATGTGCGATTACGGACGCCGGCACCTGGTGATGGCCAATCGGGGCGAGCGCATCGAGGCACCCCTGGTGCGCGACGGGCAGCGGTTGGTGCCGGTAAGTTGGCAGCAGGCGATGGATCGAGTGGTCGAACGGACGGCGGCGCTGCGCGGCGGGAGCGCGATCGTCACGCCCAGCGCCTGTAACGAGAGCCTCTTCTACCTGCGTCGGTTTCTGTCGCGTGTCGGCATCACGGGAGGCGCGTTCCGGGTGCCGCAGGGCGACACTGCCGTACTGGCCGGCTTCCCAAAGCTCCAGCTTCGCGCCGAGCGGGCTCCGAACGTGCGCGGGGCGGAGCTGTTCGGCTTCAGCCACATTGATCCGTCGGGCGAGGTCGCGCCATCCGGCCGCCTGATCCTCGGCGAGGGGATGGATGGGGAGCCGGCGGAGGTGACAGCTGACGGCGACTTCGTCCTCTTTCTCGGCACCCGGATGACGCCAGCTGCACGGGCCGCGGACGTAGTCATGCCGGTCACGACCTTTGCCGAGATGGATGGGACGTTCACCAACTTCGAGGGCCGGGTGCAGCGATTCCAGAAGGCGTTGCAGCCGCCGGGGATGAGCCGGCCCGCCTGGATGGTGCTAAGCGCGCTATTGGAACGGCTCGGTGCCGGGGAGACGATGCTCGAAGCGCCGGTCGCGTTCGCGACCATGTGCGGCGAGGTGGATGCCTTCGAAGGACTCGATTGGGACGAAATCGGCTTCCGGGGAGCGCGGATGTCGACCACCGGTGTGACGCCGTTGGGGGGCGGAGCCTGATGGCTCCGGTCACCGGGACGGCGTACGTAGTTTCCACCCTGGTGAAGGTGGTCGTCTTCTTCACTCTCCTTCTGCTGTTGGTGGCGTTTGCCGCCCTGTTCGAGCGTAAGGTCGCGGGGTTCATTCAGGACCGCAGCGGCCCCAACCGAGTCGGGCCGTGGGGGTTGCTTCAATCGGTCGCCGATGGCATCAAGCTCGTTCTCAAGGAGGAGACGTGGCCGCAGCGGGCCAACCTCGCCTTCTTTCTCCTCGCACCCGTGATGGCTCTCGTCCCGGCCACGGTCATATTCGCCGTAATCCCGTTCGCGGCACCGCTCCCCACCCGCTGGGGCGTGGTCGACGTGATGGTGGCGGACGCCCCGATCGGTTTTCTGTACGTCCTCGCCCTTTCATCCATCGCCGTGTACGGGGTCGTGATGGCGGGCTGGTCATCGAACAGCAAGTACGCATTCCTCGGAGGCCTCCGAGGATCGGCCCAGATGATCAGCTACGAGGTAGGGCTCGCCATGAGCCTGGTCCCCGTACTGCTGCTGACGGGAGACGTCATGATTCCGGGCATCGTGTCGATGCAACAGCGGTTTGTCGATGGACCGGCAACGCTCGGCGTGTGGTTGTTCTTTCCGCTCGCCCTCGGGACATTCTTCTTCTTCGTTTGCGGGTTGGCCGAGACCAACCGGCTTCCCTTCGATCTCCCCGAGGCCGAGGCGGAACTCGTGGCCGGGTATCACACCGAGTACTCGGCCATGAAGTTCGGGACATTCTACCTGGGCGAGTACGCTCACATGATCACCACCAGTGCCCTGGTGGTGATGTTCTTTTTCGGTGGCTGGGACATTCCGTTTTGGAGCGGCGACAACGTCCGGGTGCTGGCCGACGGGACAGTGATCGGCCAACTGAGCGGATGGACGACGCTGCTGACCTTCGTTGCGTTCAGCCTCAAGGCGACGCTGATAGTCACCGTCTTCGTGTGGATCCGCTGGACCCTGCCTCGCTTCCGCTACGACCAGTTGATGGATCTCGGATGGAAGGTGTTCATCCCGGCGCTCAT
>CAZJXR010000220.1:0-3461 GCA_964550085.1 uncultured Gemmatimonadota bacterium
CGCCGGCCGCCTGGCGTCGCTCCGCGTGCCGATCCACCAGCCTCCCCCGAATAGAAGCACCACACCAGCAACTGCCAGCAGACCCGCCGGCCATCGGCGCGAAGCCGGCAGGCGCAGAATCTCGGTGATCTCGCCGGCAGCGACGGCCTCCGTACGCTTGACACCCTCGGGCGTGGACTCAAATGCCCAGGCGAGCACCAGCGCGATCGGAAGGCCCACCATCGTCGTCACCAGGATGAACGTGATGGTCCACTCGGGCAGGCCGAGCCGCGGAAACGCCAGATCCGCGACCTGTAGAACCACGAACGCCGTTGCCCCGTACACGGCCATCACCCGGAACACCTTCCGGCGCTTCAGCTCGGCGAACAGGCGCGGCAGAGACCCGTTGGATCGACTCATGGGCGTAAGATTCGGTGATCAGTCGGCATCGAGCAACCGGGACAGTCGGCCAGCGGTTGGCTTGAATCAACGCGCCCAGACGCACGAAATCCTGCTCTCCAGCTTCTCTCGATCCGGGCGACAGCGAAGGTGACCGATGCACGGTCGCGCTCCGGTCACCCGGTTCCAACCCTTCCGGCCGGTCGTGCGTCCCACTCATCGCAGACGCACGTTTCACGTTGAGAGGATTGATACAGGCCATGTTACGGGATCTCAGGCTCGCGGTGGCGACGCTCATCCGCCGACCGGGCTACACGCTGGCTGCCGGGGGCGCCCTTGCGCTGGGGATCGGTGCCAGTACGGCGCTGTTCAGCGTGATCAACGGGGTGCTGCTGACACCACTCCCGTTCCCCGAGCCCGAGCGACTCGTGCGGATCTTCGAAACGGACCCGCCAACGGGGCGGCTCGACCGCCACCTTACGGTTGCGACGTACTACGATGTCGAGTCGGGAGCGGCCACGCTCGAGGGGATGGCCGCCTACCAGTCCGGATGGGAGTACATCGTGGATACCCGCGATGGGAGCGGCCCGCGGCTCGTGCCTGGCGCCCGGGTCTTCCCGAACACGTTCGCCGTCCTCGAAACGCCTGCCCTGCTCGGCCGCACCTTTGCGATCGGCGACGCTCCCGACGACGAAGACGGCGTGGTGATCAGCCACTCGGCCTGGCAGCAGCTCTTTCATGGCGATTCCGCCGTGGTGGGCCGCCGGTTCGATCTCGAGGACAGGCCACGTACCGTGCTCGGGGTCATGCCGCCGCATTTCGCGTTTCCCGACGACCGCGTCGGGATCTGGACGCGGTATGTGCTGAGCCAGGACGCGCGCGCCAACCGCCGCTCTCACGTGCTGAATGTCGTCGCCCGCGTGGCACCGACGGCCACGCTCCGCAAGGCTCGGACGGAGCTGTCCGGGATCATGGACCGGCTGCGAACCCAGTTGGCCGCCGAGGTTGGCGAGGCGGACTTGCGGATGACACCCTTGCGTGAGGCGATGGTCGGTGACACGCGCGCCACCCTGCTTCTGCTCTTCGGCGCTGTCCTGCTGCTCCTGGCGATCGCCTGCGTGAACGTGGCCGGGCTCGGCATCATCCGCGGCTGGACCCGGACGCGCGAACTTGCGGTTCGCGCCGCGCTCGGCGCGTCGCGCCATCGTCTGGCGCAGACGATCCTCACCGAAAGCGCGGTGCTGGCGGGCGGGGCGGGCGTGGTGGGCGCCGTGCTCGGGTGGTGGGGCACGAGACTGCTGCTGCGGCTCGCCCCGGTGGATCTGCCACGGCAGGGTGCCGTGGTGTTCGATCTCGGCGTCCTGGGCTTCGTGGTGGCGGCCGCTGCCCTCGTCACGCTAGTGACTGGATGCCTGCCCGTGCTGCGCGCCGTGCCCACGCGCCTGTTGGAGCGGCTGAAGGAGGGAACTCGCGGCAGCACGCCGGGCAGACGATCGATCCTGGATGTGCTGGTCACGGCGGAGGTCACCCTGTCGGTCGTCCTGCTGGCGGGCGCCGGGCTGGTCGTCCGCAGCTATGGTCACCTCCGGAACGTGGATCCGGGCGTTGACAGTCAGCACGTGTTGGCGGTGGCGGTGCTGCCTACGGAGGCACGGTACCCGGATGTCGCCGCCCAGACGGCCCTCTACGATCGCCTCATCGAGGGGGTGGCCGCGGTGCCCGGCGTCCGGACGGCTGGAGTCGTTACGGAACTGCCGTTCTCCGGAGCGCCGAGTACGTGGAGTCTGTTGCGGCCGGGCTGGGATCCGGTGGACGACGAGATCGGGGTGCACTGGAATCCCGCCAGTCCCGGCTACTTCGAGACCGTCCGGCTTCCGCTTCTCGAGGGGCGCATGTTCGATGCACGGGACCGGGCCGACGCCCTGCCCGTCCTGGTCATCGATCGGGCCGCGGCCCGCCGCTTCTTCGGTGATGAGAGCCCCGTCGGCCAGCGGGTGCGTACCTCGCCGACAAGCCGGTGGTATACCGTGATCGGCGTCGTCGGCAGCGTGCGCCACGAAAGCCTGCGGGATGACGTCCAGCTCACGATGTACGGTCCGTATGCCCAGAATCTCGAGGCGTGGCGTGGATCGCGCTGGCTGGTCGTGCGCACGGAGGGCGCGCCGGCGTCGGTCGCTCCGGCCGTGCAAGAGGCCATTCGCCAGGTTGACCCGGCTCTGGCGATGGATCGCGTCGCACCGTTCGGTGACGTGATCGGAGCCACACTCGCGGTCGACCGGTTCCGGCTGGTCCTGCTCGCCACCTTTGCCGTGGCGGCGTTGGCGCTGGCGGTCCTCGGCCTGTACGGGACACTGGCCTATCTCGTCACCACGCGCACCCGCGAACTGGCCCTGCGGTCCGCGCTGGGGGCAACCGCGGCTGCCATCGCCCGGAGCGTACTGGTGCGGGCGGCGTGGATCGCGGGCATCGGGGTCGTCGCGGGCGCCCTGACGGCCTCGGTGCTGGGCGGTCTGTTGGCGCCGGCCTTGTACGGCGTGGGAGTGTTCGATCCGCTCACCGGGATCGGTGTTGGTGTCCTGGTGACGGGCGTCGCCTGTGTCGCGGCGTGGTGGCCTGCCGCCCGCGCCGCATCGCTTTCCCCGGCTACGGTGCTGCGGGCGGAGTGATCCCGATCGGGGCGCCGGGATTCGGCGCGACGACACACCTTGTGACAGCTACGGTGACAGTCCGAAGGCAAGGCGGCAAGAGCGATTCTCCGCTCGGCGGCTTTCGTCCATGATCGACTCGACGCCGCGACTAGATTGATCAACTCTCCGCTGGGACTACCCGCCCCAGTTGCCTAGATTGTTTCGACATCTACTCCAGCCTCCTAGCCGCGGATCGACGGCAGATGGCCATCGACTTCGACAGCTTGAAACTCGCTCTGGCCGATCGCTACGCCTTTGAGCGCGAGCTCGGACAGGGCGGTATGGCTACAGTATACCTCGCCCTGGACATCCGCCACGACCGACGAGTCGCGGTCAAGGTGCTGAGGCCCGAGTTGGCTGCTCTCGTCGGACCCGCGAGCTTCCTCCGAGAGATCA
>CAZJXR010000221.1:0-3438 GCA_964550085.1 uncultured Gemmatimonadota bacterium
ACTCAAAATCCGGTGGGAGCAATCCCTTGGGGGTTCGAGTCCCCCCTCCGGCATGAGGATTCACAAGCTTCGGCCTTGGCCGGAAGCCTAGCATCCAGGCCGTTCGATCACGAATCAGGAGGTAGCCATGCGTCAGACAATTTAGCTTGGTATGGCTCTGGCTGTGCTGGGGCTCCCCGATTCCGCCGCGGCTCAGGAGCAGCCGGCACCCCGCCCAGCGGAGGGCTACGTGGTGCACGTGACGGCACCGCATATATACCAGGGCCGGGAAATCGGGCCGGTGCATCATTTCTGAAAGCCGATCGCCCCCGATCCCGTCATCGTGTGTCAACTCTATGATTCGATGGAGCCCGACGCTCCGCTTTCCGGTATCGAGTACATCATCGCCAAGAGTCTGACCCGCCCTCAGGTGCCGCTCGGCACGTGGAACCAGAACTTCCACGACCACCTGGTCGAGATCGCGACCGGCCGGGTCAAGGTGCTGGACGTGTCGGATGAACAAGCCCGGGAGATCGCCGACCTCGTGGCCACCACGGACGGGATCATCTTCCACCTGTGGCCCGAGGGCGATGCATTCCCTACCGGCTCGGTGGTGATCGATCAGTCGGTCGGGCACGTGCCGCTGACGTCTGAGGAATACATGCGATCGGCAGACGAAGCCGACGCGATGGGACAGTAGGAAGCTCTTGTTTTCTGCGGTGCACGGGTTGGTGCGCGAAGGTCCGGAGCGGCGCTAGCCGCCAGCGACTTCCGCCTCCCACCAGTCGCCGTATCGCTCGCGCATTGCCGCGTTGTACTCCGCGGTCTTGCCGGGCGCGATGCTGAGTGTCTTCCACCTGTCGCCCGCGAAGCGCCGGGCCCGCTGCACGACCTGCCGGTGTGGTAGATGATGTGCGCGAGGTTGCCGTGGATCGCGCGCACGACGGACATCGGGCGCGACGTCAATGACCACATCCGCGCGGTCTGGCCTAACGGTTATCAAAAGGTGGGGCATCTCTACCGACCGGACCCAACCACATCTCTCCCTAGCGGTGATGCTCACTCCAAAACAGTTCTTGCTGCGGCAAGGCCCGCCGTGGCTGGCGTTCGATTTGTACTCGGACTCGCCCATAAGCCTTCTGGAGTCCGACGTGCAAATCCATGGATGGGGTTTGGTGTGCCCGCGCCATGGCAAGAGGACGAATATCCGTGGGACCCGGATGCACCACTCAGACGACACCCACCTTGTGACCCGCTGGGCCTGCTCGCTCATGCGCCTCTGGCTTCGTTGGCTCGACTTGCGTGCGACTTGCGTAACTCATACGGCACAGGGTTGAAGGGATGGACAGAACAGGGTAGGCGCGGAACCGAAAACCGTGCGGTTTCGTTTGCCCAATACGGTATGAGTGTGCCGCTGTCGGGGACTCAAAATCCGGTGGGAGCAATCCCTTGGGGGTATCGAGTCCCCCCTCCGGCATGTACAGGTGGCTCACAGCCTTCCGTGGTCTGGTTTCAGCGATCACTGAAGCACCGAAGAAACGCCAGGTGACAATCCCGGTTGACGACTCGGTGACGCCGAGGTCCGGCGCGCGCGACTCGCGGCCCCGCCAACCTAAGCAGCGCGGGTCCCCCTGAGCGCCACGATCCGCGCCTCTCGATACTCGACGACGTCGGCGCGGTTTCGGTCGCTCTGCAGGTGCCCGTAGGTCCTCTCGGGTCGCGGTGGCCCAACTCGCGCATGACCGTGTACGGGCTGACGGGAGCGCCGTTGTCGAGGGTCTGCATCCGCGTGGCGGCGTAGGTGTGCCGCAGCGGGTGGTGGGTGATGTGCTTCTCGATGCCTGCCTTCTTCGCCGCCGCGCGCAGGCTGCCCGGCAGGTCTGTCAGCATCCCGCCGCGCGGGGAGGGGAACAGGAGGCCATCGGTCCGCCCCGTCCGTTCGAGATTGCTCCTTCAAGATCCCTTCGTGCTGCGGCCAGAGCGGGACGCCCTCCGGTGGTGGTGTCGCTTGAGCCGCCGCCAGACGTGGTTGTGGAAGTGGACGAGCGAGCGATCGAAGTCCACGTCCCCGACCTGTACGCCGGAGACCTCTCCGCGCCGACCGCCGGTCAGCAGCAAGGAGCTGGATCTGCCCGCGCGAGTTGAGGGACCACTCCACCGACAGCAGCTCCTCCCAGCGATGTTGCTGGCAGGCACCGCGCGCAGGTGCGGGGCATGCGTGTTCGATCGCGCCCGAGGCGATATCGTGGTGTATCGTTCCCAGTCTTCCGGAGTCGGAGAGCGAGAATGCACTTCTCCCGGACCGCATGGATCGCGATCGCCACGGTCGGCCTGTTGGCCGCGCTCTACGTGGGCGTTCTTGTGCTCGCCGATCGCCAACTCACTCGACTGCTCCCGCATGCAGTAGCCGAGGGGGCCGGCGGACGCGACGCGGACCGCTACATAGTGAGCATCGGCGACGTCCGGATATCGCCCTCGCTCGACGGGGTCACCGTCGATGACCTCGTCGTCTCGCTGGATTCGGCGTGGGCGGCTGAATCCGCCGAGCCGGCACTCATCCGCGCCGCGAAACTGCGTTCCTTGCGCGTATCGGGACTCAAGCTCATTCCACTTCTGCGCGGCGAAGGCGTATTCGTCTCGTCGGTCGAAATCGATCGCCCGATGGTCTCGCTCGATTTCCCGGCGACGGCAACCGATGCCACTTCGCCCCCGTCCAAAACGGCCGAGCCCCCCAACGGTTCAACCCACGTCTCCCTTCCCGACGCGAGTCTTGAGCGCGTCGTGATCCGTGACGGGTCGTTCGACCTGACCCGAGCGACGAAGTACGGCACCATGGTGTCTCTTCTTCGCGATCTCGACCTCGAGCTTACCGAGATCCGGATCGACACCGTGACTCTGGCGGATCCCGTGGGTGCCCTGGCCAATTCCCGTGTTTCGATCGCTTTCGACAGCGTCCAACACGTGCTGGATGACAGCCTGTATGTGGTCACAATCACCGGGCTCCGCGCGGACAGCCACGACTCTACCGTGGTCATCGGGACAGTCGAGCTGAGACCGACGCTGGAAGCCCGGCCCTTCTTCGCTCGTCTGTCCCGGCGCGCGGACCGCCTGAGAGTCCGCGCCGGCCCGATCCGGATCGAAGGGCTGGACTTCGGCAACTACGTGCGCGACGCGGCGCTTGTCGTGCGCGTCATCGACGTGGACTCGCTCGACCTGCACGTGCACAGTGATATCGCGTTGGATTGGGGTTCGCGTGCCCGTCCGTGCCAGTATCACAAGGCGTTCGCGTCCATTCCGCTTCCGCTCCGGATCGACACGATCCGGGTGAAAGACGGGTTCATCCGGTACTCGGAGCTGGCCAAGGGGGCGCAACATGCGGGAGAGCTGACGCTGGAGGAAGTGAACAGTACGGTCACGAACCTGACGAACGATGCGGGGTTGATGACCGCAACGTCTCCG
>CAZJXR010000222.1:0-3432 GCA_964550085.1 uncultured Gemmatimonadota bacterium
CTTCTCTACCTCCTCATCGATGGAGGAGGTCACGGCCGAGTTGCCGATGTTGGCGTTGATCTTGACCCGGAAGGCGCGGCCGATGGCCATCGGCTCGAGCTCCGGATGATTGATGTTGGCCGGGATGATCGCCCGCCCGCGCGCCACCTCCGCCCGCACGAACTCGGGCTCCATCCCCTCGCGAAGGGCCACGAACTGCATCTCCGGCGTGATCTCGCCCCGCCGGGCGGCGTGCAGCTGGGTGACGTTTCCCTCGCCGCGCAGGAGGACCCGGCGGAGCGCGGTGGGCAGCGAATCCGGCGCGGGCTCCACCGCAGCCACCGGCCGCTCCCGAATCCAGGCGCCGCGTAGCGAAGGAAGGCCGCGGCGCACATCGCACTGCTGAGGGCCGCTGGTGTCGTACACACGCAGCGGCGGCTCGCCGGCCGACAGGCCGATCTCTCGCATCGGCACGCGGACGCCACAGGGACCGTCGACATACACCTTGCGCGATCCGGGGAAGGCGTGCTCGAAGGAGACGTCTTGGGCTCCGACCGTGTCGGGCCGCGGGGAGGTGGGGACAGCGATCAGACGACTCATGCTCGGCTCCTGTGGACGAACGGCTGGCGGTTCGAAAAGAATCGCCGGCCAGGGAACGATTCGGATCGTCCGGGAGAGGGCGCCGCCCGTTGCTGGGTGGGGACCGCGCTCCCTACGCCGGTGTGAGCCGGATCAGGTTCCAAGGGTGTGCTCTCAATTCCCCGTTCGGGAATACCCCTGGCGGTCACTGAATGTATACCCGCTTCTCGCGGCGGGATCCATTGTGCATCGCCCCGGCCGAACGCACGGGGCCATTCCATATCGCACCGCCGGCATGCCGGACTTACTGGGCGTTGATAGTGGCGTTCAGCATGATCACCGGATGCACCTGGCAGAAGTAGGTCCAAGTCCCGATCGCGTCCGGCACGAAGCGGAACCGCCCTCCGTTGCTCAACAGACCGCTGTCGAACGGGCTCCCGCCGCCCGGATTTGCACTCGACGTCGCTGTGTGTTGAACCGCATCGAGGTTGACCCATTCGATCGTGTCGCCGACCGCGACCGTCACCGATGCTTGCTGATTGGTTCGCCCCGAGGGATCGATGAACGCCGTGTTCTGCATGCGGATCAACACGACCGTCGTTTGGGCGGAAAAACTCACCGGCGAACCCTGGAGGCCGGTGGCACGACCTTCGACCGTGCTTGCGCCGAGGTCCGGCCCGGGCGTGTAGACGATGGATGCCCGACCGGCATCGTCGCTGGTCGAGGAGCCGGCCGACAGGGTTCCATCCCCGGCGGCGACCACCCAGGTGACGCGAACACCTGGCACCACGGCGCCCTGGCCGTCCGTGACTCGAACCACGAAGGGCAGCGGCAGCGGTTCGAGCGTCTTGCCGTTCTGGCCATCGCCGCTCTCGGCGGCGAGTGTGGCCGGGATCCGCGCAATGGCCGTGAACGAGACGGGCGACCCGGTGAGGCCCGACACCGACGCCGTGACCGTGTTCGGACCGGCGGCGGCGCCGAGCGTGAGACTGACCGACGCCTGGCCCTGGGCGCCCGTCGGCGTGGATGAAGCGGACAGGCTCCCTGCCCCGGCCGTTACCTGCCAGTTTACGGTGACTCCCGCCACTCCCGCTCCCTGCGCGTCCGTCACGCGGACGATCAGGGGCACCGCGAGTTCGGTTCCGGCGGCCCGCACCTGACCGTCACCGGATACGGCCGCGATCGCGGCCGGGTCCGTTCCACCCCCACCACCTCCGTCACCCCCGCCGTCGCCGCCGTTCCCACCAGCGGGACCGGTGTTGTCCCCGCCGCCACAGGCGAGCAACAGAGTGCACAGGATCGAGACTCCAACCGAGCTGAGACGAGTTTGGCGCATGTCCGATCTCCTTCCATTCCTGAGCCGGTCGCCCCCGACGACCACCGATCAATCCGTGCGTGCCGGGAGGACGACGATTTCGGCCGTCATGAAGGGGTGCGGTTGACAGTAGTACTCGAATCTTCCTTGCTCACTGAAGGTCACCTCGTAGGTCTCGCCGGGGCCGATGAGAGGCGACCCCCATTCTCCCTCGCGGGCGGTGCTCGTGTGGCCCACAGGATCGCGGTTCAGCCACCGGACCGTGGTCCCGACGGGGATCCGCAGCACCTGCTCCTGGAAAGCGAACCCTCGGATCTCTACCTCCACGACGGCATCCTCGGGGAGACGAGCCCCCGCCCCTTCTTCCTCCACTTCATCGGGCGACAGCACCTTGCCCCAGCGCGCGAAGCCGCTGAACGGAACCGTGAACTCGAAGCCCCAGAACGCGGTGCCCGTCACGCCGACAGAGGTGCCTTCCAGAGTTCCGCTCCTCACGTTCGTGACCAGGAGGGAGAAGGTGTGCGGCGTGTAGGGAATCCCGAGTGCGAGCGCCGCGCTCCACGCAGCCGGAGTCTCGAAACCAGACAGGCCAGCCACGATCCCGTTGACATCGCCTTCGAGTGTAATGTACCGGTTGACACGGAGACCGAGGCCACCGCCCAACGCCAATGCCGCCTCACCCTTGTCGAAGGCGTTCGAGAAGCCGCGAGCGGCACTCAGAGCGATCACGGGACCGAGCTGAATCTGGCCCGAGAGCTCCCCGTCTAAGCTCTTGGCGGCCCCGTTGTAGGCGGTCACGATGGACACCGACAACCGTCCCGGTCCTTCCTGGGGTCGCGGGGCCCATCTGACGAACGGCTGCCACTCATTCGGGATCGTTCCGACCGGCGAGTTCGGGCTGTAGGCGAAGCCGAGCATGACGTCCCGCACGAGGCCGTACGCGAGGTCGAAGGTAGGATAGTTCACGATCTTACCGTCCCCGAAGATGTCGGCAATGTTCTTGTCGGTCCCCACCACCTGGAAGCGGTGCGAAAACTCGAAGTAGAGATTCCGGGGCGACGTCACCCAGGTGCCGGCCAGGTTCGGCGTGCGCTCGTTGACTGGCTGCGCCGTCGCCATGCGCGGACCGACGGGGGGCACGGAAAGGAGCTGAACGGCGAACAGACCAACGACGAACGAGATGCGGACCGGGCCCATTGGGTCGTCTTCGCTCAGTCGATCGTGAGTTCGGACCTTGTTGCTGCGACGGGTCGGGAGTGAGCTCGACTCGAACGAGGCGCTCACCGTACGAGCATCGCTCGTTACGTAGAACTCCGGCGACACCCCGTGGGTTCCATTCCCTCCGTTGGTGGAGCGGCGCCGCTCCTCGTCGGCGATAGCGACGCATGGCACCCGCGACGTCGCGCGACGTAGATTCCGCCACCATGGCTGACGACCTTCGAATCGGGCGACCACCACCCCCGCCCTCCTCCACGACCGGCTCCTTCCGGGCGGAGGAGGACCAGCTCCTCGTACACCGCGCCCGGATCGTGATGTGGATCGGGCTCGGGATCAGCGTC
>CAZJXR010000223.1:0-3406 GCA_964550085.1 uncultured Gemmatimonadota bacterium
GGCGGAGGTGTACGTGCTGACGAAGGAGGAGGGCGGGCGCCACACGCCGTTCTTCAACGGGTACCGGCCGCAGTTCTACTTCCGGACGACGGACGTGACGGGGACGGCGCAGCTGCCGGAGGGAGTGCAGATGGTGATGCCGGGGGACAACGTGACGATGGATGTGGAGCTGATCACGCCGATCGCGATGGACAAGGAGCTGCGGTTCGCGATTCGCGAGGGCGGCCGCACCGTCGGAGCCGGCGTCGTCACCGAAATCCTGGAGTAAGCATGGCCGAGAAGATTCGGATCCGGTTGAAGGCGTTCGACCCCGCGGTCATCGACCAGACGGCGTCCGAGATTGTCCGCACGGCGCAGAAGACCGGCGCCTCGGTGCGCGGACCGATCCCGCTGCCTTCTCGGCGACAGCTGTACACCGTGCTTCGCAGCCCACACAAGGACAAGAAGTCGAGAGAGCAGTTCGAGCTCAAGACACACAAACGGCTGATCGATATCCTCGACTCCCGGCCGCAGACGATCGACGCCCTCACCAAGCTCGATCTG
This sequence comes from uncultured Gemmatimonadota bacterium, assembly GCA_964550085.1. Lineage (GTDB taxonomy): Bacteria > Gemmatimonadota > Gemmatimonadetes > Palauibacterales > Palauibacteraceae > JBFILW01. The sequence goes on from CAZJXR010000223.1 coordinate 544, forward strand.
GCCGCCGGCGTGGATGTCGAGATCAAGGTTCAGAGTTGAGCGGAGCCGGGACGATATGGCGGGTCTGATCGGACGAAAGCTGGGCATGACGCAGATCTTCACCGACAGCGGGGAGGCGGTCGGCGTGACCGTGCTGGAGGTCGGACCGTGCCAGGTGGTTCAGGTCAAGACGCCGGAGCGAGACGGCTATGCCGCGGTGCAGCTCGGTTTCGGACGACGCAAGGACCAACGGGTCACGCGAGCCGCTGCCGGGCACGCGGCCCGCGCTGGCCTCGACTTCGTGCCGGCCGTGCTGGCCGAGTTCGAGCCCGAAGCCGACCGGGAGTACACGCCCGGCGAATCGCTAACCGTGGAGCTGTTTGAGGTCGGTCAGCGGGTCAAGATCAGCGGCTTGACGAAGGGGCGGGGATTCCAGGGCACCGTGAAGCGCCACGGTTTCGGAGGCGGCCGGAGTTCGCACGGCGGCTCCTCGATGCTCCGGGCTCCGGGCTCGATCGGTCCAGGAACGGATCCGTCGAGGGTGATCAAAGGCCGCCGGATGTCAGGCCGCATGGGCGGCACGCTCCGAACGGCTCTGAACCGCAAGGTCGAGCGTGTCGATGCGGCGTCGAACCTCCTCCTCGTGCGTGGTTCGGTGCCTGGCGCGCGCAACAATATCGTCCTCATTCGGTCCGCTTGAGGCCCGGCGACACGCGCATAGCAACGGCGAACGGATGAAAGTCAAGGCGTACAGCGCGGATGGCAGGGCTCGGTCGAAGGGATTCGAGCTTCCCGGAGCCGTGTTCGATGGCACGGTCCACGAGGGCGCCCTTCATCAGGTGATTACGGCGAGCCAGGCCCGCCGGCGTCAGGGTACGGCGGCGACCAAGAATCGGGCCGCGGTCAGCGGCGGAGGCCGCAAACCGTGGCGGCAGAAGGGAACCGGCCGCGCTCGGGCGGGGACGATCCGCTCGCCCCTGTGGCGAGGTGGCGGCAAGGTGTTTGGACCCGAGCCGCGCGCCTTCGCCCCCAGGATGCCGCGCAAGCTGCGTCGGCTCGCCATTCGTTCGGCGCTCAATGCGCGCGCGATGGAAGGCGATCTGGTCGTGGTCGACGAGCTCGAGATCGAGAAGCCGCACACGAAGACGATCGTGCAGCTGCTCGACAAGATCGCCGGGGACGCCAGGAACGTGCTCATCCTGACGCACGGTCCGAAAGAGACGGTCTACCGGTCGGCGCACAACATTCCGGGCGTACAGGTCTCGCCGTGGGGAGATTCCTCTGCCTACGATCTGTTGTGGGCCGACCGGATCGTGGTCGAAGCAGCGGCGCTGGCGGTGGCCGACGAAGCGGGCGGCGAAGAGAGCGAAAGCGAAGAAGAGGAGGAATGAGTCGTTCTCCGAGCGAGATACTGATTCGACCGGTGATCACGGAGGAGAGCTCCCGGCTCGAGTTCAACCCGGGCCGCGTCCGCAAGCGGCACCGCGACAGAGAGGGTGCCGAGCGCAAGAAATACGTGTTCGAAGTGGTCTCCGACGCCACTAAAGTGGAGGTCAGGGACGCGGTGGAGGAGATGTTCGAGGTGGACGTGCACAGCGTCCGGACCATGAACTACGCGGGCAAGAAGCGACGCATGGGTCGTACGAGCGGTCGTCGGCCGCATTGGAAGAAGGCGATCGTTACCCTGGTCGAGGGTGCGGCGATCGACGTGTACGAGGGATCCTGAGATGCCGATCAAGAAGTTCAAACCGGTTACGCCCGGGCGTCGTTTCCGCTCGGTATCGGCGTCGGAAGAGCTCACCCGGCGGAACTCCGAGCGATCCCTCACCGAGGGTCTGCCCAAGAAGGCCGGCCGCAACCGGCACGGGCGGATCACGAGCAGGCACCGGGGTGGCGGACACAAGCGCCGCTACCGCCGCATCGACTTCAAGCGGGACAAGACCGGCGTCCCGGGTACGGTGGCGCACATCGAGTACGACCCGAACCGCTCGGCCCGCATCGCACTCATTCACTATGCAGATGGCGAGAAGCGGTACATACTCCACCCCCGCGATCTTCGGGTCGGCGACGTCATCGAGGCGGGTCCGACCGCCGATATCCGGCTCGGCAACTGCCTGCGCCTCGGTGACATCCCGCTCGGTACCACCGTGCATGCCGTGGAGCTCGTTCCGGGAAAGGGCGCGCAGATGGTACGCTCGGCCGGGAGTGGCGCCCAGGTGGTGGCGCGGGAGGGAGACATGGTTACCCTCAAGCTGCCGAGCACCGAGGTGCGCGCCGTGCGGGCGGACTGCCGAGCCACGATCGGGCAGGTCGGCAACGTCGACCACGAGCTGGTGACATCGGGCAAGGCCGGCCGCTCGCGCTGGCTGGGCCGGCGGCCGAAGGTCCGCGGGGTTGCCATGAACCCGATCGACCACCCGCTGGGTGGCGGTGAAGGACGCTCCTCGGGGGGTCGGCCGCCGGTCACCCCGTGGGGCAAGCCGGAAGGCCGGAAGACCCGAAACCGGAAGAAGGCCAGCACCAAGCTCGTCGTCCGGGGACGGCGTCGCGGCAAGGCCACCAGATAGGGATTCCGATATGCCGAGGAGCGTACGCAAGGGTCCGTTCATCGATGAGAAGCTGCTCCTGAAGGTGCAGCGCATGAACAAGTCGAACGAGAAGCGCGTGATCAAGACGTGGTCGCGTGCCGCGACCATCAGTCCCGATTTCGTGGGTCACACGATCGCCGTGCACAACGGGAACAAGTTCATCCCGGTGTACATCACCGAGAACATGGTGGGTCACAAGCTGGGTGAGTTCGCCCCGACCCGGTTGTTCCGTGGGCACGGCGGCAAGCTGGCAGACAAGCGTTCCCGGGTACGATAAGGCCGAGGAGAGAGCACCG
>CAZJXR010000224.1:0-3357 GCA_964550085.1 uncultured Gemmatimonadota bacterium
CCGGGTGCGGCAACGCGGCGCAGCAGAATGCCGTCTTCCGACTCCCGGCCTCGTACAACTTCCGATTTTACGACGAGTACGAGGCTGCCGCCCGCTCATTCTACGCGGCCCACTACACCCACTTCGGCGTCTACGAGGTGCTGCTCGAGCACAGCGAAGATCCCGTCCTCGCAATGGACGCGCTCCGGCTTCGGGCCCTGCAGTACGTGTCGGAGCCGCCCCGCTTCGAGCCGCCGGCCGAGATCATCGCCCCCCGCTGGATGCAGATGGCGTTCCGGACGGGACAGGCGATGGACTGGACCCACATGCTGCACTCGCAGCTGTACGACATCCTGTCCGACGACCGGGTCGAGGACAAGAAGGCGACCGGCGAGCGCGCGATCGCCTACTACCTCTCCAACCCGGACGTCGCCTTCTCGACCCGAGGCTACGGACACCGCTGGATGATGGCCGGGGGTCCGTGGGCGGGCGTGTTCCAGGAAGCCTATCCCGCCGTGAACGGGATCCTGTGGGCCTACCACTGGCACCACGCTGCCGTATACGAGGCGCTGATGGAGGAAGACCCGGCGCTGCGGCGCCAGCAGCTCGACCGCGTCATCGTGCTGTTCACCGACTCGGTGCTGCGCGATCCGCCCCGTACGATGCCGCTGACGGCCGAGATCGCGCCGCGCTTCTCGGCCACCTTCCCCGCCGCCGCCCACGTGTTCGACAACCTGCACATGATGCACGACGTCGTGAACGACATCATGGCAGACAGCCTGCTCGATCGCGCAGAGAAAGAATCGGAGATCGAGCGGATGCGGGCGCTCATGGTGTTCGCGGGTCAGGACACGGTCACGGCGCCCGGGATTCCACACGTGGGACATACGATGGGTGGCGGGTCCATGCGGGTCCCGACACTGCCCGCCGATGGGTCGTGGTTGCCGCAGGGCCATCCCGATGCGCGTGTCGCGACCGCCGAGGAGCTCGCGCGACCCCTGCCGCCGATGGTGACGGCGGACCCGGGGGAGCCGGAAGGGAGGGAGGCGCCGGATGGGTCCGGCTGAAATGAGGGCGCGCCGACGTCCCGCTCGACACGGGCGCCGGTGGCCGCGACCCGGGTTCCCCTCGCTCCTGCTCCTCGCCGCGAGCGCCGCTCCCCTCTCGGCCCAAGAGGATTTCCGGTCGCTGGATCTGGAGCGGCCGACCAAACTCGAGGATGCCTTTCCCCTCAAGTACCGCGAGTGGGAGGTCGAGGTCGGGGCACGGGGCGCCGCCGCCGATTCGGGGAGCGGCATCCTCGGCCGGGCCGAGTTCAAGTCCGGGCTGTTCCTGAACGGGGAGGCGGGTATCGAGGTGGCAGCCGGGTTTCAGGACGCGGGGGACACCGCCGGCGGTGCGGCGACGGACGGGACCACGACGAGCGGGATCGAGAGCGTCGCCGCCCACCTGCTGTACAACCTCCGCCACCAGACGTGGCGCGGGCCCGCGGTCGCGCTGCGCCTCGATGTGATGACTCCGGGCACCGGCAGCCTGGGCCGAGGCGGATGGGCTGGAGGGCTCAAGGGGATGGTGACCCGCTCCTTCGGCCACCTCCGGGCCCACGCCAACGGAGGGTACGTGGTGGCCGCCGATGCCGACGCGGGAGACTACGTCCAGCTCGGCCTGGCGCTCGATCACCCGCTCGGCCTGTTCAGCAAGCTGCTCATCGGCGATGTCTACCTGGAGATTCCCACCCAGGCGGGGCGCGCCCGCGTGTGGGCGGAGCTGGGCAGCCGGTGGCAGATCGGCAACCGGAGCGTGCTGGACTTCGGCCTCGCGACGCGGCTGGACGAGTGGGGCGTCGGCAACGCGAACCTCGAGCTGACACTCGGACTCTCCCGTGTGTTTGGTATCCCCGGGCTCGTGCGAGTTCCGAACTATCCGAGTCCGAGCATTCGGTGAGGCGTTACTCGCTGGACGCGCTGAGCGTGGCGGTCACCCGATCCGCGAATCGCTCCCCGTCGAACTGCGGCCCGGCCCGGTCGAACTCATCAGCGTGCGCATCTTCGGTGTACTCCGGCGTCGGCACGCTCCCATCACCCCACTGCACGTCGGTTCCGTAGATGGCGAAGATTCCGGCGCACGGTCCGGTGAGATCCAGCATCTCGTCGTATGGATCCGCGACTGCGCCGTACTCGTCCCAGTAGTGGGTGGCCCGCGTGTCGGTCACCAGATCCGTTACCCGGTCCACGTGCGACTGGCGCGCGCCGTTCCGCGGCGCCCATACGACGTACACCGTCAGGTTCGGATCATTGACCTCGTCGAGCAGCTGCTCCTGGATGGCCTTGGCTGCGCGCAGGCAACCGCCGCAGGTCGGGCTCACATACAACAGCACGCGCACCTTGCCGGCGTCAGTGTTGAAGCTACTGCGGAGCGGTTCCGCAGCACGGTCGAGCGGCGTGAACGGGTTCGCCGACTCCCGAGCCTCGGTGACCGCGCCGAGCGCTCCAAGTGCAAGCAGCCCGGCGAGCACCGACGCCCCGATCAAAAGGAATCTTCTCACAACACACCTCCTCTGAGCCAGTACGGATAGACGACGAGATTGTTCACGGCCGACAGCGCCCAGACGATGGCCGCGATCCACACGACCCTCCGCGTGAGTCGTCCCGCACCCACCCGGCAGGACCTGCCTCTCTCTCCTTTTCGTCGCCGTCCGTACACCGCCCACAACGCAAGCCCGAGCAGGAGCCCGGAGGCGCCGAGCAGCGGGAAGCGGTAAGGCTTGAGGGCCGCGGCGAGGATCGCCCCGTTCACGCCAAGCAGCGTAAGAGCGAGCGGCCCGATGCAGCACACCGACGCGGCCGCGCTGGTGACGGCCGCCGCCGAGCTGGTCAGTGCGGAGCCGAGATTGACTATCGTTCTCATACCAGTTGCCTCAGGCGCCGCGCAGCACCCACGAGATCGAGGGACTGCCCGTATGATGCGGCCTTGACCATGGTCCCGAGTCAAGCGATCGAACTTGCAACACGACGTCGAACCAGCCGGGTTCCGATGCGTTTCACAGCCTGTCCAAGGTCAGGCTCGACTGCTCGGGGTTTCGTGCCCTTGACTCTGGACCATGGTCGAGGGAGTACCCTTCAGTAAAGAGCCGGTGATGGAAAGTCGCGTCTCGATGAGTCTGATCCAGATCGGAGAACTGGCCCGACGGGCAATGGTCTCGGTCGATACCGTTCGCTTCTACGAGCGGAAGGGATTGCTCCGGGAGACATCCCGCACCCCGGCGGGCTACCGGCAATACGACGGCCGGGCCGTGCAACGGCTCGCCTTCATTCGACGCGCCAAAGAGCTGGGCTTCACACTGCGCGAGATTCAGGATTTGCTCGAGCTGACCACCGA
>CAZJXR010000225.1:0-3334 GCA_964550085.1 uncultured Gemmatimonadota bacterium
AGGTGCTCGGAACCCCGAAGCCGGCGTCGTCGGTGATGATGAGGAGAATGTTGGGTGCCTCCGCCGGTGGCACGATCCGCGGCGCCCACCACGGTTTCGACTGCAGGGCATCGTCTTCGATCACTCCGCCGAATCGCGGGTCGGGCGCTGGAAGCTGCTCGCCGCTGATCGTGGTGGTGGCGCCGGGCGAGCCTGGCTCGCCGGTGACCTGCTGGGCGACGGACGGCGTGGCCAGCAGGCCGGAAAACAGGAATGCATGAATCGCTGCAGCGAGCAGTCTCCGCGTCATCGAACTTCTCCCGGGCTGGTCGTGGTCTTGTCTTGGGCGGTTTCGAACAGGCCAGAGCTTGTGGGCTTGCAGGCCGACATTCACCAGCGGTGTATGTCGCTGTTTGAGATTCCTCAGTGCGTGACAATACAAGGATGCTGGCCGTAACAAAAGGTGGACTCCCGCCTTGTTACAACCGCCTTTCATGAACCGTGAAATTGCGGCTCACGAACTGTGGGATTGACTTCCGTACCAGCCGCGAGAATGCTCGGGTTCGACGTTGTTAACGACCGGGGCGAACCGTGGTGAAAGGTTTGAACAGGACGCAGATCTCGTCGGGCACCGCCTGGGAGCGGAAGTACGGCTACAGCCGGGCGGTGAATGTCGGGGACCTGGTGTTCGTGGCCGGCACCACGGCCGTGGATGACACCGGCGCCGTGGTCGGGGCGGGCAGCCCCTACGAGCAGGCGAAGTTCATCTACCAGAAGATCGAGCGCGCCCTGCGCGAGGCCGGCTCGTCGCTGCGCGACGTGGTCCGGGTGCGGTCGTTCGTGGTGGACATCTCCCGTTGGGAGGAGGTCGGGCGCGCACAGGGAGAGGTGTTCGCCGACATCCGGCCGGCCGCCACCCTGGTGCAGGTGAGCGCGCTGGTGAGTCCGGAGCTGCTGGTGGAGATCGAGGTGGATGCTGTGAAAGCGTCCTGATGCCGCCGCCGCGGCGGATCGTCGCGGCGGCGCGCCAGCCGGGTTCCGAGGCTCACTGATCGGACTGCGCAGAGCGGGCGCGCACGGCCAGCCGCTCGTCCACCGGGATGACGGTCACGGCGAACTGCGTTCCGCTGTCGCCCACCACGGGGAGACCGCTCTCCATCTCGTTCCCCCCCAGCATCGAGTTATGGTAATAAGGCGTGTAGACCATCATGTGGGGGTGCCACGCGCCTACGCCGGGCCCCAGGTTCTGGTCGGCGGAGAACATGTAGGCGAATGCGACCGCCTCCAGCTCCGGCAGCTCGCCCCGGGCGTACGCGACCTGGACCTGGTCGGCGATCTGGTCCGGCGCCTTGCCGGCGATCGCGAGCTGGGCGACCAGCTCCTGAAGCGGGAGCACGGTGCGCGACGCGACCGGGTCGAAACAGTGAGGCGCGCGGAGCCCGGGGTAGTAGGCAAGCTCACGCTCGGACGGCGTGCTGGAGATCGCCGCCGCCCATCCGCGCAGGACCACGCAAACGAAGCCGTTGTCGCCCTCCGCCGCGATCTCGTACCCCGATTCTGTGAGGACCTTCACCGTGGCGCGACCCGAGACCCCATCGGGGGCGGCGCTCCGCGCCAGGGCCACCTCGGCGCCGCGACCCATCATGTACTCATCGAGCGGAGGGTAACTGGGCTCCTGGCTGCGAGCCTGGCCGGCGAGGCCCACCAGCAGCGAGACCAGCAGAAGCCAGGGGCGGGTCCCCGCAGTGGCACGGGCGCCGACAGTCGTCCAACCGCTCCGCCCTTTCGTGTCCCGGTTGCGGGTGTCCTCGCCTCGATGACTGCTGGTATGGCTCATGCGATCCTCTTCGCTGTTCCGCGCACCTCGGGACACGATTCTGCGTGTCCCGCCTCTCGGGCTCAGAGCCCCGGAACCTCCACCACGGGGCGCACCTCGACGCTGCCGTGGCGCGCGGCGGGGATCCTCGCGGCGATCTGAATCGCTTCGTTCAGATCCCTCGCCTCGATCAGGAAGTAACCGCCCAGATGCTCCTTGGTCTCCGCGAAGGGTCCGTCGGTGGTGGATACCCGGCCGTCGCGCAGCCGCACCGTGGTCGCCGCCTGGGTGGGTGCGAGCCGGTTACTCCCGAGGAACTGTCCGCTCCGCTTGATCCCGTCGGCGAACGCGATGTACTCACCGCGGATCTTCTCCTGCTCGTCGCTGGGCCTTCTCTCCCACACCGTTTCGTCCGCGTAGATCAGACACAGGTATTTCATAGGATTCCTCCTCGCAGGGCTGAGGGCTCCATCCCGACGGCTCCATCCTGTAGTCGTTTGGCAGAGTCCGGTTTCGACGTGTGGCCCGACCGGACGCTCGTTCCCTTCGCCGACCGACTCCGCCAACAGAGTCCGCCGGATGACTAGCCCTGAGTGGCCGCGACGAACAGATTTGCCCCACCCCTCGAACAATAGTCCCGATCGGTCGCGGGGACAGCGAACGGACGGGATCGACCACCAGAGCGCGCGGCGGAGGCCCTCGAGCAGATCGAGATGATTCACAACCCGCCCGTTCTCCCGACAATCGTACTCATTCTCGCGCTGGCGGGGTGCGACGGTGGGAGTGGAAACCGAGGGGCAGACGGAGGAAGCGACGCGCGTCGAGGGGATGGAGGGGGCGCGCAGGCGCCGCCCGAGTCGGCCGCGGCGGAGTTCGCGCAGACCTTGCCCAACGCCACCTACCGTTCGGCTTACGTCGCGGCCGGCGCCGTGCAGCTGAGCGCGGGCCGCTATGAGAGCGCCGACCCGCCCGTCGTCGTCACCCTGCTCGAGCCGCTGGCACTCGGCGACCTGAACGGAGACGGCGCCGACGACGCGGCCGTCATCCTCGCCACCAACACGGACGGAAGCGGGGTGTTCGTCGACCTGGCGGCGGTGATCAACGACGGGGGGTCGCCGCGCAACGTGGCAGTCGCCTTCCTGGGCGACCGGATCCGGGTCGAGGGTGTGGCGATCGAGGAGGGCGAGATCGAGCTCCGGGTCATCATGCACGGTCCCGATGAGCCGCTCTGCTGCCCGACTGTCCGCGCCATCCGTCGCTTCCGCCTCCAGGCCGGCGGCCTCATCGAGGTCGATCCGCCGGTGGGATTCGAGCCCCTGGCCGAGTAGCCTCCGGCCGCGACCCAACCAACCACCGACAACGGGGTTCCAACCAACGGTCCGCGCTCGCTGTTGTCCCGAGCGCTTGCTGCGCCAGGAGCGCGGCGGAAAGATTAGAAGGTACGCACGGACCGGTGTGCCGACCTGTCGAGACGACGCGCGTTCGGGATGGCCAGCCGGGAAGCCCCACCGAACATGGGGCCACAATCCGTTGAGTCAG
>CAZJXR010000226.1:0-2404 GCA_964550085.1 uncultured Gemmatimonadota bacterium
GCGAGGGCCTCACCGTGCTGGAGTACTTCATTTCCACCCACGGTGCCCGCAAGGGTCTCGCTGACACGGCGCTGAAGACGGCCGACGCCGGCTACCTGACGCGCCGGCTGGTGGACGTCGCTCAGGATCTGACCATAACCGAGGAGGATTGCGGCACGGTTCTCGGTCTCGAGGTGACGGCGCTCAAGGAGGGCGAGGACATCATCGAGCCGCTGAAGGACCGCGTGGCGGGCAACGTGGCGGCGGAGAACGTCGTCGATCCGATCGATGAGGAGCTGTTGGTGAAGGCCGGCGAGCTGATCGATGAGGAGGTCGCCGAAAGGATCGAGGAGGCCGGCATCCAGTCGGTCAAGATCCGCTCGGTCCTCACTTGCGAGTCACGTCGCGGGGTGTGTCAGCAGTGCTATGGACGCAACCTGGCGACCATGGAGACGGTGGACATCGGAGAGGCGGTCGGGATCCTGGCCGCTCAGTCGATCGGCGAGCCGGGCACTCAGCTCACCCTCCGCACCTTCCACATCGGCGGAACCGCGGCGCGCATCGCGGCGCAGACGCACCGCCGCTCCAAGCTGCGCGGCACCGTCGGTTTCGAGCGCATCGCGTTCGTGGAGACGCCGGAGGCGACCCACGTGGTGACGAGTCGCGAGGGCCAGATTCTGATGCGGACAGCCGAGGACCGCGTGCGATCCCGGCTCGCGGTGCCGTACGGCGCCACCTTGCACGTCGAGGACGGCCAGGCGGTCGCGCCCGGGGATCTGCTGTTCAGCTGGGATCCGTACTCGGAGCCGATCGTCGCCGACCACGAGGGCAAGGCGCGCTTCTCGGACATCGTTCCGGAAGAGACGATGCGCGAGGAGCTGGATGAAGCGACGGGTCGGCGCCAGCTGGTGATCATCGAGGATCGAGACAAGAAGCTCCACCCGCGCATCGAGATCGTAGACTCGAAGGGCAAGAAGCTGCGCGAGTTCATCGTGCCCGTCGGCGCACAGCTGTTGGTGCGCGATGGCCAGAAGGTGAACCCGGGCGACGTAATGGCGAAGATCAGTCGCGAGGCGTACAAGACCCGCGACATCACGGGCGGTCTCCCCCGGGTGGCCGAGCTGTTCGAGGCCCGGCGACCGAAGGATCCGGCCACCATCACCGAGGTCGACGGCACCGTTTCCTTCGGAGGGATCAAGCGCGGGAAGCGGGAAATCGTCGTCACTATGGAAGATGGAGACGAGCAGGTGTACAGCGTCCCCGTCGGCAAGCACCTCCGGGTGCACGAGGGCGACCACGTGCGAGCCGGCGACCGCCTGTCGGAGGGGCCCGTGAACCCCCACGACATCCTTCGCGTCAAGGGGCCACGGGCGGTGCAGGAGTACCTGCTCAACGAGATTCAGGAGGTGTACCGGCTGCAGGGCGTCCGCATTAACGACAAACACATCGGCTCGATCGTCCGGCAGATGCTGCAGAAGGTTCGGATCACCGATCCGGGGGACACGGATTATCTGGAGGGCGAGCACGTCGACCGCATGGACTTCCGCGACCGGACCCGCGAGGTACTCGACGCGGGTGGGACGCCCCCTCGGGCCGAACCGGTGCTGCTCGGAATCACGAAGTCGAGCCTGACCACGGAGTCCTTCATCAGCGCGGCCTCCTTCCAGGAGACCACGCGGGTGCTGACGGACGCCGCCGTCCGCGGTGCGCGCGACGAGCTCCGCGGCCTGAAAGAAAACATCATTATCGGTCACTTGGTGCCGGCCGGAACCGGCGTGCACCGGTACCAGGACATCGAGTTTCTGGTCGACGAAGCCCAACAGGCGGAGCTCGACGCCCTTCGCGTGGCGCCGGCGGTCGAGGAGGAGCGAAGCCTGTTTGCCGACCTGCGGCAGGAGTCGGCGGTGCAGGTGGAGACGGCCGAGGAGGCAGCCGAGGCGTAGCGCCGAACTGCCCTGGGGGCGCAGCCCGGAGGGCACGGCGCCCCCTCGGACCGGCTTTCGGCCGAACGGCAGCGAGGCGGGGGACTTACGGCCCCCGCCTTCTTGACAGTTTCCACGGGTTCGGCTAGGTTTTTTGGTCTGTCGATTTTCTCATCGACAGTCGTGATCCTCTACGGGGACGGTCGCCGTTCCCGTTTCGTTTCCGTAACCCCGCAACAGCCCTCGACCGGGCATGTGTGCGGACGTGTGCGCCAAAGTCGCACGGACGGTGTGATGCCAACGATTAACCAGTTTGTCCGGAAGTGCCGCAAGGAGATCGAAAAGAAGCGCAAGGCGCCCGCTCTGGAGCGGAACCCGCAAAAGAGGGGTGTGTGCACACGCGTATACACGACGACGCCGAAGAAACCGAATTCGGCCCTGCGGAAGGTGGCGCGCGTCCGGTTGACCAATGGCTACGAGGTGACGGCCTACATTCCGGGGGA
>CAZJXR010000226.1:2414-3307 GCA_964550085.1 uncultured Gemmatimonadota bacterium
CAACCTCCAGGAGCACAGCATCGTGCTGCTGCGGGGTGGCCGGGTGAAAGACCTGCCCGGAGTGCGATACCACATCGTGCGGGGCACTCTGGACGCCTCCGGAGTGCAGGACCGACGTCAGGGCCGGTCGAAGTACGGCACGAAGCGCTAGGCAGGATCGACGGAGCGGGAGCCGGCCGCGGCTGGCGGCATTTCGCCACAGTCACTTTGCGGCCCGGCCGAGGGGATCGGTCGGGTCGTCGCGCAAGGGACGGTACATGGCACGCAGGCAGAGAGCTGACACGAGACGGATATCGCCGGATCCGAGGTACGACAGCCAGGATGTGGCGAAGTTCATCAACGTGTTGATGTACGATGGCAAGAAGTCTCTCGCCGAGGGGATCTTCCACGAGGCGATGCGGATCATCGAAGAGAAGACGGGGCAGCCGGCGCTCAACGTCTTCCGGCAGGCGATGTCGAACGCACGACCGGTGCTGGAAGTTCGGAGCCGTCGGGTCGGGGGTGCCACGTATCAGGTGCCGATGGAGGTCGCCCACAGCCGGCGCGATTCGCTCGCCCGGCGGTGGCTGATCACGTACGCCCGCACGCGGGCCGGAAAGACCATGGCCGACCGACTCGCCGGCGAGCTGCTGGACGCGGCCCGCGGCGATGGAGGTGCGGTGAAGAGGAAGGAAGAAGTGCATCGCATGGCCGAGGCGAACAAGGCGTTCGCCCATTATCGGTGGTAGCGCAACTCGCTCGCGAGCTCCCTCCGCGAGCTGGCCGGAACTGCAAACGCACATAACGCTGGATACTGGACAGTCGAATAGATAGACGATGTCGGAGAGACGGACACCCCTCGACAAGCTGCGAAACATCGGCATCATGGCGCACATCGATGACGGCAAGACGAC
>CAZJXR010000227.1:0-3279 GCA_964550085.1 uncultured Gemmatimonadota bacterium
ATCAACTTTCGACTGCTCCAGTCTGCCACCTTCAGCCCATCGCTCATCAACTGGACCGGCACGACACCATCGCCCGAGGGCCTACAGGGAATCGGAGCCGTCTTCCTCCAAATCGAGGCCGGACCCGGTGCCGGCCAGCTCGTGTACGTGAGCGGCGGCGCCGACGGTGCGGTCGCTCCCGTGACCGGGGTCCGGTACTCGGCGGTCGACGCGACGGGAGCGCTCTCGACCTGGACCGACGGCCAGTCGCTGCCTCAGGCCCGCGCGTTCCACGGTGCGGCCGTGGCCACGCCCTTCAACGCGTTGATCGATACTCTCCAGGCCGGCCACCTCTACGTCGTCGGCGGCATCAACAACAGTGGGGCAGCCACCAGGACGGTATATCGGAGCACAGTGCAGCTCGATCGCTCGACCTCGAGCTGGACCAGCGAGGCCCTGTTGCCGGTGCCGCTGCATTCACCCGGCGTGGCGATCTTCCGCTCGTGGCTGTATGTGGTCGGCGGATCCACGACAGGGAATACGCCCACCGCCGAGGTCTACCGGGCCCGCATCCTCGAGGACGGCTCGCTCGGCGCGTGGGAGAGCCAGCCCTCACTGCCCGGTCCGCGCAGCTACGCGGCCGTCGCCCAGGCAGCCGGCGTGATCTATGTCCTCGGCGGGCTCACGACGCCCGCCACACCCGGAAGCGGCGCCCTCACCGGCGATAGAATGAGCGACGTCCTGTTCAACCCCCTCGATCTCCGGACCGGTGAGCTCGCGGGCGCGATGTGGACGCCGAATCCCAGCTCACTCATCAAGGCTCGGGCGAAACACACGGCCGTCGCGGCCGGCGGGTGGATCCTCGTCAGTGGGGGACTCTACAACGGCTCGTCGACGTCCTCGACCGAGCACTCGTACGCCACCATCAACGCCGACGGAACGCTCGGAAGTTTTGGCGGGGCAACCGGTTCGCAGACGATCGAGTCGGCCGGCGGCGTTCCGTTCTTCAACCACGACGCGCTGGCGTACGTTGATGCGGCGGGCGCTGCGCACGTCGTAGTTCTCGGCGGAGCCAGCGTTACCGATTCCTCGTCCGTTCTGTCGACGGTGTGGATGTACTGATCCCAGAGCGCACGGCCGGGTGTCTTCGCCCGGCCGTCCTGGGTTGACGGCCCGTAGCGATTCCCTCCAGTCGTCGTAATCGAGCGGTCATTTGGGAAACAGGAACTGGATCTGGAGCCGGAGAGACCAGTCCGGCCCGTCCAGATTGTCGGGCTTGACGACGTTGTAGAAGATCTGCCCCTGAGCGTTCATCTTCTGCTTGCCGATGGCGAACACCTTCCCTCCCCCGCCACCCAACGGAACGATCCAACGATCGTCGCTCGAGGCCTTCCAGTTGGCGGTGATGATCGGCGCGCTCGACAGGTACCAGGCGTTCGGCAGGTTGTAGTTGAGGAAGTACTGAAACAGAAAGGAGCTCGTGCTGGCGCGGTCGGAGTCGCCGGCGAACGACCAGGCCTGGAAGGTCACGAAGCCGACCACCCATTTCTTGACCGTGGCCACGACCACTCCGGTCGGACCCGCGGCCCACTTGCCGCTCCCCGTCTCGTCGCTCGTCGCCGTCGGGATGATCAGCACCGGCCCCAGCCCCCACGTCACTTTCCGCGCCTCGGCCGGCGAGATGAACAGCTCGTAGGTGAGGTCACCGAGCCCGAAGGTCGAGCCGCTGCCGGCGGCTACATCCGGCTGCCACACGAGCGGCAGGATCGGCCGGTTGATCAGGTTCCATTTGCCCACGTTCACCGGGATGACCGGCTGGATGTTGAGGGTGTTCTGGGTCTGATTCTCGGGGCCGATGCCGAAGCTCGTGTTGTTCTGAAGCGGGAGGCTGATGAGATCGGCGACCGGGTTCTGCGCCCTCCGGGCCAGCTCGGCCGCGCTCTCCTGCTGCTGCTGTTGCGCGACGGCCGGTACAGCACAGGCCACCAGTGCGGCTATCGCCACCAGGAGCGCCGGCACGGCTCGCGTTCGAGGCACACTCTCACCCCTCTCTGAAACAGGATATCCGGCACCCGGCAGGCGAGCACCGGCAGGACCCGGGACACCGGGGTCAGAAATGGAACAGCAGACCGATCTCGGGACCGAAGGTCGTCACATCGTACTGGAAGAAGTCGGTTCCGCTTCCACTCTCGTAGTCCATGCCGAGCACACGGTACGCGACTCCGAGACCGAACAGCTCCGAGAAGCGGTACGAGACCGAGGGGTAGATCTGCCACGCGATGTTCGATCCGATCCCGAAGCCGCCGATGTCGCCGCGAAACACGAACAGCCACTTGCCGGAGGAGGCGGCCGCGCGAGCGCCGATGAACGGATCGAACCAGCTCTTGCTGCGATCGGCACTTATCGTCGGCAGCCCGCCGCCCGGAAAGAGCTCGATCTCCGCTTCCATCACGTTGAGTCGACCACCGGCCAGGACCTCGAGCCACGGAAGTACGCGGCGGAACCCGGTGAGCTGCACCATCCCCTGTTTGAGGCCTGCTTGGCCGAGACCGAGCTGCCCGGTCTGTTCGAGATTCATGTACAACCCGTCGAGCGATACAGCCCACACGGGATTGTGCGCCTCGAAAAGGAGCATGAAACCGAACTGGAGATCGCTGAAGATGTCGCCCGGATCGGCGTCCACGTCGATCTCGACGATCCCGACGGTTGTCGTCCCGTTCATGTAGGGGAACAAGAGGTACGGGACGACCAGGAACTCCCAGCGATCATCGGACGAGGCCGATGCTTCTTGGGCAGCAAGCGGACGCGGAACCAACCACCCGAGCACGGAAGCAGCGACCAGGAGCCCCGCGGCAACGAGCGGTGTCGCCGCACCGAGGCAGCCCACGCCAGTGGCGGAATGTCGCCTGATTGGGCTCAGCGCCATGGGGCCCTCCGATCCATTTCCATGAGCCGCGCAGCGGAATTCGTCAAAAGTGGGCACGAAGCTAGGGGGGACACAACGGGCGGTCAATCGGGCCACGGAAGCGTTACATTGGGGTGGATGAAGTACTGAGCCTACGGCCCGTACATGTGCACCCGCCGGCTGCGGTCACGCGTACCGTCGGCACGATTCGTCATTGCAGCGATTACCGATCCGGACTCAGCGCGTGCGGCTTACAACCAGCGGCTCCGCCCGCACGCCGATGGCGCTGCCTGTACGGACGACAGAGCCGCCATTGCAGCCGCGCTTTGACTGTCAGCCGCCAGCAGCGTCTCCCAGGAAGGCTGATCCCGGCAGCGCTGCATCCGCCTCTCACC
>CAZJXR010000228.1:0-3177 GCA_964550085.1 uncultured Gemmatimonadota bacterium
ATCAGCGCATCCCAACGACCAACGAATGGGGCACCGTGGGGCAACCCCTCCGGCACAAGCTCCGCGATCTGCTCTGCGCGCGGAAGGCCGGTGGACTCGATTGGGGCCTCGAGGGTGCGCAAGAGGTAGGGGCCGTGAGGTGCCCTCGGGTACGCCCGACGTCGCATTTCGGCGTTGTGCGCTACGAGCAGCTCGGGTCGCAGCGTCCAAGCCATGACCGGCCCCGAATTCGAGTAGAGGATTAGCGTCTCGGCGCTCGCCTCGTCACCCTCGATAGACACGCTTCCCGCGCGATCCGACGACCTCAGGTTGTAGACGCCTTCCTTCTGAATCCAGGCTAAGTGCTTCTGGCCTCGATACCAGCCGAAGAGGACAGACGTGTCCGCGGGTGGTCGCGGGAGATCAACGTGTCGAGCTGAGCTAGGTGCAGGCTTCTGGTTGATGCGCCCCGACCAAAACGCTTGACGTTCACGGTTCGTGGCTTGGTCAGCAACATGGACAAGGAGTTGTTCCACCAGACGCCTAGCTCCCGTCGCTGATGCGTCAGTGGCTCGGCCATCGGAACCCGGTACGAGCGGCACGGCACCCAGGCCCGGGAGGATCTCGTGGAACTGTCGCAGCTCTGTGTCGGATGTTCCCGGGAAGAGCACGTACGAGCCTGCGGAAGCAACGATCGCGTCCCGGTATGCATGCATCTTAAGCAGGTCCTCGCGCTTAGCTTCTCCCCCGCTTTCCGGCTCCTGTTCCGCCGATACACCGTCTTGTTCCTCGAATTCCGTCAGGACGCGTTGAGGCACGCGGTCAATCCGGTACTTCGCGTCAAAGTGCACCCAGACGGGACTTGCGGCCTGTCCCTTTGCGGTGAAGCGAATCGATATGTCGGGTCGCATCGGAACGGACCATGAGCCATCGGGACTCGCAAAGCTGCGGTTGAACCACAGCTCAATGTCGATATGCCGACCCAGGCGTACCGCGCTCCCTCGGGTGACGCAGGCTCGGCCACGGCGGAGTCTCACTTCCAGCTGACCACGGCGCTCCCTGAACAACTCCTCCGACTCATACTCGTCACAGAGGTCCTCAACGATGCGACGGAGCTCGAGATAGGCCCATATCTCGTACAGCGCCGCCGCGTCACGGCTTCCCAAACGGCCTGCCGGGGTGGGCCCGTCCCACACGAGGGCCGCAGACGCCACCGTCTCCAAGTAGGCCGAGAGAACCTCGCGGTACCCCGGTCGTCTCCCAATCACGTGATGGTCCTGTGGCGCTTGTGCCAGCGGCCCGACATCGCGCCATCGCGGGTTCTGCAACCACCCGGTGATGAGATCACGCATCTCAGTTAGCCGCCGGTAGCCCCGACGCTGGGCCGGATCATCGCTATCCGGTTCGAACAACGGCGCGACATCATCCAGTAGGTGGAGCCAACCTTGCAGTACGTGCTTGACGAACCGATTCGGCACCGTGTCGACCGTGGCCACAGCACGCCGATTTCGCATCCGACGCGGTAGTGATGCGATCGCCAGACCGGCGGGCGCGTCAACCCGGCGGCCAGGTTTCATCAGCGCCCGGACCATCTGCGACCCTGGTGGTATCGGAGTTCCCGGCGGACGCTCGTCTTCTTGTGACTCGAAGGCCACGTGCATGGTGCGCAGTACATGCTGGACAGCGTGGGAGGTTTGAGGTCGGCGCAGCACCGCCTCCAGAAATGCCAGACGCTGCAGGGCCGAAGCTGGCCCCATGTCGTGCTGACCTACGACGGCTGTGGCAGCTGGGGCGAAGCCGCGGGCGACGAGGTCGTGGGTGTGCGCAACGATGCCATTGAGCATCCATCGGTACTCGGCATCATGCTGCAGCTTCGTGGCTGCTACTTCTACTTCGGCGTATGCAGTCTCACCGTTCTCCAACCGAACGGAAAGCTCCACCCATCCCACGTTGCTGGCTGGGCGGAACCGACCGCGCAGCATCGACCCCGGCAGGCCCACGCGCTGGCTGTCGAAGTCGAACAATTCGGCCGGCTCGAGTTCGACGACCTGTCGGCTGCACTCAATCTCGTATCGGTATTCGCCCCACTCATGAAGACCCCGCCTCGGTCGACGGAGGGTGCTGCCTGTCGACCAGATACGAGCGATGCCGACGTCCGCGCCACGAGCGGCGAGTGGGACCTCGACCAGCGGCGCGTCCACTAGAAGGACGTGAAGTGCGTTGCGTCCAACTCCCGCTGCATTCTGGCAATCTTCTCAGCCGAGATCGGCAGCCCTGGCCCCTCGTCACTGGAAGACCAGTCCCGGAGCTCCGCGAGGATCCCCTCTAGCTCACGCACTGAACCGGAAAGGCGTGGGAGGATCTTGTGCATCGTGAGGTGATCTAGGACCGCCTCCAGTGAGATCCCGGGGCGGGCTTCGCGAGCAAGGCCTCCATATCGGGACATCTCCTGAAACGTGCGGTGCCCGAATTCGCTCGCATGGGCACTGAGCCGCTTGTGGAGATCACGAAGTCGCTCTTCGAGCTCAGGCCAGGGATCTATGTCCTGACGCGACAAGGCGAGGAAGCGGCGACGGGTTTCCGCACTTGCTCGCCCCAGCCGGTCGAGATCGGGCGCCGCACCACCTAGCTCGTCAGTGGCGACGCGGAACTCAATGGTCGTTGCTCGATCCAGGACTTTCGGTGAGAACTGGTACGTGGTCTCATCCATGTTCACTGTCCCGATAACGAACACGTTCTCAGGGATAGGAACGCGGTTGGATCCGTGCTGAACGACTCGCCACTGACCATCGTCACCGCGTGACAGGTTCGGCAGCACTGGTTCTCGAGACTCCATCCCACTCAGCACGTCAGCGAAGTATCGCTCGACGTGTGCGAGGTTCATCTCGTCCAGTATGAGCACGTAAGGCTCGTCCGGGTCTTGCACGGCCTCAAGGAGGAACTCCAGGACTGGTGGGACGGTCCAGGCGTGCCGGCCGTTGTCGTCTTGGGGCAGGAGAAGGTTCTCAAATCCAAAGAGTGCTTCCGACCCTGTCCAGTCAGGCCGAACCGCTGCCATGTGAAGGCGCTGTGGTCCCAGCCACCGACCCAAAGCCAGTGCAAGCTGGGACTTGCCCGACCCGGATAGACCGCTAAGGATGACAAACGGCTTCGACAGCGCCCCCACGAAGAAGCGAAACCCGACATCGTGCGAATCGT
>CAZJXR010000229.1:0-3052 GCA_964550085.1 uncultured Gemmatimonadota bacterium
GCGAGCATCCAGGCCGTGGAGGACGAGTACGGGGACATCCTGTCGAGCGTCTCGGCGCGGGACTGGGACGCGGAGCTCCAGAGGGTGCTCCGGGAGGCGGGCGTCCGCTAGGGTTGCGCGCAGCCGTAGCCCCGTCCCGGGATGCGAATCTTGAAGGAACAGGGTCCGAGCTACCTGATCCGAAGCCTCGAGGAAAGGGACCTTGCCTCCCTGATGGCCCTCTACCATGCCATTATCGATGAAGAGGCATACCGAAGGGCTCCGGGCGAGTATGCAGATGATGACCTGAAGTCGTTAGCGGAACGGACCGCTCGCATCCTCGAGAATCCGAACAATGCCTTCCTGGTGGCAACCTCAGAGGCTGAAGGGAAGGAATCCGTGATCGGCTTTCTCCGGTTCCTGCAGAACACCTCCCGCAGGCGAACCCGGCACGGGGGGTCCTTTACGATCGGCGTTCATCAGAGATTTCGCTCGAGGGGGGTCGGTCAGGCCCTACTGGAGGCTCTGCTCAGCAAGCTCGAGCAGACGGAGATCGAACGGGTCAGCCTTCAGGTGTTCAGCGACAATCACGTCGTCCGGCGCTTCTATGAGAAGAACGGCTTTGTCGCCTCGGGAACCCTCCCCGGGGAAGTCAAGCTGGAAGATGGGCGATACCGTGACCTGGTGCTCATGCACCGCTGGATCCGGTGAGCCACGCTGGCGAAAGAGGCTGCAGAAGTGGCCAACGACCGCCCAGCGGGCCGTGGGATCACAGCCTGAATGAGACGCTCAGCCGCACCGATCCGTCGCCGCCCACGCCGAGACCCACCGGCGGTGGAACTCTAGGGATCGCGGCATCCCTCCAGCGCTCGGTCTTGATCAGGGCCCCGATCCCTGCTCCCAACCCGGCCCCGACGGCGGTCAGGCCCAGCACGCCACCCACCACCTGGCCGGATGTGCACCCGTCGTCATCCGCGTTGCAGGCCCAGATCGTAAGCCCGACCGCCGATGCGACGCCGACACCAGCTCCCACGACTAGCCCGAGGAGGACGTTCGACCTTCTTCCCTGGCTGACCGCGATTCGCTCGAGGTCGGAGACGGGGATCACAATCGTCGACCTTGTCTCGGTCAACAGCAGGACCGTATCGCGGGGCAAGCCGGTCACCTGTCCGACCAGGGATTCCGACGCCACGCGAGGTGCATGCAGCCGGACCCGATCGCCGGTTCGAACGAAGGTGGTATCCGCCGCTGAAAGGGATGGGGCACCCAAGAGCAGCAAGGCGATGGCGCTGGCTGCACCCGCGGTCGCCCGCCGACGATTGGCCACGGGTTCAGCCCGGCTCCGGCGACGCCTGCGGCGCGGGGGCCCCGGCCGGCGGCTCGAACCAGCGGCTCTTGGGCACGACCTTCGGCTGCTCGGGATCCGTCTCGTAGGCGGGCGTCATGATCTGGACCCCGTACTCGTTGAACACGTCCTGGATGTTACGGTGCAGGGATGTATATAGCGGAAACATCCGGTGCGGGTCCTGGCAGTAGGCGTTCAGCTCGTAGGTGACACAAAAGTCCGCGAGCTCCTTTTGGAGCACGAACGGTGGGGGCTCCCGGAGCAGGCCCTCGGTACGACTCGCCGCCTCCTGGAGCATCGCCTCCACCTGCCTCCACGGAACCTCGTAGCCGATCCCGACCGTTGTGTGCAGCACCAGGCCCTCCTTGCGGGCGATGGAGCTGTAGTTGATGACGTTGCTGCCAATGATCAGCGAGTTCGGCACCACGATCTCCTCGTTCTTGGGCGAGCGAAGATGGGTCACAAGCAGCCGGACCTGCGTGACATCGCCCATGATGTCTCCGATCCGCACCCGGTCTCCGACCTTGAACGTCCGGCGGTACGTCATGCTGTAACCGGCGATCAGGTTTCCGATCACCGATGAGGATCCGAGGGAGAAGATCACGCCGAGGAAGATGGAGACACCCTTGAAGGCGTCCGAGCCGGATCCGGGAATGTACGGGTACGCCACGACGACGAAGAACGCGATCACCAGGACGCGGATCAGCCGGTAGGTGGGCCAGGCCCAGTCCGGATCGAAGCCGTGCAGCTGCACCGTGCCCTGTGCCACGCCGCCCAGGAAGATCTTGATCCCCTTGAGGAGCAGGCGCGTCACAAGCACCAGGATGAGGATGAAGATCAGGTCCGGCAGGTAGCCGATGAACCCGAGCAGGATTGTCCGCAGCGGATGCAGGACGTAGTTGAGCAGGTCGCGCGCGATCCCGCGCGTCCAGGGGAAGAGACCCAGCACGCCGTTCAGGTACGCGTACACCATCATCAGCGCGGCGACTCCGAAGCCCCAGCGCAAGGCGCCCCGGACGAGGCTCCGGATCTGCTCGGCCCGCACGAGCTGCGCGGACTTGACGCTCAGGTCGCGCACCTTGGCGGCATGCCGTTCCTGCAGAGCCAGGCTCTTCCGAAAGAGCCAGCGCAGCACCAGGAGGGCCAGAATCAGCACCAGGGTCGCGCCGAGCGCGTACAGACCGCGAAACAGGAGAACGTCGGGCGAGCGGTCGGCGCGGTACCGGAGCAGCACCTCCCTGATTCTGTTCACATACGCGACGGCGAGAGCCGACCGGTGCAGGCCGCCCACCAGCTCCGCGTCGATGTCGGTGATGACCGCCAGTATGCGATCGCCCGCCAGGATCTCCGTTCCGAGCTCCGACTCGCCCGTGCGGAGCTCCGCCAGGTCGAACGCGCGATCCCGGGCGATCGCCCTGATGCGATCCTCGATCTCGCTCGCGCGCTCGTCGGCCTCGAACCCGGGGATGCCCCGCACGGCGAACAGCACGTGGTCGTCGAACGTGACGCTTGCCGAGTCCATCGCGCCGGTCGGCTCTTCCGACCGGTGGGTCGCTGGCTCCTCCTCCGGTCGCGGCTCCTGGGTCCGGCCCCCGGCTTGCTGAGCCTGGGCCGAGCCGGGCAGGGCGCCGGCGAGGAGCAGCACCAGCACGAGCGCGCCGAACCGACGATTCATCATCTGCATCATCCTTAGAAGTTGAGGCCGGTTCGAGTATAGCGTCGCTTCCC
>CAZJXR010000230.1:0-2998 GCA_964550085.1 uncultured Gemmatimonadota bacterium
TGACATCTTCGGGGAGATATCGATAAGCCATTCTGTCTCAGAGAGAGGGTTGGGGGCGCCACCCGGTCGGAGGCGCCGTCCGGGAGCCCGTCAGATGTGCCTGGCCACGATGGCGCGGACGAGCGACGTGAGCCTCGGTTCCGCCTCGTTCGCCGTCGCGATGATCCTCTGTATGTCCACCGGCTCGAGCGCGTCGGGAAGGCAAGCATCCGTGATGATCGACAGCCCCAGAACCCGCATTCCGGCGTGGCGAGCTACGATCACTTCCGGCACCGTCGACATCCCGACCACGTCGGCCCCGATCGTTCTCAACATCCGGTACTCGGCCGGAGTCTCGAGGCAGGGGCCCGTCACCGCGACGTACACCCCCTCGTGGAGAGTGATGCCGAGCTCGAGTGCTTCCCGTTTCGCCGCCGATCGCAGGTCGGGATCATACGCATCCAGCATGTCGGGGAAGCGCGGCCCGAGCTCCTCGACATTGGGACCGATCAGCGGGTTGTCACCCAGCAGGTTGATGTGGTCGGCGATCAGCATCAACTCCCCCGGCCGCCACAGCGGGTGCATACCGCCGCACGCGTTGGAGACGATCAAGGTGTCGGCGCCGAGATCCCTGAGCACACGCACGGGGAAGGTCACCTCCTGGAGCGAATAGCCCTCGTAGCGGTGGAACCGCCCCTGCATGGCCAGAACACGCTTTCCCTCGAGTCTTCCGGCGATCATCCTCCCGGCGTGCGACTCGACGGTCGAGACAGGGAAGCCCGGAATCTGCTCGTACGGGACCACCGCCTCGGGCTCGATGACATCGGCCAGTCCGCTGAGTCCGGTCCCCAGAATGATCGCCGCGTCCGGCTTCAGCTCCGTGTGGGATCGGACGGCTTCGGCCGCCAGCCGGATGGCCGACACAAGCGCCGAGCCGGCCTGCGATCTCATCTCTCGGAGGTCGCTCGTTCCGACGGATCCTTTTCGTCCTCCATCTCCGCCGCGGTGGACGCCATGCCCGCGTTGCGACTGGGAACGAACTCGAGTGGCCGCTCCTCGGTTCTCGACACCTCCTCCATCTCATCCTCGACTCCCCGCAGCTCCGCCCGAAGACGCGCCTCTTCCACCTCGAGCTCGTCCATGTAGCGCTGCAACGTCTGGCGAAACGAATCGAGAAAGAACCGGCGTCGTGCGCGGAGCTCCTCGATTCGACCGATCGACGATTGCACCGAGCGCTCGGCACCCTCGATCAGGCTTGACGCCCGGGCCTCGGCCTCGCGCAGCTTCAGGTCGCTCTCCCGCCGCGCCTGCTGTCGCGCTTCCTCCCTCAGCTCCTGTGCGGTCAACAGCGCCTCGTTGAGGGCGTGTTCGCGCTCCTTGTATCCCTGGAGCTGTTCCCGCAACCCGGCCACGCGCTCGTGCAGCTCGCGCGCCTCGCGCAGCAGCTCCTCGAAGCGGTCGGCAACCAGATCCAGAAACGCGTCGACCTGGCCCGGATCGTAACCTCGTACGACACGGCGCAGGTCCTCCTTCTTCTTTCGTACATCGAGCGGCGTGATCTCAATCATCGTACATCCTTTCGCCGAACAGAACCGTGCCGAGACGTACTCGAGTCGCGCCTTCCTCGATCGCGAGCTCGAAGTCGTTGCTCATTCCCATGGAAAGAACCCGGGGCTCGAAGCCTTCGACTTCTGCCGCGCAGCGCTCGAACAGTTCGCGGGTGGCGCGAAATGTGGCGCGCAGCGTCCGTTCGTCCTCAGTCAACGGCGCCATCGTCATCAATCCGACCACCCGCAGTCGATCGAGGGTGCACACCTCGCGGAGCGGGTCAAAGTCGGCGGCGGTGAAGCCACCTTTGGTCGCCTCGCCGGAGGTGTTCACCTGCACCAGCACCTCCAGCGCCTCCCGCTGCGCCCGCTCCGCGGCCTGCGCCAGCCGGCGAGCCAGTCGGAGCGAATCCACCGACTCGATGACGTCGAACACCGGAAGCGCCGCAGCGACCTTGTTGCGCTGCAGGTGTCCGACCATGTGCCATTGGAGCCCGAGCGAACCCACCTCGGCCTTCTTGGCGCTCGCTTCCGCGACGCGATTCTCCCCGATCCGGTCCATGCCGACCGCGGCCGCGCGCTGCAGCGTAAGGGCAGGGTGACCCTTGGTGATCCCCACCATCTCGACCGCATCTCCGGCCCGTCCGACGCGGGCGGCAGCGCGTCCGATCCGCTCGCGAACTCGCTCCAGCCGGTGCTGCAACTCCCTCTCGGACACGAGCCGGTAGTCTAGGCGGCGAGCGGGGTCGCGGCAACGAAGCGAGGCCGCAACAGGCGTGCCCGGGCCCCGGCGGCCGGATCGCCGGCGGCGATTCGGCCCTTGACGGCGACAGAAAACGAAACCGCCCGGGGCCACAGCCCCGGGCGGCTCCGGTCGTCAGGCGACCCGGTCCGGACCCGAACCGGTCAACCCGCCGTCTTGAACTCGATCGGAATCGCGATCCAGACGGCCGTCTTCTTGTCGCGGTTGTACGCCGGCGTGAAGATCATCTGGTCGGCCACCCCCTGGGCGGCCTTGTCCATCGCGTCGTAGCCGCTCGACTTGTTCACCTGGCTCTTCTGTACCTTGCCGTTCTCGTCGATGAAGATCCACAGCGTCACCACACCACCGATCCCCGCATCCTTCAACATGCGCGGGTACAGGCGCTGGAGCAGTTTCTGAACGTCGCTCCGGTTTTTCAGCTCCGGCTTCACATCGAACGGTATGAAGGACGGGCGGTCGGACGGACTGGCACGGGGAGGAGGCGGGGGCAGATTCTCGAACGGATTGTCCTCGAAGGTGGTGGGAGCGATCGTGATGTCCTCGTCGATCTCGGTCAGCGCCACCTTGGGCGTTGCGGGACGGGCGATCTGCTCCGGCGGCGGTGGGATCTTTACCTCGGGCGGCAGCTCGATCGCCTCGAGTTCCTCCCCGACGGTCGACAGGTCCGCCGCTTCGAGGTTCGGGAAGAAGAAGAAGAGGCAGAAGTGAG
>CAZJXR010000231.1:0-2938 GCA_964550085.1 uncultured Gemmatimonadota bacterium
TCTGCGGCTCATGTCGTGGCTCTGCTTCCGGTACGGGTTCGGCACCTACCTTCATTACGTCAAGGGCCTGCTCGACGATGCGAACTACGCGGAGAGCCGAAAGACCCGGAGGAGGGTCATCGAGCAGATCGGGCGGCGGACGAGCGGACTGTTCCTCGACGCGATGATCAGCCCGTCGATGGCGTCGGCGCTCGCGCAGGCGCTCCAGATGCCGGGTCCCGGCGGGGTGGAGAACAATACGATCGTATTCGAGTTCTCGGACCACGACGGCGAGGAGACGGTGGCCCACCTGCTCGCGGGGACTGCGCTGGCTCAGGCGGCGCGGATGAACATTCTCATCCTGCGCCACGGCGACCAGCACTTCGGGAACTGCTCGGAACTGCACGTATGGATCACCTGGCACGATTACCGGAACGCGAATCTGATGATCATTCTGAGCTACATACTGCTCGGGCACCCCGACTGGGAGAACGCCGAGATGAGCATCTTCGCCGCCGTGCCGAAAGCCGAGGCCGCGGAGCGGCGGCTCGCGCTCAACGAGATGATCTCGAGCGGCCGCATCCCGGTGTCGAGAAAGAACCTCCGCATCATTCCCACCGACGACCGGATCGACTTCGAACGCCTCGTCGAGGCGCGATCGAGCGACGCTGACCTGGTCGTGCTCGGTGTGGGAGAAGAACGCCTGCGTCGCCGGGGAGCGGAGCTCCTGCACCGACACCCGGGGCTGAGGGAGGTCCTGTTCGTGTCGGCACGCGAGACCATCGCCATCGACTGATGTGCGGCTGGTGGCCCGGCGTTCTTCCTCCCTACCTGACCCCGTCGCACCGCCCTCTGGTCTGCGCATCTGTCACGTCGACACCGAGCGCGCGTACGGAGGAGGTCAGGTGCAGCTTTTCCTTCTCCTGGAGGGACTGCGGGCGGGCGGATGGACCAACTTTCTCGTTGCCCAGCCACAAGGGCGGGTGGTCGCAGAGGCGATCGACCGCGGCTTCGATGCGACGCCGCTCCGGATGCGAAACCACCTCGACCTGGTCGCCGCGCTCCGTCTGGTGCACCGGTTTCGAAGTCTGCGGGTGGATCTCGTTCACCTCCACTCGAGTCGGGCGGCGTGGCTGGGCGGGCTGGCGGCGGCGGTGGCCGGGCGACCCGCGCTGGCCGCCTGGCGCCTCGATCGGCCGATCCAGCCGGGCCCGCGTACCGGGATGCTGCTCGGGCGGCTGCTCGACCGGAACGTCGCCGTATCGCCCGCTGTTGCCGCCCGGCTCCGGGAGGGTGGGGCGCCGGCTGATCGCACCCGGGTTATTTGGGATGCGGTGGACCCCTCGCGGATCCGGGCTGCCCGGGATCGGGACGCCGTGCGTGCGGCGCTCGGCGTGGCGAGCGATGATCCCGTGGTGCTGTGTATCGCCCGCCTGGTGAAGGCCAAGGGAGTCGACGTCCTGATCGAGGCGGTGGCGAGACTGGCGGGCCTCCACCCATCGCTCGTCCTCTGCATCGCCGGTTCCGGGCCCGAGCGTGCCGCGCTCGACGGCCGCTCGAGACGACTCGGCGTCGGCGACCGGGTGCGGTTCCTGGGTGAGCGGAGTGACGTGGGCGATCTGCTCGCCGCCTGCGACCTGTTCACCCACCCGTCTCGGAGCGAGGGGCTGGGCGTCGCCGTGCTAGAGGCCATGTGTGCCGGCCGGGCCGTGGTGGCGAGCGCGGTCGGGGGCCTCCGCGACCTGATTGAGGATGGTCGCTGCGGAGTGCTCGTCCCGCCCGGGGATTCCGAGGCGCTCGCCGCCGCGATCGGTGAGTTGCTCGCCGATCCGGCCCGTCGGGAAAGGCTGGCATCTGCCGCCTGCGAGCGGGTCGGCGAGCGCCATTCGCCCGGGCCCATGATCCAGGCGTACGAGCGCCTGTACCGCAGCCTCCTCGACCCGGTACCTGCATGATCGGACCCGACCTTTCGGGGAACGCCGATCCTACCCTGGGGAGTGCGACCGGCTTCACCCCGCTGAGCGCCTGCCTCATCGCGTTCAATGAACAGGACCGCATCGCAGACTGCATTCGGTCCGCCAGCTGGTGCGACGAGGTCGTGGTCATCGACTCGCACTCGAGCGATCGCACCCGAGAGATCGCACGACAGCTCGGGGCGCGGGTGATCGAACGCGACTGGCCGGGCTTCGGGGAGCAGAAGCGGTTTGCCGTCGAGTCGGCGCGGAATGACTGGGTGCTGTTCCTGGACGCCGATGAGCGCGTCTCGCCGGAGCTGCGGAGCGCCATCGAGCGACTGCGAGATAGGGGCTTCGCGGACGCACGAGGTTGGACCGTGCGCCGTCTGAACTGGTACCTCGGGCGGCCGATCCGGCACGGAAGCCTCGGGCCCGATCGGATCCTGCGGCTTTTCGACCGCCGCCACTCGCGCTGGGTCGGCGATCCGCCGCACGAGACGCCCGCCGTCGACGGTCCGACCGGACGGCTCGAGGCGCCCCTCCTCCATGATCCATACCGCGACCTCGCCGATCACCTCGGCCGTATGGACCGATACACGACCATCATGGCCGAAGGGATGAACGCCCGCGGCCGCCGGGCGCGGGCGCTGGATCTCGTGATCCGGCCGGGATGGCGATTTGTCCGCTCCTACCTGTTACGCGGCGGCTTCCTGGACGGATGGCGCGGGTTGGTGCTCGCGTACCTGGACGCCCACTACGTCCGCCTCAAGTACACCAAGCTGCTGGTCATGCAGCGCGCCGCTAAGACGGAACCGACCGTGGACTGAGCCGCCAGGGCGGCTCGGAGTTCGCTCGTCAGAGCAAGCGCCGCCAGGTCGGACCGGAGTTCCCCTCCGCGAGCGGCCACCGCCTCGACACCTTGCCATTCAGGCAGCGCCGTGTTCGCGCTGGAGGGCTCGCTGCGGGGAATCTCCGGTCCGATGAGGGCGGCGCACCAATCGGGG
>CAZJXR010000232.1:0-2933 GCA_964550085.1 uncultured Gemmatimonadota bacterium
GCTTCCTTCTTCGTGCCTTGGATGCGGCCAAAAATCCTCGCCAATCACCCGTCGCTTTAGGCTTGGCAGACCACTAGTGCGTTTGCCTATCAGACCAGGCCGACAAATTTCGCCAACGCCAGCTGGATCGACGATTTGGAGGTTTCTCTCCCAATAGGTCAAGGTTATGTGGATGATTCTCAGCTCAGAAGCCCGGAAAGTCCGAGCACAAACCGCAAGCCAGCACGAAGTTCTAAGTCATCATCGCGCTGATCCTGACGGTGCTCACGGCGGCCGAAGTGATGGTGTTCTACGTCGAGCACCTCCGACCGGTGCTGGTGCCGATCCTCCTGCTGCTGGCTGCCTCCAAGTTCATGCTGGTCGTCATGTTCTTCATGCACCTGCGATTCGACAGCCGGGTGTTTACCGGACTGTTCGTCGGCCCACTGGCGATCGCCATGGCCCTCATCGCTGCCATGCTCGCGCTGTACGGCAAGTTCACCATCCCCGGCGGCTAAACGCCCCATCCCACCCGTGCACCGCGTCGCGCAGTCGTATCGCCGACACTTGCATATATGAGCAATTGTTGAAATATTGAGTGTATGGAACGAGGAAGGATCGCCACTAGCCGGCCGGCGGACGGAAGACGGAGCGCCAGCGACGAGGAGTTGTCGCTGACGTCGGAGATATTCCAGATGTTGGCCAACCCCACCCGCCTCCGCATCGTCGAGTCGTTGTCGCGTGCCGAGCTGCGCGTGACGGAGCTGGCCGAGCTCGTCGGCTCCACGGAGTCGGCCGTCAGCCACCATCTACGGCAGCTGCGACTGCTGCGTATCGTGCGCGGTCGGCGTGACGGTCGCTCGATCTACTACCGGCTCGACGACGAGCATGTCGCCACCCTGCTCGACATGGGCCTCGAGCACGTGAGGGAGATCCTTGCCTGAGCGGGCGACGGCGACACCCCGTCGGCGGATCGATCTGCGAATCGACGGGATGGATTGCGTGAGCTGCGCGCGAGCGATCGAGCGTCGTGTGGCCGAGCTACCGGGCGTTCGCCGGTGTTCCGGTAACACGGTCACCCGCACCCTCGGCGTCGAATACGATACCGCGCGACTGGATGCGGCGCGGATCCGCCACGAGATCCGACTGCTCGGCTACACCGCGCTCGAGTCGACGGACCGTCGGCCGCCCGGAGTGGGCACGTGGCGAAGCCAGCGTGCGCTGCTCGCGTACGCATCCGGATCGCTGCTCGTAGTGGGCCTCGTCCTCCGATGGGCCATCGGCGGTGCCAGCGTTCTCGAGCCGCACCTTTCGAGCGCCCTCTTTCTGGCCGCGGCCGTCGTCGGAGGGTTGAACTTCTTTCCGAAGGCGCTCGGCGCTGTTCGAGCCCGCGCCCTCGACATGAACTTCCTCATGACGGTCGCGATCATCGGGGCCATTGCGCTGGGCGAGTATGTCGAAGCTGCGGCGATCGCCTTTCTGTTCTCGATCGCCGAGGTGCTGGAACGCTACGCCGTGGACCGGGCGCGGCATTCGATTTCCACCCTGCTCGAGCTGTCGCCGGCCGTCGCCACCGTGCTTCGCAACGGGCGCGAGGAGACGATCCGCGCCTCCGAGGTTCGGGTGAACGAGATCGCCATCGTTCGTCCCGGCGAGCGAATCCCCATCGATGGCGTAGTCATCGAGGGCGAGTCGGCGGTCGATCAGGCGGCGATCACGGGGGAGTCGCTTCCTGTCGCGGTTCGAGTCGGGTCCGAGCTGTTCGCCGGAACCATCAACCAGGACGGCTACCTTCGGGTGCGGAGCACCCGCGAGTTCGAGGACACCACGCTGGCCCGCATCGTCCGTTTAGTCGAGGAGGCAGAGGGACGTCGGGCTCCCAGCGAGCGATTCGTGGATCGATTCGCCAGCCGCTACACACCGGTGGTGACGATCGGAGCCGTGCTGGTCAGCATCGTGCCGCCGCTGCTCTTTCACGCGCCCTTCGACGTCTGGCTTCTGCGGGGACTGACCCTGCTCGTCATCGCCTGTCCGTGCGCTCTCGTCATCTCGACCCCGGTCAGCGTCGTGAGTGGGATCACGAGCGCGGCCCGAAACGGCGTCCTTATCAAGGGCGGCGCCCACCTGGAGCGCATGGGCGAGATACGCGTGCTCGCCTTCGACAAGACCGGCACGCTGACGCACGGGATCGCCCGGGTGACGGACGTGGTACCGCTCGACGGGCTGCCGGCCGATGATCTGCTCCAGCTGGCGGCCACTGTCGAGGCCGGCTCGGCACATCCGATCGCGCGGGCCATCGTGCGCCGCGCCGACCATGCGGATGGGGGCAAGTCTCGGCGGACTCCGTCGCACTTCGTGGCGCTGCCGGGGCGGGGGGCGCAGGCCCGCATCGATGGCTCCCTGATCGTGGTCGGTCGGCCAGAGATGTTCACCTGTGCCGAGGCCGCGACGGCCGTCGATGCCCTGCGGAAGGAGGGGAAGACGCCGGTGCTGGTCGCCCGCGACGGCACGGTGATTGGAGTCATCGGCGTCGCCGACAGCGTGCGCCCGCAGGCGGCGCCGGTTGTGCGGCGAATGCGGAGCCTCGGCGTGGACCGCCTCGTGATGCTCACCGGTGACTCCCGCCAGGCGACGGCGGCGATGGCAGCGCAGGTGGAGGTGGACGAGGCGCTCGCGGAGCTGCTTCCGGAGGACAAGGTGGACGCCGTGCTCGATCTGGGCCGCCGCTACGGCCCCGTCGCCATGGTCGGCGACGGCGTCAACGATGCTCCCGCCCTTGCCGCCTCGGCCGTTGGCATCGCGATGGGCGCCGCCGGCAGTGACGTCGCCCTCGAGACGGCCGACATCGCGCTGATGGGCGACGATCTGGAACGGCTGCCCTATCTGTATCGGCTATCGAAGCGAAGTCGGCAGGTCATCCGTCAGAACATCGGTGCGGCCATCGTTGTGAAGAC
>CAZJXR010000233.1:0-2895 GCA_964550085.1 uncultured Gemmatimonadota bacterium
GCCGTTATCCTGTTTTCACGACGCCCCGACACCCGCTCCCAACCGCCCGAGCCGCGCGCGGGCCTCATCCACCATCGGCTGGAGCTCGGGGTCGGCGTCCTTCCAGGCGAGAACGAAGTAGGCGTACGCGTCGCGGGCCTCCTCGATCTCGCCCAGCTCCTCCAGCACCTGGCCGTGGCGATACACGGCCATGGGATCCGATGTGAACGGAGCGCCGTGGCCCAAGGAACGGAAGTAGCGCGCCGCGTCCTCCAGCCGCCCCTCCTCGAGCGCCAGCTCCGCCAGCCACCAGCGAAGGACGCTGTTGTCTCGACCGAACAGGGCCGGCGACTGCTGGGCCTCCTCCAGCTGTTTCCGCCCCAGTAGGAACTCACCGCGCTTCCACGCCGCGTATCCGCGAAGCGCGGTGATCGTTTGGTCCGCCACGCGTGCCGATGTCGTGTCGCCGGCTGCCCGGTGTGCCGCCGCCACTCGGCGCAGCCTGGCCTCCGCAACGGAGTCGGCACCGCGCGTTCCCCGATCGATCGCGTAGACGGTTTGTCGCAACACCGTCGAAATGTCCAGCGAGTCGGGCTCGAACTCCACCAGGGCCGACGCGAGCACTTCGGGCGGAACCGGAAACCCGGTGACGTCGGCATAAGAGACGAACTCCGCCTTGACCCTTGCCGGTACCTGCCCCTCGTCCAATGCCACCACCAAGTCGGACAACCGCCCACGATACAGCGCGGTCCGCATCATGAGGAACGTAGAGAAACCTGGCTGCGTGGTCGCCCGCGAGCCGATCCGGGCGACTTCGGCTTGTTGGGGCAGGAAGGCCGCGTGGCCGAGCATCTCGTTGGCGAAATAGCCGTGCAGGATTGATGCAGTATCGAGGACAGCGTATGCCTCGTCCCGCGTCGCCGGGCTCCCGAATGCGATCGCGTGTCCGAGACGGTACTCCCGGAGCTTCCGCGCCCCCCCATGCTGACTCTCGAACGTGTCGATGAGCTCCGCGATACGGGTGCTGTCGGGCTCGAACCGGAAGTGAGCGTCGAGAAGGTGGATGTAGCTGCGGGTGAGACCGGGGTCCAGCTCGACCGCACGGGCGAACGCCGACTGTCCGCTCGCAGGATCGACGAGC
This sequence comes from uncultured Gemmatimonadota bacterium, assembly GCA_964550085.1. GTDB lineage: Bacteria > Gemmatimonadota > Gemmatimonadetes > Palauibacterales > Palauibacteraceae > JBFILW01. The sequence continues at coordinate 1,121 of CAZJXR010000233.1, forward strand.
CCGGCGCCGCCCAGGTGAAAGTAGATCTCGCCCACCAGGTCCCACGCCTCGGCGTCGTCCGGGTGGTCTCGCACCATGCGCTCGCCGAGCGGAATCGCCTCGGGCCGTTCGTGGAGAAAGGCGTCCAGCGCCGTGATCAGCTGTCTCTCTTGCGGTGGCAAGCGATCGGCGAGTCCGACGGCCTGTCCGGCAACGGAGCCAAAGTCCTCATCATCCCAGTCGGTCCAGCTCATCGCGGTGGCGAGGCGGTAGTAGGCGAGCGCAAAGGTCGAATCGTGCTCGACGGCGCGTTCGAACGCCCGGCGCGCGGCGCCGAACTCCGATTGCCGGAACAGCGCCTCGCCTTCCAGGAAGGCATCCAAGGCAGGAACCGAGCTCGTGACCAGGCTGGCCAGATCAACACTCGGCGGCTCGCTCCCCGTCTCGCCGACGAGAATAACGAGCACGGCGACCGCGAGCCGGTCGGCGAGCTGCAGGACATCCTTTGGTGACCCCTCGACGACAGCCTGATCGAGTTTCGCTCGCGCCGGGAGCTCGTACACGTCGATCGTCAGTCGCCCCCGGTCTCCGATCGCGACGGCCGATCCGATCAACGCGTAGCGGGCGCCGGCCGCCTCCGCCACGTCCAGCACAGTCCCGAGATCGGCTTCCTCGCCTTCTCTCACCTGCTGGCGCCAGCGCGCCATGATCGTGCGGTCGGGCACGGTTCGGAGGCCGGCTGCCCCATCGAGTCCGGTCGCGAGAAGCGTCACCATGCCATCGGCCAGTCCCTCGAGACCGGCCCCCCGCACACTGAAGGGAAGCACGGCGACTGCCGGCGCTGCGTCGCCGGCGATGGCCTCGGTCGGAGCCAGGCTTCCTCCGCGGTCCTGGAGCAGGACATACAGGCCGGCAACGCCGAACAGCAGCAGCATCGCCGCCGCTCCCCCGGCGAGCGCGTTGCGCCACGTGAACAACCGCTTGTGCGCGGTCACCATCGGCACCACGGAGACGGGTTCGGTGGCTACCCCGGTCGGCGTCGCCTCGCCAGCCGGTGGCGGTCGATCGGCCGCCTCGCGATGCCCGACCCCCTCCTGGATGAACGCCGTGGCGAGGACGATGGGAAGTCCGATGATGAGCAGGCCGAGTGCGAAGGAAGGGAACCAGGGCGGCAGCCCGGCCGTGTTGGTCAGCACCTCGGCCACCTGAAGAACGGCCCAGCTCGAGACCACGTACACGCCGAGGACCTGCCACAGCGAGCGGCGGTGGAACTCCCGGATCAGCTGCTTGAGTCTCGACATGTGGTGCCCGCCGCGTTGGAGTCCGTTTGCAGCGACGTCCGCGGCGACGCCATCAGCGTCCTTTTGGCCCGGCTGAATCTGTCTGCTCACCAGAATGGCGGCAACCACGACGCTTCAGCGCGTCCTGCCCTCCTCCAGCATGGCGATCGCCTTCTCCACCCGCCGTCGCCGAGTCTCGACCTTCTTGGCGTTCTCGACCCAGCGCACGTACTCCTTGCGGTGGGTATAGGAGAGCTTCTCGAACGCCTCCCTCGCCTTCGAGCTTTTCGACAGGGCCGCCTCGACGTCCGCCGGCACGGCGACCACCCGCGGCTCGGTGTCGCGCTCGAGCTCGACCCGAACCGTGTCGCCGATCGACTTGCCGATCGCCCGCTGAATGTCCTTGCGGACGCCGAGCACGTGCCGGTCGCCGCCCATCGGCGCGAGCGAGCCCCGGAAGGGATGACCGTCGAAGGTAGCTCTCACCTTGACCTGGCCTCCGGTCCCGTACGTCTC
>CAZJXR010000234.1:0-2891 GCA_964550085.1 uncultured Gemmatimonadota bacterium
CGGGCCCGACTCGAGAAAAGCGGGCACGTCTTCCAATCGGAAACGGACACCGAGGTGCTCGCCCACCTGATCGAGGAGTGCTGGATTCCGCCCCTCCAGCTCGCCGTCTCCCGGGCGCTGGCCATGGTCGAAGGCACGTTCGGCATCGCGGTGCTGAGCGCGGACGAGCCGGGCCGGGTCGTGTGCGCACGCCGCGGGTCGCCCCTCATGCTCGGCATCGGCGTGGGTGAGAACTTCGCCGCTTCCGACGCGGCGGCGATTATTCCGCACACGCGCCGGGTCGTGTACCTGGATGACGGTGAGCTCGCGGTGCTGGATGGGGAGGGGTGCGACATCGTCGCCATGGACGTGATGAACCGGGTCGAAAAGCCGATCGCCGAGCTGACCTGGGAGGTCGAGGACGTGGAGCGCGGCGGTTACCCCCACTTCATGCTGAAGGAGATCCACGAGCAGCCCGACACGATCGCCGACACCATGCGCGGCCGCCTTCTCCTCGACCGGGCCGCCGCCCGCCTCGGCGGCTTGAGCGAGCTGGCGCCCGTGCTCGCCGAGGCCCGCCGGATCATCATCGCGGCCTGCGGCACCTCATGGCATGCCGGGATCATCGGCAAGTACCTGATCGAGGAGTACGCGCGGGTACAGACGGAGATCGAGTACGCCTCCGAGTGGCGGTACCGGAATCCAGTGATCGAGCCGGGCACGGTGGTGATCGGGATCTCGCAGTCGGGCGAGACGGCCGATACACTCGCCGCCCACGAGATGGCCAAGGAGCGAGGGTGCACGACGGTCGGGATCGTCAACGTGGTGGGAAGCACGCTCGCCCGTCTCTCCGACGGCGGCATCTACACCCACGCGGGCCCCGAGATCGGGGTCGCCTCGACCAAGGCCTTCACTTCCCAGGTGGTCGCCCTCGCCCTGCTCGCCCTCTACCTGGGCCGGCAGCGCGGGCTCGACCACCACACAGCGGGGAAGCTCGTGCGGGCGCTGCACAAGCTGCCGGATCAGGCCCGCGAGGTGCTGGGCCTGGCGGGCGAGATCGAGGAACTCGCCAAGCGGCTCTCCGGGCACCCCAACTTCCTCTACCTCGGCCGCGGCTACAGCTACCCGGTGGCCCTGGAGGGCGCGCTCAAGCTCAAGGAGATCAGCTACGTGCACGCCGAGGGATTCTCGGCCGCCGAGATGAAGCACGGCCCGATCGCACTCATCGACGAAGAGATGCCGGTGGTGGTGGTGGCGCCACGGGACGGCGCCTATCCGAAAGTGCTGTCCAACATGCAGGAGGTGAAGGCGCGGGGGGGACGGCTGATCGCTCTGACGACGGTGCCGAACGGCTGTTACGATCTGGCCGACGAGTGCGTGGTGGTACCGAAAACGGTGGACGCGCTCCAGCCGGTGCTCATGAGCATCCCGCTTCAGCTGCTGGCCTACCACATCGGCGTTCTCCGCGGCTGCGATGTGGACAAGCCGCGCAACCTCGCCAAGAGCGTCACGGTCGAGTGATGATCCGGCGCGATCGCCAGCGGCGACAGGTAGCGCGGAAGTTGCTCGAGCGGCGCCTGCTCGATCGGCGGCTGGCCGCTCGTCGCCTCGCCGCCTGGCGTGTGTCCCGGCGCCGTCCCGGGAGCGGCAGAGTCGAGCTGCGACGGCCCGGGTCGCTTCGTCTCGAACGCCGACGGAATGGGGGGCGCTGATGCGAGTCGTCCACGTGGTCGGTGCGCGACCGAACTTCATGAAGATCGCGCCCGTGATGCGGGCGTTCGAGGCGTATCCCGACATCGAGCAGACGTTGATCCACACCGGGCAGCACTACGACGAGGCGCTGTCGGATCACTTTTTCGAGGATCTCGGTCTTCGGCCCCCGGACTACAACCTGGGCGTCGGTTCCGGGTCGCACGCGGCCCAGACCGGACGCATCCTGATCGCCCTCGAGCCGCTCGTCGGCCGCCTCGCCCCCGACTGGGTGTTCACGGTGGGCGACGTCAACTCGACCCTCGCCGCGGCGCTGGTCGCCGCCAAGCTGGGGATCCGGGTGGCCCATATCGAGGCGGGTCTGCGCTGCCACGACTGGTGGATGCCGGAAGAGATCAACCGGATGATCACCGATCGCATCAGCTCGGCGCTCTTCACCACGGAGCCGGTCGCGTTCGACAATCTGATCCGCGAGGGAGTCGAGGAGAGCCGCATCCACCCCGTCGGCAACGTGATGATCGACACGCTCGATCGGCATCGTCAGCGAGCGGGACGGCTGGCCGTCCATCACACCCTCGGTCTCGATGCTGGCAAGTATGTAGTCGTCACCCTCCACCGCCCACGCAACGTCGACAACCCGAAGCGTCTGTCCGCCATCCTGACCGCCCTCGGCCACACGGCCTGCTCGTGCGAAGCGACCATCGTGCTGGCGCTCCATCCGCGAACCGCCCGCAACGTCAAGGAGTTCGGTCTCGAGAAGAAACTGAACGGCCTCCATGTTCTCGGCCCGGTGCGGTACTTGGAGTTCCTCGGTCTGATCGACACGGCCGGCACCGTCATCACCGACTCCGGCGGCATTCAGGAAGAGACCACGGTGCTCGGGGTCCCGTGCATTACCCTGCGTCCGAGCACAGACCGTCCGGTCACCATCGACGAGGGTACGAACCGGCTGTTCAACGGAAACCTGAACGACCTCGTCGACGTGGTGGCCGAGTCGTTGGCCGAGGAGCGGCGTCCCTGCCGCCCGGCGCTCTGGGACGGGCACGCCTCTGACCGAATCGCGGAGATCACCCTGCGCCTTCCTCAACCCCTCCAAGCTGCCTTTCCCGCCCAGGAGGTCGCCGGCTTGGCGTATTAGCTTCTGTGCCGGCTACCGCAGTGAAGGCTCTTTCTTAGTAAGAAGTCCCATTTATCCGCCTCAA
>CAZJXR010000235.1:0-2854 GCA_964550085.1 uncultured Gemmatimonadota bacterium
GCTTCGGTGAAGAAGCCACCAGTGAAAACATCATTGCCGGTCCCGCGATGTCACGCCAGCTGGGGTCGCGCCGAAGCGGCTACCTGGTGGAGCGAGAACGCCGAGGCGATCCATGCCATCGTGGAGACACTCAGCGTGCACGGCAAGGAACAGACGATCGCGATCGACTCGGGCAGGATCGCGAGGACGGGAGCGACGACGTGACACGTTCGATCCGTGTCAGGATCGAGGAGATCGAGGTGGCTCGGATCCTGCAACACGGGACCCGATGGCGTCACGAATCACCATCCCGGCGACGGCCGGACCCCAGGCAGGAGTGCGACCGATGAGGATACGAGACATCTTGACGGCCAAAGGCACCGATGTCGTTACGGTGATGCCGGACGTGACGGTGCTGAACGCGATCGAGGTACTGGTCGAGAACAACATCGGTGCCGTGGTCGTGATGGAGAACGACGCGATCGCGGGGATCATCAGCGAGCGCGACGTTCTTCGTCTGTCGGCTCGCTCACCCGGACAGCTCGGTTCGATCCGCGTGCGCGACGTGATGACGACCGAGGTCATCCTCGGGAACTCCGATCATGACATGGCACACGTGATGGAGCTAATGACTCGCAACCGTATCCGACACCTTCCGGTGGTGGATGGCGGAACGCTGGCAGGGATTCTGTCGATCGGCGACGTGGTCAACGCCCTCCGGCAGCAGGTGGAGGGCGAGAACCGTTTCATGCGCGAGTACATCCAGGGCGAGGTTCGGTAAGCTGCAGGCGACCCGCGTGCCGCCCGGGATGCGGCGGGAGCCGCCGCCGGTGGATGCGGCCTTTCCGGCACAGTCCGGCGGGGTATTACCCTCCGCGGAGGGGGCCGCCTACGCCAGCTCCGTGAAGCGGTAGATGACGACTCCCGAACCGGGTGCGTTGTCAACGTCCACGTAGCCGGTGGCCACCATCTCCCGTAGCTCCTTCTCGACCTCCTCGAAGGTGAGACCTGTGTGTGCCACGCCCTGCGTCACCGATATGGCGCCGTGGTGCGCAAGCGCTGCTTCGACCAGTCGCTGGCGCAGACTCTTGGGCGGCGGCTGGATGCGGGGCGGGGGGGTGATCTCTCCGGACTCGATCCGCCTCGCGACGCGGGGGTGCGGCAGGTGACCCTCGCGGATGTTGGCTTCGGTGACGAGGCTCTTCATGCGGAACGCATCGATGATCTGCCCGATGCCGAACAGCCCCCAGGTCAGGAGCCACAGGATGCCGGTGCCGTACTTGCCGAGGTAGATCCGGTGTAGACCGCCGAGGCCGGTGAACCACTGCAGACTCCACAGCCCCCACGCCAGCCCGTCCTTATACATGTTCCCCGCGCATGTTCTCCCGTCCCGGTCCTTCACTGTCTGTCACGCCGACTCCCGGGTCGGGGCCCTCCCGGGCGTTCCACTCACCACACGGCGTCCACAGCCTCTTACGACCGAACAGCGGTCGATGTTTCCGCGCTGTCCGCGAGTCGTGGAGAGCGGGACTCAGCCACCTGTCCGGAAGAGGAGGATGTCCCCGTCCCGCACCACGTATTGTCGCCCTTCGGATCGCACGCGACCTCGCTCTCGGGCCTCTTTCATGGAGCCGAGCGCCACGAACTCATCGACGCTGATCGCCTCGGCCCGAATGAACGTGCGCTCGAAATCGGAGTGCACCCGACCCGCGGCCTCGGGAGCGGTCGCCCCGATCGGAATCGGCCAAGCCCGCAGCTCCTTCTCGTTGAAGGTGAAGAAAGTGTGCAGCCCGAGCGCACGGTAACCCGCGGCCACGAGCCGGTCGAGACCCGTGTGCTCAAGCCCGCTGGCGGCCAGATACTCTCGCCGCTCGGCTGGCTCGAGCTCGCCAAGCTCCGCTTCGAGCCGCGCGCAGACGACGATCACCTCCGACGCGGCCTCGCCGCCGAGAGCCCCCCGCAACCGGCGCGTGGCCTCGCCGCCCTCAGGCAGAGATTCCTCATCGACGTTGGCGACGTAAAGCATCGGCTTTGCCGTCAGGAGGTTGAGCGGCGCCAGACCTGCCATTTCCATATCGCGGAGGCGGAGACGCCGAACCGATTCGCCGCGTTGAAGCCCGTCGCGCACGCGCTCGAGCAGCGTCTGCTCCTCCTCTGCGATCCGGTCAGCGCTGTGGACCATCCGCGTCAAGCGGGTGAGACGGTTGTCCACCGTGACCAGGTCGGCAAGCTGGAGTTCGACATCGACGACTTCCGCGGCGTGGACCGGATCCGGCGGTCCGACGCGGGCGACCGACGCGTCGTCGAAACAGCGGATGACGTGCGCGATCGCGTCCACTTCGCGGATGTGGTGCAGGAACTGGTTCCCCAGACCCTCCCCGCGCGAAGCCCCCTCGACCAGGCCCGCGATGTCCACGAACTCGATCACCGTGCGTACCACCCGGGGCGGTTTGATCCGCTCCATCAAGGCGTCCAGACGCGGGTCCGGGACCTCGACCACGCCGACGTTGGGGTCGATGGTGCAGAAGGGGTAGTTCTCGGCCGGCACCGCGACCGAGGTGAGGGCCCGGAAGAGGGTGGACTTGCCTACGTTGGGCAGGCCGACGATGCCGATCGATATGTTGGCCAAGGCGCTGTATGGCTCCGGGTCCGGATAACGTGCTCGACGAAGGCGATCGAGCGAGCGGTCCCCGACTGTTCCGGCGTCTGAGATCGGTTGCGGCCGCGATCCGGGGACCGCCAGAGCCAACTTATCCGGATCCAGCGCGGTGTGCGTCGCTTGCCGCGGCGCCACCGGCCGCGCCATTATGGCACCGGTAGCGTGGTGGGCGTAGCTCAGTCGGTTAGAGCGCCAGGTTGTGGCCCTGGAGGTCGC
>CAZJXR010000236.1:0-2834 GCA_964550085.1 uncultured Gemmatimonadota bacterium
AGGGCCTGGCTGGCCACCCTCGTAATATCGCCCTTCCAGAACGAAGTCATCATCGGCAATAATGGCGACGGTGCGATATTGCGCGCTCACGGCGGCTGCAGGGGGCAGAGTCAATGCAAAAACGAGTCCGATGAACACGATCGATCTTGAACGCATGCTTGTGCCCCTGTTTCTGGGCCTGCTGTGGTACAGAATTACGCTGTATCGTGCGGCAAAGTCTCCGACTCGCGGGCGGGCGGTTGCAGTTCGCGGCGGAACGATTGTCACTGTGCAATCAGATCCTGGAACCGAGGATCGTCACGTAGATCCTGGAACCAGGGGTCTCCCGCAATATAGTCCCGTTCCTCCGGACTTCCTTCGAGGTGCCGTTCGAGAGCGCTCAGAGCTGCATCGCGGGCCCGAGCCCCATCGTCGGACGCGCCGCGGCGGATGAGTTCCTCTCCGAGCCGGAGCCAGGCATTGGCTTCGTAGTAGGCGATGATCTGTTCCGGATCCGCGGGAGCGGCGCCACGCGTGCGTTCGATCACCGCTTCCGCACTGTCGACAAGACCCGCGCGGGCGAGAACGGCGGCCACCTGCATCTGCGCCTCGGCCGTGTAGAGCCTCCGGGTCCGAGGCGAAGCCATCCGCTGGATAGCGTGCGTCAGCTCCCACGCTCCTTCAACATCGGGCTCCCCGCCCGTTGCGAGGATCACCAGCTCGAGCGCCACGATCTCGAGCGCGTCGGGAAAACGGGCGCGAGCCTCCTCGGCCCAAGCAACCGCCTCGTCGAACTCCCCGAGCTCGAGCGATAGGTTCGAAAGGCGAAACAGGATCTCCCGAGCCTCCGCCAGGAACGCGTCCTCCTCGTACGCCCGAGACGCCGCCAGCCTGGCCCCGGCAAAATCTGCCTTGGCCTCGTGGAGCAGTTCACTCAATGTGGCCCAGGCGCTCGCCTGGGTCGGATCTGCCTCCACGGCTCCGCGGAGATCCCGTTCGGCGGCCGCGAGCAGCTCGGTATCGCCCCCTCCGGTGGCGTCCCAGAGGCGGTAGCGTAGGGTCCCGCGGAGCTCCAGAGCCAGCGGTTGTCCTTCTTCCTGCTCGAGCGCCGCGTTAGCAAAGCGTAGCCCTTGTTCGAGCTCCTGGCGCCGATAGCCGCCGGCGGTCGGCGAATGCAGCGCGGCCATGCCGGCCGCCGTCCATCCGCGAAGGACGATAGGCTCGATCCAGTCAGGGTCGAGATCCGTCGCGCGAGCCAGCATCGAATCCGCGCGCAACAAGGTGCGCTCCGCGGCCGAAACGTCACCCGCCATCTTCAGCGGGACGTGATCCTCCCGCAGCTGCTCTGCCTGCTGGACCAACCCCCACGCCTCCGAACTGGACGCGCGAGCCTTGCGGTCCTGCATCTGGAGCTCGATGCCGAGCTCGCGACGAAAGGTCTCGGCGATGCTGCCAACGACGTCGTCCACCATGGTCAGCCAGTCCGCCCAGGCCGGTTCGCTGATCAGACTCGCCAGTTGAGTCATCGACTGCGTCTCGATGATCTGTGCCGTAATCCTGAGCCGAGTCCCGGATCGGGCTATGCTGCCATCGATCATGGTACCGACTTGTAGAGCACGGACCATGCTATCCAAGGCCACCGGCGAGTCCCTGAACGGCCTTACTCCGTGGCGGGAGATCACCTGGAGTGCCTCGACCTGACTGAGCTCGTGAATCACTGCTTCGGTGAGACCGCTGGCCAGATAATCGAGATCCTCACCCTCGCTGAAGTCGTCGAAGTACAGCACCGCGACCCGGGTCGGGTCGAATCCGGTCGCCTCGCGTGATCGAGGTCCGGCGACGGGCACGGCTTCGCCGACCGTGGTGGGCCCAACGAGAATCCAACGCGCCGCCAGCAACCCCCACACGGCGAACACCACCAGCCCCGTCCCGATCGTCATCCGCCACGACAGTCGTCGCCTCAGCGCGGCTCGCAATCTGGAGGCAAGCTGATGGGCTTTGCCGGGCCTGGCAGACTGCACTCCGGTCCGATCGGGTCCGCTCTGGACGAGGGCCGTCGCGACGAGGAGCGGGAAACCGACGAGCAGCAGGATCATGGCGCTGCGCCTGAACCACTCGGGCAGGTTGAATTGGTCGGTCAGCGTCGTCGCAAGTTGAAACACGAGCAGGCTGGCGAGCAGATATAGCACGACGACGGTCGCCAGGGTGAGGGCGATAGAGCCGCGGCGCAGCCCCTCCAGGGGAGGTGCCGGGCCGGGTTCGGTACTCCGGAGTGCTCCTTCGATCGCAGTCCCGAACTCCTCCGCACCCGAGAACCGGTCCGCTGGTGTCCGGTTCAACGCTCTCTCGACCACCTGTTCGAGGCCTTCCGGGATGGTGTCGCGCATCGCGTGTAGCGGTGGCAACGTGTCGGTCAGACGTCGAGCCATCACCGCCTGCGGCGTCCGTCCGGTAAAGGGCGGTTCGCCGGCCAGCATCTCGAACAGTACGCAGCCCAAGGCGTAGACATCGCTGCGCCCGTCGATCGCCGCGTCTCCACTTGCCTGTTCCGGACTCATGTAGATGGGGGACCCGACCGCGATGCCCGTCTCCGTGATGCGCTCGCCTCCCGCAGCCGCGACCGCCCGAGCAATGCCGAAGTCGGAGATGACCGCGTGCTGGTCGGAGAGAAGAATGTTCTCGGGCTTGATGTCGCGGTGGACAATGCCGTGAGTGTGAGCGTAGCCCAGGCCATCCGAGATCTCGCGTGCGATCCGCACCGCATCGTCCAGCGGCAGCTGGCCCTCGCGCTTCAGGCGATCACGGAGCGACTCACCCTCCAGGTACGGCATGACGTAGTAGAGAAAACCGTCGTC
>CAZJXR010000237.1:0-2825 GCA_964550085.1 uncultured Gemmatimonadota bacterium
CCGGGCGATCCACCGTATAAGCGAGCGGCGCGAGCGCCCAATGATCACGGTCAACTGCGGCGCGATATCCGCCGGGCTCGCCGAATCGGAGCTGTTTGGACACGAGCGCGGCGCCTTCACGGGCGCGACCACCAGGAAGATCGGGCGCTTCGAACTCGCAGACGGCGGAACCATCTTCCTGGACGAGATCGGCGACCTCGCGCCGGACCTGCAGGTGAAGCTGCTCAGGGTCCTGCAGGAGGGCGAGCTGCAACGCGTCGGAGGATCGGAGACGATCTCGGTCGACGTGAGGGTCATCGCCGCCACGCATAGGGACCTGGAACCGGCCGTCGCCGACGGCAGTTTTCGCTCTGACCTGTACTACCGCCTGAACGTCTTCCCCATACGAAATCCCCCGCTACGCGACAGGCGCGAGGACATACCACTCCTTGCGCAGCACTTTGTCAAAATGGATGGGCCTCGGCTGGGAAAGCGGATCGAGACCATCCCCAAGCGAACGCTGGACGCGCTTGCGGCGTACCCCTGGCCGGGCAACGTGCGCGAGCTGCGCAACGTCATCGAGCGCTCGATCATCACCTCACGGGGGACCGCCCTCGAGCTGGCGGAATGGGGTCGGAGGGAACGCTCGCCGACCGACGAAGGCATGGACGCAACACTGGACGATGTCATGCGCGGCCACATCGTGAGGACCCTGGAGCTGACCGGTTGGCGCGTCAGCGGACCCAACGGTGCAGCCCGCCGACTCGGGGTCAAGGCGACGACGCTCGAATCGCGCATGAAGAAGCTCGGAATCAGCCGGCCGGCCTGACACGTCCAAAACAGCGGTTTCCCGAGCGTCCGCGAGTTTCACGAAATGTCGGGAATCACCTCCATCCACCCGATCCGCATCGCCCTCCCCGTAATCCATTTAACTGGTTGTCTGACAACTCATTAGATCGCTTTGGGAAGTTCGGCATGGAGTCTGCTTTTCGGTGGCGGCCGATGACCGATATGCGGACCGACGCCACACGGGCCCGAGCGGCCCTCGACGAGGTTACCGAGCGATGAGCACGACGCTTCCTACGACTCCCACGGCGCCCCAGCAGTCCTCGACTCGTGACTCCGGCGAGATCACCGGGACCACCTCCAGGGGACCCGCACGAGGAACCCGCTCGGCCCGGCCTGGCTCGATCGACGTGGAGGAATACGCGGCGCTCCTCGAGCCCTTGCTTCCCAGGGCGTACCAGGCCGCGCTGCATCTTACGGGGAACCCGGGCGAAGCCGAGGACGTCGTCCAGGACGCGGCCCTCATGGCGCTGAAGGGCCTAGACGGCTTCCAGCGTGGCACGAACTTCAGGGCCTGGTTCCTACGCATCGTGACCAACGCTTTCCTCATGCGGTGCCGCAAGGTGAGCAAGTCACGGCACGACATCTCGCTCGACGAGCCGAACGGGCTGTTCCTCTACGAGCGAACGAAGCACGCGGGGATGCACGAGGGCGACCCGGATCCCGGCCGGACCTTCCTGTCCCGCATGACGGAAGAGCAGATCCACGAGGCGATCCACGATCTGCCAGAGCAGTTCCGGGTCGTCGCGGCCCTTTACTTCGTCGACGACCTGTCGTACCAGGACATCGCAGACATCGTCGGCACACCGGTCGGCACCGTCCGCTCCCGGCTGCACCGGGCCCGCGCGCTCTTACAGAAATGCCTCTGGGACATCGCCGTGGACCACGGCATCGTCGCGTCAGCCGCGGTCAACACGCTCCCTGCCTGAGCCGGCCGGGCCCCAGGCCGGAACCCGGAACCGCACGCGCCCGCCCCGCATTCAAGCCTGGAACGGACCGGCCGCGGCTCCCCGGGCTCGTGTGCCCGGGGGCGGCCGCCCCCCACGACGGCTCAGGCATCCCAATGGAAACAATCTTCAGCTTGGTGGACCGGTACTCGAGTGTGTTGCTGCGCTTCAGCCTGGCGATCGTGCTGTTCTGGATCGGAGCGCTGAAGTTCGTGGACCCGGATGGGGTGGTGGGCTTGCTTCAGGCGTCGCTCCCGTTCCTCGCATTCCGCGGCTTCGTGTACGTCCTCGCGGTGTTCGAGGTGGGCGCCGCCCTGCTGCTCGTAGCCGGCGTCGCGCAACGCTACGTCGGGCTCCTGGTCGCGGGCCTGTTCGTCGGCACGCTGGTGATCTTCGTGGTGGCCCCGGCGGTCAGCTACGGGGAGGCCGGGTTCCCGAGGCTGTCCCTGGCGGGCGAGTTCCTGTTGAAGGATCTTGTCCTTTTGTCGGCCGCGTTGAGCCTGGCCGGGCACCGCTGTTTCGTTTCCGGGACCGCGGCCTGAGGGGTCGAGGAGGACGGGGCCGGCCGCCGCAAGACCGTCGGCCCCGGACGCCACGTGGGGGCAAAGGAGGCGGGACGATGCGGAACGGTTCCATGAACGGACTCAGCCCGTCCACCTGCGCGGAGGTGTTCGCGCGCTTGGCGGACTACCTCGATCGCGAGCTGTCGAGCGAGGAAGCGCGAGCGGTCGAGGAGCACCTGGAGGTGTGCGAGGTGTGCGCGGCCGAGTTCCGCTTCGAGGCGAGCGTGATCTCCGGCATCAAGGAGCGCGTGCGCCGGAACGCGTTGCCGGAGTCGCTGCGCATGCGGGTGACTTCGATGCTGGATCGGTTGTCCGCGGATCGAGGCTCCACGCTGGATTGAGCGGCCTGCTGCCTGCCCCCTCCCGCCTGCCCGCTCCCAAAGCCCCCCGCACCCGCTCACCCGACCCCGAGCCTCCGGCCGGACGAAGGGTAGCCCGCCTGGCGCCGGTCAGGCGGGAGCGTACCGCCCCAACGACATGACCAGCGTCT
>CAZJXR010000238.1:0-2749 GCA_964550085.1 uncultured Gemmatimonadota bacterium
GGCTGCGCGGCATCGACCCGCCGGGGGAGGGCACCGCGACCCTCACCGAGGGCGAAACCGCGACCTCAACGCATGCCGACGACCGGACTGCCCCGAACGACGCGATAACTGCGTACGTACGGCACATCGAGCTCGTCCGTCCACATGCCGACCAGCTGCTCGTCTCCGACCAGGAGGGGCTGGAAAGACTCGGGCGCGGCGATCGATCCCAGGTAGGTCCCGTCCGGCGAGAACACATCGAAGGCGCTCAGCGAGCCCGGTCCGAAGCCTCCCCGCAGGTTCATGGCACTGGCATCGTGGGTCGGCACACCGACCCACGAAAGCCCTCCCGGGGTGACCCAAACGCCGGTGATGGCCGGCATCGTCTCGGCGAACTCTACGTCGGCCAGCATCTCGTCGATAAAGCTCTGGGGCGCGCCGTTCTCCGCCATGAGTTCCGTGATCCGGTCGACCGCCGACGCCCGCACCTCCTCCGTCACCGGCACAGGCGTGTGCTGTCGGCGTACGATTCGCTCGATCGCGAACCCGCCGGACCCGTCCGTCGCCTCGTTGGACGCGGCAAACACGCGCAGCTCGTAAACGCCTCCGGGCGATGTCGTCACCGATGCGCCCGGGCCCAGGTCCCACGACCAGGTCGGCTGGAAGAGGGGCGGCATTTTGCCGATCGTCCACTCACGCTCCCACGCTACGATCGTGTCGGCGATCGCACCGTCTCGCACCCTGGCGATGAAGCTCTTGACACCGGACTCCGATCCCCGGGGATCGAACATCCGCATCAGGATGAAGGGGTCGCCGGTCTCCGTCAGCCGCCAGTCGCCGATCGACGCGATGTTCGAGGGCCCCTCGAAGGTCAGGGTCTCGACCAGCTCCCCCGTCGCGGTCACGAAATGAAGCTGCGGAGGGAACGACTCTCCGACCACTACCCGCTCGTCGTCGATCGCTTTCACGTACGAGGCGTTCTGGTACTCCCCGGGACCGTCGCCCTTGCCGCCGAACCTGTACAACAGGGTACCCTCCGCATCGAAGGCGGAGATGGTCTGCTCTTGGAAGTCGAGCACGAAAAGACGGCCCGACGGCGTCCGCGAGATCGAGCCCACGCTGCTGAAGGCGAGCTCTCCCTCGATGTCTCCAATGGTGAGTTCGGGCTCCAGACGCCAGGCATCCGCATCGCTCCAGCCGGGGCCCACGTTGGACACGATGGCGATGCCGGCCGAGTCGCTCACCGAGACGCCACCTGCCGAGCCAGCGTCCGCCCCCCCGCCACAGGCCGCCAACCATAGGCCCAACGTCGGCAGGGACGCCGCTCGGAATAGACGCGCGAGTGCGTGGGTCATGAGCTTGTCTGCCCGTGAGAGAGTCGAGGCGATCGCGCCACCAGGTACCGGTACGCGACGGGTATGGCGACGAGCACGAAGAGAGTGCTCGAAAGTAGGCCACCGATCGTGGCCAGCGCCAGCGCGTTCCAGATGTTCTCGTCCTGCGACTGCGAGAACAGCACCAGCGGCATCAGACCAAGAACGGTGGTGAATGTAGTCATGAGGATCGGTCGCACCCGTTCCAGAGTCCCCGTGATGATCGCGTCGTGAATGGCCAGCCGCTGGCGCAGCTCGCCGATGTGGTAGACGATGAGGATCGCGTTGTTCACCACGATGCCGCCCATCATGATGGTGCCGATCCAGGCGGTGTCGGTGAACGAGGCGTCCGTGTAAAAGAAAATGAGGAAGACGCCGATAAGGGCGAGCGGCAGGGTAAGCAGCACCACGAGCGGCGCCATCAGCGACTCGAACAGGGCTGCCGCCACCATGTAAATGAGGAGTATGGAGAACACGAGCGCCAGCATGACTTGCGTCTTCTCCTCCTCGGGCCACGACCACTCTTCGCGTTCCTCGAGCCGGTAGCCCGGCGGCAGGATGGTCGCCTCGAGCACTACATCGCGAACCGCATCGCCCAGCTTTCGAGGCCCTCGAAACTCCCACGCGACCCGTCGCTCGTACTGCTGGTTCTCGCGCTTGATGCTCGACAGGACCTTCCGTTCCTCGATCGAGGCCACATCGGCAAGCCGCAGCTCACGCCCATCGCCTGCCGGCAGCAATAGCTGCTCGAGCCGCTGCATGTCGAAGCGGTCGTATCCCGCCAGCTTGACCGAGTAGGGGATCTCCTCGGCGCCGATCCGGAGACGGGTCGCGGGAGGCCCCTCCTGGATGTTGGCCGACACACCGCGCAGCAGATCCTCGACACTCACGTCGTAGGCCGCCAGCGCGGCGCGGTCGACGGCGAGGAAATACTCGAATTCCTTGTCTCGCTCGTACCACGCCTGTCCGGCGTTCGGATCGACGTCCCGAATGCGTCCGAACCGCTCGAGCCGAGCCGCGATATCCTCCGCGATTTCCTTGACGGTGAGGTAGTTGTAGCCGAACACGCGCACGCTGTAGTTGGGCGGGCTCGAGCTGCCGCCGTAGAAGCTGGGGCCGTAGCCGTACACGCGGACCGTCGCCCCGGTGAACTGATGGCTGTAGGCGACCATCTGCTCCTTGATGGCGGGCGGCACCGGTGTGTTCTCCAAGTCCTTCGGGAAGGTGACCCGCAGAAAGGCGAACTGCGGGTAGACGGTCGATTCGAAGCGATCTACTTCGGGCAGGCTGGCCAACTTGGCTTCGAACGAACGTGCCAGCTCGTCCGTCCGCTCGAGGCCGGCGCCCCGCGGAAACTCGATGTAGATGCTGATGTAGGTCTGCTGGCCCCAGAACGA
>CAZJXR010000239.1:0-2748 GCA_964550085.1 uncultured Gemmatimonadota bacterium
AAGAGGGGCGCGGCCGCTTTGCGCGAGCGACCGCGCTCAGGAGGAGGGGGAACGTCGTGGGCCGCGACAGCGACCCGAATCTCGTTACTCGATCAGCCGCACGATTTTGATTCCGGGGCCCGTACTACCATTACCACCACCCAATCCCCGCGCTGGCAAGCAGGGGTTGTCGCTGACTCGCCGATTTCAGAGTGCAACCGTTGCACCACGCGTCAGCCAGCCGCGGCAGCCACGTGCGTAATCCCTTGTGCCGCTTCACAATAAAGGATGAGTGGTATCAAGTTACCGTAGCGACGGAGATGGATTGCCTATCAGATTAAGACTTCCGAGTTGCAATCTGGGCCCGGGGTCCGGGCAGGCGAAACGAAATGGATGAAACGAAACGTTACCGTGTCGGGGTCGTCTTCCGGATGCGAATCGATGAGCTCGAGCCCGGACGGCGGGTCGCCTGGACGTGTCTCGGCGACTACGACGAATGGAACTGGACGACGCTCAACTGGGAGCTCGAGTCGACCGAGGACGGCGAGACTGTACTGAACTTCGCGCACCGGGGCTGGGCAACGACCGAAAAAGAGTACCCCGAATGCAACGCCAGCTGGGGCAACCTCCTACACATGATCAAGGACCACCTTGAAGGAAAGCCGGTCGAGGTCCACCCGTCGGGGAGGGTGCCACAATGACCGCGCGTGGCACCCGCTACGAGCAGATCACCTTGAACCTGTTCCGAATCGTCGTCGGGTTCCTCTTCTGGCAGCATGGCGCGCAGAAGTTGTTCGGCTGGTTGGGAGGGTTCCGCGAGCCTGGGCAACGGCCGAGCTCATATCCTGGATGGGGCTGGCTGGGATCCTCGAGCTTTTTGGCGGCATCCTGATCGTCCTCGGACTATTCACGCGACCGCTAGCGTTCATCCTGGCCGGTGAAGATGGCGGTCGCCTACTTCGCAGTGCACTCACCCCGGGGGCCATGGCCAATCATAAACCGCGGCGAGGCGGCAGCCTTCCTCTCGTTCACTTTGCTCTACTTGGCCGCCCGCGGCGGTGGTGAGTTCAGCCTGGAAGGGGTGCTCCGCAACAAGGCCTAGGCCCGCTGCTACCGGATCACTAGTTCGACAAACGGTTGAGAATCTCGTCCCGAGTGCCAGTCATCTCCCAGCGTGTCAGCACGATCGGGATCACGCCAGCATCGAAGAAGTCGTCGAAAAACATCTTCATGGTGAAGTCCTGGCCGCGCTGCAGCGCCACTTCGGCCAGGAGCTCCTCGATCTGAATCTTGCCATTCAGATAGCTGGTGCCGTACCCAGGCTGCCTCAGATAAAGGTGCTGCTCGAACCGGACCAGATTGCCGTCCGGGAGCCAGCCGCGAGGCGTCCACTTTATCGCGTGCTGCACGGCCTCCTCCATGGTGAACTCATTGCCGTGGAGGTATAAGCCACTGAGCGCCCGAGCGGCTCGCTGAGCCAGCATGATCCAGACCAACTCGCGAGAGCGCGGTGCTTCGTCATAGAGTCCTGCGTGCATCATCATCTCTTCGAGCCCGGTGGCCAACCCCTCGGATCGAGCATCGAAAATATTGTATAGCGACGGCACGCGTCGGATCGGACTGGGGTGTGGATCCTCTCTCATCCCCGCTAGCTCGATCCAGTGGTGCATGTGGGTGCGCAAGACCAGCGGATCGCGGTAGTTGACCTCGTCGAAGAAGTGGCGGAGTTCCCCCGGCTCGACCGGGATGTAACGACCGCTTACCGCGCGAAGCGCAGGGTCCATCCACTCCTCGACGGACTGAATCTCCTCTTCCTCAAGGAACCGCATGTACTTGGAGACAGCGGCGTTCAGCCGCGAGTCGTACTCTTCCGGACTGTCGATGCGCGCGAGCTTCGGCAGGTGGCGATTGCGGTTTTCCTCCAATCGAAGCGATGTGTGGGCTCGAGCTAACTCTCGGCGCATTAAGGTGACCTGCTCCTCCCATGAGTAGGGGACCAAGTGGACGTTGCGCATGTACCAGGTGTAGTTCTCCTTGCCCACACCCGACGGACCTGTCTTGGATGGCGCCTCCTGCTGCAACCACTCGAGAAAGGCACGAGTCGCCTTCCGTGCTGCAACGATGGCGGTGTCAAGCTCCGGGCTGGTTCCCGCAACCCGCTCCCCAAGGTTCTCCAGGTCGGTGTCTTGCTCCTCGAAGGTCCGAAAACTGGCCAGCCAGAGGTCTCGGGCGTTCCCGGTCAGGTTGGTCTTGGCTTGCTCCAACAGTGCGGGGATCGCTCCGATGCGCCGGGCCAGCTCATCCGCACCACCATCGGACAGCGGGTATTCGTAAGTCCAGAGATCGATCCAGCCGTGAATCGTCGCCCCCTCGTGGGCCGGCACGTCGCTTTCGGCCGGGAAGATCATGATGTAGAATGCCGGGTCTCGCGCCCACGGCTGGCGCACGCGGTGGTCGAAGTCAAGCCCGTTCATCTCAGCTCGCACCAGATGCCAGTCGATCTGCTCGGCCACCGACCAGCTCTCTGGGTCGAGCGCACGCAGCCTGGCTTGCCATTCGGCAAGCTCGGCATGCTGCGCTGCCATCGCAGCCGCGCTATAGTCCGGGACGCCATCCACGAACTTCGGCTTCTCGAACTCACGCCACTCCTCGAAGAGCACCACCAAATCGGCGTAGCTACCGCTCTGTGCGGCGGGCGCGGACGTGCCGCACAAAATGGACCCGATCACCACAGCGACAACGGTGGTCAGACTAAGGAAGTGCCAGAGG
>CAZJXR010000240.1:0-2030 GCA_964550085.1 uncultured Gemmatimonadota bacterium
GCTGAAGTCGCCATCGGCGTCGAGTTCGCCAGCCAGCCAGCGCAGCCCGGCCTCGTCCACGAGCTCATTGGCCAGTACGACCTCGGCTACGCCGAACGCGCGGAAGATGCGGGCCTGGCTGATGGTGGCGACCGTGACCGCGCCCGCCCCCGCCTCGAACTGGCGCGCCAGCAGCTGAGGCGACATATGCGTCTTACCGTGCGGCGCCAGCTCGACTCCGCGGTCGGCACACCATTGCGCCATCGTGGCGAGATTGTGTGACAGCGCCTCCGCGCGCAGCACGCACAGCGGTCCCACCGCGCCGCCGGTGAGCAGGTGAGGTGACTCGGCGCACACTTCCGCAGGTGTGCGTCCCCACCACGATGCGGGCAGGCCCTTGAACCGCCAGTCCAGGGGCTCATCGGCGAGGGCGGCGACCGCCGCTGCGTTGATGGGGGTGCCCATGGATTGATTTAAGCTGGCCAGTCGTGACCGCACCTGACCCACCCGAAGTCGACATCCCCGAGCAGTACCGGATTCGCCAGGCCAAGCGGGAACGTCTGCTGGCCGAGGGACACGATCCGTACCCGGTCGAGGTCGCACGTACGCACACGCTGGCCGAGATTCGTCAGACCTATCCCGACCTGGAGGCGAACGCCGAGACCGGGCTCATCGTCGGTGTCGCGGGGCGCGTCATCTTCGCCCGTAATTCCGGCAAGCGGTGTTTCGCCTCGTTGCAGGAGGGCGGCGGCACCCAACTCCAGGTGATGATCAGCCTCGATAAGGTCGGCCAGGTCGCCCTGGATTCGTGGAAGTCCGACGTCGATCTCGGTGACATCGTGTTGGTCCATGGCGAGGTGATCAGCTCACGGCGCGGCGAACTGTCTGTGCTCGCCGATTCCTGGCAGATCGTGTCCAAGGCGTTACGCCCCCTTCCCGTCGCCCACAAGGAGATGAGCGAAGAGTCCCGGGTGCGCCAGCGCTACGTCGATCTGATCGTGCGTCCGGAGGCCCGTACCATCGCGCGCCAGCGCGTCGCGGTGGTACGTGCGGTGCGCTCGGCGCTGGAGAGGCGCGGCTTTCTCGAGGTCGAGACGCCCATGCTGCAGACGTTGGCCGGCGGCGCGGCGGCGCGGCCCTTCGTCACCCATTCCAACGCGCTGGATGCAGATCTGTACCTGCGCATCGCTCCGGAGCTGTTCCTGAAGCGCTGCCTCGTGGGCGGTTTCGAGCGGGTTTTCGAGCTGAACCGGGTGTTCCGAAACGAAGGAGCTGATTCCACGCATTCGCCGGAATTCGCGATGCTCGAGACATATCAGGCGTACGGAACGTATGACGATTCCGCCGTCGTCACCCGGGAGATAATTCAGGAGGTCGCCGATGAGGCGATCGGCACCAGGAAGGTGCCATTGCCAGATGGCAGTGTCTACGACCTCGATGGTGAATGGCAGACAATGCAAATGTATCCATCTCTCTCGGAAGCGCTCGGTGAAGAGATCACTCCGGATACGCTGGCCGATCACTTATGGACTATCGCCGACCGCCTGGATGTTCAGATTCCACGCGACCGTGGTTACGGACACGGGAAATTAATCGAGGAGCTGTGGGAACACACCGTTGGTAACACGCTATGGGCGCCGACGTTCGTCAGGGATTTCCCCGTCGAGACCACACCGTTGACCCGCGCCCACCGCAGCATCTCCGGCGTCACGGAGAAATGGGACCTCTACATCCGCCGGATCGAGCTCGCGACCGGCTATTCCGAGCTCATCGACCCAGTTGTCCAGCGCGAACGGTTCGCAGCGCAAGCACGCGCGGCGGCCGCCGGAGACGATGAGGCAATGGTTCTCGACGAGGACTTCCTCGCCGCCCTGGAGTATGCGATGCCTCCGTCGACAGGCACGGTAATGGGTATCGACAGATTGTTGATGGCTTTGACAGGACTGTCGATTCGCGAGACGGTTTTGTTCCCGATTGTTCGTCGGCATGGCGTGTGACCTGAGCCGAACTTGCCAAATTAGTGATCTTGTTGAATGGTCCGTATCAATGTG
>CAZJXR010000240.1:2040-2674 GCA_964550085.1 uncultured Gemmatimonadota bacterium
ACATTGGTGTAGGGGATCGAAAAACTTCTCTAATCATGGGTGCTCCCGAGAAGGATAGTGTGGGCTAATGGCGAAAAAAGTGACCGTCACGTTGGTCGATGATTTCGACGGCGAAGGCGCTGCCGATGAGACAGTCGAATTCGGCCTCGACGGGGTGAGCTATGAGATCGATCTTTCGTCGAAGAATGCCGCTAAGCTGCGTGGCGATCTGAAGCAGTGGGTCGAGGCCGGCCGCCGAGTTGGTGGTCGTCGTCGCGGGCGCTCGGCAGGGTCGGGCCGCGGACGGGCGGCAATCGATCGCGAACAGAGCGCGGCGATCCGGGATTGGGCACGCCGCAACGGACACAATGTGTCCACGCGCGGTCGGATTCCGGCAGACGTCATCGACGCATTCCACGCCGCAACCTAAATAGCGCCAGCTAGACGCGTTCGCTGGCCGCGAACCTCTCGGGCGCACATTTCGGAAACAATCGTCGCGCTCGAGCGTTCCCTATCGGTAGCGCCTGTCCGCTCTGAGCGGACCGGCAGACGGGGCACCCGGGACCGTCGCCCATTAGAGTGGACGATAGGTGCGGTGCCGCTTCTCGAAGTGCAAGGCACCGAGTCTATTGATGGAGAGCAGGTAACCACCGAT
>CAZJXR010000241.1:0-2632 GCA_964550085.1 uncultured Gemmatimonadota bacterium
CCCCCAGCCTTCGGATCCGAAGTCCGACGCTCTATCCAGTTGAGCTACGGGCGCGTGGAGGAGAGGCCATCCTACCGCGAACCGCGGCTCATTGACAAGCCCGTGTAGCCCTCCAACCGAGCGGGATCTCCCCGACGAACCGTTAGCGCGACGGTGAGGAGACCCCGCAGTGCAGCGAGGAGGCTCCGCGCTCTAAGCGCGTGGTGAGAAGGGGAGACCCCCTCCCGTCCAGCGAAGGCGAACCCGCGACTCGCTACCCGGTCAAGCCTCCGAACAGCGCCGCGATCACCAAGTTGAGAATCGCCAGGAGCAGAGCCGCGACGAAGGCTGTACCGAAGCCCTTGATCTTCATGCCAGGAACGACCGCCCCGACGATCATCAGCATGAGCGCGTTGATCACGAACAGGAACAGTCCCAGCGTAAGGATCGTGAGCGGAAGCGACAGGAAGACGGCGAGCGGCCGCACCAGCGCGTTGACCAGCCCCAGCACGAGCGCCGCCAGCAGCGCCGATCCGAAGTTCTCGACCTCGAATCCGGACACCATCTTCGCCACGATCAGCAACAGAACCGCGGTCACCAGCAGGTGGATCAGGAATCCCATCGGTACCCCCTTTGTTGAGGCCGCTCAATCGAACAGCAGCACCACGTACGCCACGAAAATCAGAAAATGGACCGCGCCCGTCAGCACGTTGGTGCGTCCGCTGCCGAGCGTCAGGATGCTGAGCACGAGAGTCAACAGCAACAGCAGCATCTCGACACCGTCGAGGCCCAGTACGACCTCCGTCCCCGTGAAGATTCCGATTACCAGCACGGCAGGGATCGTCAGCCCGATCGTCGCCAGGACGGAACCCAGGTAGATGTTTACCGACCGCTGCGGCTTGTTCGCTACCGCGGCCCGGATCCCGGCCAAGGCCTCGGGGGACAAGACCAGGGCCGCGACGACGAACCCGCCGAGTGCGGCCGGGGCGCCGAGGCGCGCGATGCCGTAGTCGAGCGGTACGGCGAGCTTCTTCGCCAGGACCACTACCGGAATCAGGTAGGCGAGGACGAAGAGGGCGTGGAACGGGATGGACCGGGCGACGATCTCGGGATGACCCTCAGCGGCGCTCGCACCGGCGATGGACTCGTCCGGGGTCATGAAGTAGGCGCGGTGGCGGATCGTCTGGATGCCGAGAAAGATCGCGTACAGCGCCAGCGACATGAAGACGAGGAAGATCTCCTGCGGTGTCGACAGCGTGGGGTCTGGCGTCGAGCGAGTGAAGTTGGGAAGCACCAGCCCGAACACGGCCAGCGGCAGAATCACGGCCAGAAACGAGTTGGCGCCCTGGAGGTTGAAGCGGAGCTCGCGGTGGCGGAGGCCGCCAAGGAGCAGCGACAAGCCGATGAGGCCGTTCAACACGATCATGATCACCGCATACATCGTGTCGCGCGCCAGGGTGGGGTTATCCGCGCCGGTGATCATGACGGCCGAGATCATCAGCACCTCGATGGAGATGACAGAAACGGTGAGGATCAGGGTCCCGTACGGCTCCCCGAGTCGGATGGCGAGCGCGTCCGCGTGGCGGACGACGCCGAAGGCGGAGAGCATAATCGCGACGAAAAGCCAGGCCGACACAAAGGCGAACCACCCGGGAGCGGACAGGTCGGCCAACCACGCCTTGCCGAAGATGAGAAAGAGGAGCGCGGTCAGGGCGGGTATGCCGAGCTTCCATTCGCTTCGCACGGTCCGGGCGTCGGCTCCTGGCTACGGGTGATGTCGCCGAAGATAGGATCGCCGGCCGGTCAGCCGCGAGCCCGATCGTGAAACCCCCGGTCGCGGTCGGACCGTAGTGTGACCGAAGGTGCGATCGAGCCCGGCACCGGACCGGTCTTCAGCTACGGAGGTCCGTACATGGACAGCGACTTCATCATGATCCTGATGTCGATGATCTTTTCCCTCCTCATCCTCCTCGCCATCGGCGGCTTCGTGCTGCTCTTTCCGCTCGCCCGCCGGCTCGGGGCGCTGGCCGAGGAGTGGCTGCGGATTCGCAGGGGAGAGCTCGACGCCGGGGCCAACCAAACGATCCTGGACGAGATCCGGGGGCTGCACGGACACATCGCAGCTCTCGATGCGCGCCTCGATGCCGTGGCCGAGCGGCAGGAGTTCATGGAGTCCCTGGTCGAGTCGGACGAGCGGAAGCACCTGCTCGCAACCCCAACAAACAACTGACGAGCGCCCTATGGAACCCTACGAGTTCTTTGGAATCCTCGCCTTCGCCATGAGCACTATCGTGATCATCGCGACGATCATCCTCCTCTTCCCGGTAGCGCGGCGCCTGGGTGGCTTCATGGAGGAGTGGATCAAGCTACGCCGTGACCAGGCGCTCGACCACGATCAGCTCGCCGACATGCGCGGCGATGTTCGGGACATGCGCCAGCTGCTGGAGAACGTCGATCGCCGCCTCGACGTCATCTCGGAGCGTCAGGACTTCGTCGAGTCACTGATCGAGACCCGCGACGCGGGACGGCTGCCCGAGCCCGACTTCAGCTAAGCCGGCTTCCCCACTCGGGAGCGGGATTCACGCGAGCGCACCGCGCGCGAAAACAACGTGACCCAACCCAATCATGGAGCGGGATCTCCCCGACGAACCGT
>CAZJXR010000242.1:0-2595 GCA_964550085.1 uncultured Gemmatimonadota bacterium
ACGCCAGAGAAGCGTCGTCCAGGCCCATGCGGACTAGCAGCTCGTCGAAGCGCGGATCATCGCGCAGCAGGTCGAAGCTCGCAGAGACTCTCATGTCGGAAAGCTGACCCGGGTCAGCTTCGTACACGCGCTCCAGAAGCTCGAAGGCCCGGTCGTGGTCTCCGAGAAGCGAATGTACGAGGGCCACCCTGCTCAGCCCCGTTTTGGGATCGAACGGACTTTGCGCCCTGGAGGCTTCCCAGCGATCGAGGAACTCCAGCGCCATGTCGCCGTCGCCCCCGCGTGCCGCGACGTAGGCGCGAAAGAGATCCCACCAGAGTCGGAACGGCGGTGGAGCCAGGGCTTCCCCGCGATCCATGAGCGCCCGCGCCTCATCGAACTGGCCGGTTTCCACGTAGCTGGTGAACAGAGCTGGTGAGACGTACACCGTCAGGGCATCTGGAAAGGCCTCCAGGATCGGCAACGCCTCTTTCAGCGCGGCATCGTAGTCTCGCGCCATGGCCAGAACGTCGGCGGGCGACATGGCGATAGATGGCGTCTGGGGGTTCAGTTCCCGCGCCCGTCTGGCGAGGCTCAGTGCTTCGTCGAAGCGGCCGAGGTTGGCGAGGAGCGCGGCCTGGCCCATGTACGCCAATCCGAAGCCGGGATCGAGCTCGAGCGTCTCGTCGTACTGCGCCAGCCCGTCCCGCCAGCGGAGCGTGCTCTCTAGGCTTTCCGCCAAATTGTAGCTGATGATCGGCGACAGCGGGGCCAGTTCGTGCGCCATCGTGATCTCCGCGACGGCCTCCTCGATGCGGCCCGTCGTCCTGAGGGTGCCGGAATACCATTGGTGGGCACTGGCGTAGTTGGGGTTGATCGCGATGGCGCGTCGAAGCTCGGCTTCGGCGGTCTCGAACTGGCCTTCCTGATAGGCAGTCAGCCCGAGAGCGGCGTGCGCCTCGGCCAGCCCGTCGTCGAGTGCCACCGCGTGCTCCGCCGCCTCGCGAGCGAGCGGCAGCGCCTCGGCGGACGCCATATACCCCCAGTTCTGCAGGATCGAGTAGGTGTCGGCGATTCCGGTCCAGGCGAGCGCGTAGGTCGAGTCGAGCGCGATCGCCTGTCGGAAGTAATCGAGTGCCCGCTCCAGGCCCTCCTGCGTCCGCTGGTTCCACAGGTGCCGGGCGCGCAGGTAGAGATCGTACGCGTCCATGTTCTCGGTCGGCGCCGCCACCAGACGAATCGAGTCGCCGCCGGGAAGCTGGAGGCGCAGGGCTTTCACGATCGAGCGGGTAATCTCGTCCTGAAGATCGAAGACGCTGACCATCCGCCGGTCATACGTCTCCGACCACACGTGGAAGCCGTCCTCCGCGTCGACCAGCTGCGCAGTGATCCGGATCCGGTCCCCGTCCCTCCGCACGCTCCCCTCGAGCACGGCCTCGACACCCAGCTTCTCACCCACCTCGCGCACGTCCAGATTCTCGCCCTCGAACTGGAAGGATGAGGTACGGGCGGCGACCCGAAGGCCCCGTACTTTGGCGAGGGCGTCGAGGAGCTGCTCGCTCATGCCGGCCGCGAAATAGTCGTTGTCCTCGTCCCCGCTCATGTTCACGAACTTGAGCACCGCGATCGACTCGATCGCGCCGCCCTCCTCGTCGCCGCTCGCGACGCCGCGCGGAGCTCCGAACAGGATCCAGGCGGCCGACACGACGCCCCATAGCGCGAAGGCGGCCACACCCCCGACGATCGCGTTGCGCCAGGTGAGAATGCGGTGGCGGGTCCGGCCGGAAGCCTCGATCCAGGACGGGATCGGCGTGCCGCCCGCGGTCGTCTCGACCTCTCCGGAAGCCGTATCGCGCCGGCCGACCCCCTCCTGCACGAAGGCGGTGGCGAGCACGACCGGGAGCCCGATGATCAGCAGGGCGAGCGCGAAAGCGGGAAACCACTCCGGAAGACCGAAGTTGTCGACCAGCACATCGACCACCTGAAGGGCGATCCACGATCCGACGACGTAGATCCCGAGCACCTGCCACAGGGAGCGGCGGTGGATCTCGTGGATGAGCTGTCGGAGGCGAGACATCATGCCCTGTTCGAGCGCTTGCCGGTGCCCGCCTGGCTCCGGGCCGGCGGTCGCTGTCTAGTCAACGGGTCGACGGGCCGTCATCATCACGGCCTTGACTCCAAATGCCTCGGCGGAGTTCTGGGGTGGAGGCCTTTCGGAATCGGAACCTCGGCACGACCGCGGAGCGCACGCGCTCGAAGCCCGATTCCTCCAGCAGCCGGAACATCTCTCCTTCCAGGAGAGGCCTGGGCGTCGATCGCGTTCGTCACCTTGTCTCTCCGGTTCCCCTAATAGCCCTACGAGCGTAGCCCCGCCACCGGCGCGGACGCCCTCGCTGCGAGTGTACGCGAGATCCATATTGAGAACATAGGTGGGTACGGGGACCAAATCCCGGGCAGAGCGTTCTCTCGACAAACAGCCAGTTGAATCGTCATGCATCCTCCGATGTCGAGCCTCGATTGCGCGGCGCGCGCGGCCCTTGCTCTTTTCATCGCCTCGCTCGCCGGGTGCGGCAACGCGGCGCAGCAGAATGCCGTCTTCCGACTCCCGGCCTCGTA
>CAZJXR010000243.1:0-2550 GCA_964550085.1 uncultured Gemmatimonadota bacterium
GTTGCCGAGGCTTGTCTCCACAAGTCCCTGGTTGAGGGACGCCTTAGCAAGGTCGGTCGAGTCTCCGGCAGCTTGGGCTGCGAGGCCGGCTTGCTTGAACATCTCCGTGGCATCCAAGGGTCGGGCCTCGTTCCACGCCAGCAATCCGAGGATGTTGTAGGAGCGGAAGAGGTTTGCGCTGTCGTGCCGCTCCAGCTTGATGCGCAAGGCCTGGTCGCCGAGGTGCCTGGTCTCGGCGTAGTCGCCCAGCCTCCAGGCCGCCTGCGCCAGCCAGGTCAGAGAGCGAGCCATCACGGACGAGTCCGCGGCCGCCTCGGCCAGGGCAAGCTCCTCCCGAAACAACTCCCGCGCACCCTGGATGTCGCCGTCGGCATATCGCTCCTCGCCCAGCACCTGGACGGAATCGGCGGCTGACCGAGCCGTCGGTTCGGTCGCACAGCCGGAGACCAGCACCGTCAAGATGAAAAGTGGCGGAACCAACCACGGGAGGAGGTCAGGGGCGGCCTCTCGGGCGGCTCCTCGCTCCGTCAAGGGGAGACGCGAAACTGCAAGACGCCTGTGGTGGCAGCCGTTCCGTCGGCGAGAAGCGCGTCTACGTACCATAGGTACGTCCGGCCTGGCTCGAGCTGCAGTTGGGGCGGGGGAAGCAAGCTAGTCTCGGAGGTCTCCTCGGACCAGAGCGGGGCGCCGCCCGTATCGGTGATCGTAAGCCGATAGACCGTCCCTTCTCCGCCCGCCACCCCCCACTCGAAGCTCGGCCGACCGTTGAGCTCGGACCCGTCACGAGGCTGAATCGCCGGAAACCTGCGAACGCCCTCCCGCTCGGCTGCGGCCTCGGGAGCCCGTCGGACGCCCTCCGGTACCGCCGGCACCGTTTCTTCAGCCGGTGTCCTGTCGCCGGCCTGGCGGACGAGCGGGCCGGCGAGAAGAACCGCAGCGAGGCCAGCGGCAGCGACGAGCGGCACTGCCGTCCGCCAGCGGCGCCCGCTCGCCACGCGACTCTCGATCTTCGTGATCTCGACCAGCTCGCCGCGGCATTCCGAACACTCGGCCAGATGGGCCTGGATACGGGATCGCTCGGCAGCCACCATACCGCCATTCAGGAAGCTCGCGAGCTCCTCGGTGGCGATGTGCTCGTCGAGGCCGGATGGCTCCGGGATCAACGTCTCATCTGACGGCATGTGACATCATCCCTCGGAATCTGGCGAGGTCGGTGGCTCGAGCCCGTCGTATTGAACGGACCGGAGCTGGGGCCATTGCGCGTCTCGTGACGGCGCAGCGTTCGATGCCGTGCCCACGGCTCATGGAACAGGATCATCGAACCCTCGGGCTCGGAGCTGCTCTTGAAGCTCTCGTAGTGCCGGCTTGAGCCGGCGATAGACGTGGAATACCGACGGCAAGCGCATGACTCGCACGATCTCGCTGACCGGCAGGTCGTCCTCGAAACGCAGCTTCAGCAGCAGGCGATCCTCCGGGTCGAGCTCGAGCAGGGCCGATCGCAGTGCGCCGATCAACTCGGTCTCCCGCAGCGTCTGGTCTGGATTGCCAGCGGATCGATCCGGCATCCGCGCGGGATCGAGCTCCTCCGCCACCAGGTCGAGCAAGCGGCGGCGCACTGCCCGAGCTTCTGCCGGGCGGCTCTGCTCGGAGGACCGGAGTCGGCCGTACATCCTCCGGTCGTAATCACGACACAGCCGCCGCACCACGACCACGAGCCAGGTGGAGAAGCGGCTGGTCGGGCGGGCCACGTAATTCCTCAGACGTCGAAACTCGCCTTTGCGCAGCTCCTCGAGGACGAAACGGTACCGGTCCATGGCACCGTCATAGTCGTTGCTCAGGTAGCGTGTAGTACCGGTGAGGTACTTGTGATAGCGGTGGAGGAAGGCCGACCAGGCAGCATCGCGCACGGCCGGAGACTTGGCCTCGAGCAACTCGGCGACTTCACGGGGGACGCGATCGGCCATGCCCCTCCAGGCGGATGACGTATCGACAGCACCGCCAACAATATAGCCCTTGGTCGATCGGTCACCAACGCAATTCGTGCCCCGATATCAATCACATCGGACCGTTTTCTGGAGCGCCTCGTCGCGGCCCGGGTGAGGGCCGTGGCCTCGTCGCGTGCCGTACGAGGAGAGACTAGAGGTGTTCGACGGGCCAGTGATGCACGCCGTCGTCAACGGTAACAACCGTGGAAACGGCGCCGGTACGCGGAGGGGTCAGCGCGGGCCAGCGTTAGTCAGCGCCCACAGGGGCGGAGCCCCCGAACGACACGACGTTTTCAGCGCTGGCCAGCGCCCGGCTCCAGACTGATAAGCGTGAGGTCGGTGGTTCAAATCCACCCGGGCCCATACGGCAGAAAGCCCCGCATGACGGGGCTTTCGTCCATCTGGGGGTTAGCCCTTGGCGGCGATGCGCGCGACCATGGACACAATGGCGGTAACCAACATGGGGGTGGAGGCCCCACAGGATGGCCCGGATTCTGCTAACGCTTGCTGGGCGTGCCCGCGACGATAATTGCCTAATTGCCTGCGGTCGATGGCCTAAGATTCG
>CAZJXR010000244.1:0-2465 GCA_964550085.1 uncultured Gemmatimonadota bacterium
CGGGTCCGCTTTGATCTACTCAGGGGACTCGATGATCTGACCGAAGAGTTCGTTCGCGAACTCGGACTGGTTCCTTGGGCGTCGCTGTCGCCAAAGACCCTGTTCGAACTCGCCAGCCGGGCCACGATCGTTCGTACCGAGCGTGATTGGCGCTCGTGGTTGACCCATCCCGACCCGACACTACCGCCGCCGCGGTCATCGGCCACGCCTTATCTCGTCTACCGGCACGCGAACCAGATTCACGTCCAACCGCTCACTCCCCTCTCCGCCTTCGTGCTCGAGAGGCTGCGAGCTCCGCAGTCGGTCGACGCACTGACCACCGCACTCAGCCGCGAAACGGGTGAGGATGAGGGCAGCAGGTCCGGACTGCGCACGCTCGTGTCCGAGCAACTCCGGCTCGCCTACGAGACCGGCGTCCTGGACATCGTAGAGCCGCAGTCGGGGAAGAGCGCACCGCCGACGCCCTCAGCCCAACGCGAATGCGTCACACCTACCACCCAGGACGCGCTCGTTGGGCGAGGAGGAGGCTGAACGAAGACGAATCGAGGATGGCGGCCGATGGACCCGGAGGATGTATGCCGGGCCCGAGCGCCGAAGGACGCTCCGCGGACGCCAGATCGCTGGACGGGGATCGCACCACGTCGCAGCACCGTCAGGACAGACACAGCCAAGTCACCTAGGAGGGTACTCATGGCCAAGATGAAGCTGAATCTAGACGATCTGAAGGTCCAATCATTTGCAACCACCCCAGAAGGGGTAGGAGGAAGGGTTCAGGCCTACGACGGAACGGGCGAGACCGACTGCTGGGGCCTATGCGGTGGAACCGCGGGTACGTGTCCGGCGACACAGCCAAGCCCGACGTGCTACGGCACGCAGTGCGGCACCTATGGCTGCACGCCGAACACTGCGTGCATCGAGTACGATACCTGCGGCAACGACACGTGCTGGACCGGGTGCACGGACTACACCAACTGCGACCCCGACTGCGTAGAGTAGACGCGCCTCGCCGGAAGTCGGCCCTGTGGTGCGATCCCCAGCCGACGCCGTGACTCTGCACGACCCATGATCCTAACCTCCACCTTCCTCGGTGTGCGTTGAGGCCTAGAGATAGCAAGCCGCCGACGATGGCCGAAGCCCTCGGCTATTTCGGTCGCCTGATCCGGCTGACCCGCTCGTACTGGCCAAAGTTCGGGTACAGCGTTGGGCTGGGCGCCGGGATCTCCATGCTGGGCCTCATCGCGCCAATGCTCACAAAGCTCCTCATCGACCAGGTATATCCGACCGGTGACGTGGCGTTCATGCACACGTTGGTTCTGGGCATCCTCGTGCTCGGCGTGGCGAGTACGACCCTCGGAGGACTGAGAGGCTTATACGCTCAACTGGTCAATATCGATCTCGGGACTGCCTCATCCCAGACGTTCTTCAACCACTTGCTCCACCTACCTGCCAGCTTCTTCGACCGCCATCGGGTAGGTGAGGTGATCAGTCGCTTCGGCGATGTGCGCGGATCCGTAAACACCATCGGGCGAATCCTAGAGGTCGTGCTACTCCGTGGGCTCTACCTGTTCTTGGTCCCGCCGATACTACTTCTCATGCATTGGCAGCTCACGGTCGTAGCGCTCTTGTTCGTCCCGATGACTGTGGCGATCGCCATCGTTGCGGGCCCGCTTCAGCGTCGCTTCTCGAAGCGTAGTTCCGAGGCGGTCGCCGAGCTCAACGCCAGTCACGTCGAATTCATGAGCAACGTCCGAATGCTGAAGGGCGCGGTGGCCGAGCACCAGGCGTTTGGGACCACTCAGGCTCAGGCGGAAGCTGCAGCGCGCCTCCAGCTCAAGGTCATGGCGTTGGGCATGTCCGTCGGTGTCATCAGCGGCTTGGTCCGGGCCATCGGCACCGCCCTCTTCACCTGGTACGCGTGGACACTGATCCTCGCGGGCGAGCTGACGATCGGCTCGTTCATCGCGTTCTCAGCGTACCTCGGGTACCTAACTGGCCCCATCAGCGAGTTCACGGCTCTGTTCACCGGGTTTCAGCAGTCGGCTGTGAACCTGAGTCGGATGTTCGAGTACCTCGACGTACCGCCCGAGCGGGATCCGGCCTTGGTCACGGCCCCTCTCGCTCCAATCCAGCGTGAAGGGGGCTCAGTCCACCTCGAAGGCGTCTCCTATGCCTACGACGACGATCGGGTGGTGCTCGAGAACGTTAGCCTATCACTGGAGCCGGGCACGGTAAGCTCGATCATGGGCCCCAGCGGCTCTGGAAAGTCGACATTGGCCCGCTTGGTTTCGGGGATGACGTTGCCTCGTTCAGGGTCGGTCGTCCTCGCAGGGCTCGACACCGCGAGGGAAGACCCACAGCGCGTTCGACGGCAGGTCGCTACGGTGTGGCAGGACCTCGGCTTCATTCGCGGTACGATCTGGGACAACCTCACGATCGGCATCGACGAACCAGACCCAATCGACGTC
>CAZJXR010000245.1:0-2444 GCA_964550085.1 uncultured Gemmatimonadota bacterium
GCGTAGCCGGCGCGATCGGCTACCGCGATCGTCTCCAGCGTCTCCGTCAGCGTGCCGATCTGGTTCAGCTTGATGAGGATGGCAGTGGCCACGCCCTCGTCGATCCCGCGCGCCAGCCGTTCGGTGTTGGTGACGAACAGATCGTCTCCCACCAGCTGGACGCGGTCCCCCAACTCCTCGGTCAGCCGACCCCACCCCTTCCAGTCGTCCTCGGCGAGTCCGTCCTCGATCGAGACGATCGGGAAGCGGTCGACCCAGGAGGAGTAGAGGTCGACCAGCTCGGCCGCCGAGCACTCCCTCCCTTCCCCTTCGAGGCGGTAGTCGCCCTGCTCCGGATCGAACAGCTCGGTAGCCGCGCAATCGAGCGCGATGGCCAAATCGTCGGCCGGAGCGTATCCGGCGTCCTGGATCGCGGCCAGAACCAGTTCGAGCGCCTCCTCGTTCGAGGCCAGATCGGGCGCCACTCCCCCTTCGTCGCCCACCGCGGTGGACAGGCCCTTCTCGTGCAGCGTCTTGCGGAGAGCGTGAAACACCTCCGTGCCGGCCTGGAGCGCCCCCGCGAAGCTCTCGACGCCGACCGGGACGACCATGAACTCCTGAATGTCGACGCTGTTATCCGCGTGCGCGCCGCCGTTCAGGATGTTGAGCATGGGCACCGGCAGAACGTTGCTCAGCGGGTCACCGAGATACCGATGCAGGGGCAGTCCGAGCTCGTCCGCGCCCGCCCGGGCCACCGCCATCGAGACGGCCAGGATCGCGTTGGCACCCAGCCGTTCCTTGTTCGCGGTCCCGTCCAGCTCGATCAGGCGTTCGTCGATGGCAGCCTGTTCGAGCCCCTCCATGCCGAGCACCGCCTCGGCGATGTCCGTGTTCACGTGCGCCACCGCCTTGCGCACACCCTTGCCGCCGTACCGCCCGACGTCGCGGTCACGCAGCTCGACCGCCTCGTGCCGGCCGGTCGACGCACCGCTGGGCACGGCGGCGGTCCCGAACGCACCACTCGACAGATAGACATCGGCCTCGACGGTCGGGTTCCCGCGGGAATCGAGAATCTCCCGTCCGACTACTCGTACGATCGCGGACATCTTCTCTCCCTGAGATCGGAAGGCAGGCCACCCATCATCCCATTCGCCCCGTGGCGAGCTCCGCACCAAATTGCGGAACGTCTATGCATCGTACAAGAGCGCCGGAGGGTGGATCGAGTCGGCCTCGGCCGGGCAACGGCGAGCGAAGGGCATGATTCGGTCCGGCGTCCGCAACTCGCGGGAGGAGGAAAGCAATGAAGCCAGTCGCGCGACGAGCCGCTGCAGTGGCCATCGGCCTCGGGGTATTTCTGGTGATGGTGGTGATCATGTTCGGCTTCAACCGGGTCGACGAGTTCGAGGTGGCGGTGAAGAAGAACCCGATCACCGGTTCGGTCTCGTCGATCCCGTACCGGCAGGGGCTGTACCACGCGATTCTGCGCTCGTGGACCAACTATTCGCTGCGCGAGGTGCAATATCCTCCCGAGGGACGAAGTGAGCGGCTACAGGCACTGACGTCGGATCAGCTCACCATCGGGGTCGACGCGGCGTTCCGGTACAAGCTCACCCCCGACTCGGTGGTCCGGCTCTACCTCACCGTCGGCGAGCCGGGCGCCATCCACGCGTTCGTGTACAACACCTACCGATCGGCGGCCCGCGACGCGGTGGCCGACGTGACGGCGACCGACATCCTGTCGCGGCAGCGCACGGGGCTCGGCGAGCGCATCCGACAGCTCATGTCCGCCAAGCTCGGCCCACGGGGCATCGAGGTCACCGACTTCTTCGTACGCGACATCGAGCCGCCGGAGGCGATCCGGATAGCCATCGAGGGCAAGTTGGCGCGGGAGCAGCAGGTGCAGGCGGAGAGCTTCCAGACGCAGGTGGTCATGGAGCAGGCCAACCAGAAGCGGGCCGAAGCGGAAGGCATCCGCGACGCACAGGACATCATCGCGGCCAGCCTCACCGGTGTGTCGGGACAGCGCTACCTGTATTGGCGGTATCTCGAGATGCTGGGGGAGATCGGCCAGGGAAACAACAACATGGTGATCGCGCCGACCGAGGGCGGCATCCCGCTCTTCTTCACCCCCGATCAGCAGTAGCGCGTGTAGCGGCGCCGCCGGGACGGCCCGGAGCTTCCGCGGAGCGAGCCCTCCAGCGAGGGGTCGC
This sequence comes from uncultured Gemmatimonadota bacterium, assembly GCA_964550085.1. Taxonomy (GTDB): domain Bacteria; phylum Gemmatimonadota; class Gemmatimonadetes; order Palauibacterales; family Palauibacteraceae; genus JBFILW01. The sequence goes on from CAZJXR010000245.1 coordinate 2,190, forward strand.
GTCCTGGTGCTCCGCTCCGGGAGTCGGCCGCCGCCCGGACCCCATGCCAAGGGGACACCCGGATGTTCGCGCCGGATACTCCCTTTGCGGAGCACCCAGTCCGCTCCGGAAGGGGTGGGCTCGCCGACCGCGGCGGAGGTTCGGACGAAAACGGGGTGCTGTTCCGCTCGTAAACGGTGAGTGCGCCTCCCTCAATCGGACCGGAGATTCCCCGGAGCGAGCCCTCCAGCGCGAACACGGCGCTGCCTGGATGGC
>CAZJXR010000246.1:0-2438 GCA_964550085.1 uncultured Gemmatimonadota bacterium
TGCTACGGGGAGCTCGCCGCGTCCCTGCCCCCCGTGTAGGCCGGAGGCCATCCGGAATCCAAGTCGCGATACCGCTCGAACAGCTCGGTCTGCCGCGAGGTGAGGGGCATCCGGCGACCTCGGATCAAGACGACTTCGGCCCTCGAGGAAAGCTCGAATGGGTCTCCGCTCCAGATGACGATGTTAGCCACCTTTCCGGGCTCCAGCGAGCCGTAGCGATCGTCGACCCCGTAGATCTCGGCGGGGGTCAGCGTAACCGCCCGCAGCGCTTCGCTCCACGGAAGGCCGAACCGCGTCGCGTTGCCTGCCTCGAGCGTCAGGTCCCGCGCGTTGTGATTGTCGAAGGTGGAGAGTGCGATCGGCACGCCGGCCTCCTGAAGCAGGGCCGCATTATCGAACCGCGAGCCCAGGCTGGAGAAGCTCCCGGGCAGGTTGGTCAGCGGTCGGAGGATGACGGGCACTCCCGCCGCCGCGAGCTGGTCGCGTACGAGCCACGCCTCCGAGCCGCGTTCGATCACCAGCCGAATGCCGTACTCCTCGGCGATCCGCATCACGGCAAGGATGTCGCTCGCCCGATCCACGTTCACGATCAGCGGTATTTCGCCGTCCAGGACGGGTTGGAGCGCCTCCATGTCGAGACGCGAGTGAGACAGCGGTCGTGACTGGCCGCGCTCGAACGCCTCGCGGTTCTCCTGCCAGAATACCGCATCGTCCAGTACTTCCCGGAGTCGGAGCGAGGCCGAGCCGCGCGAGCCCCCGGTGAGGGAGGCGGCGCCGGAGCCGTAGTTCGCCATCATCGCCGCTCTCGACCGCACCAGCATCTCGTCGAGCGTGCCGCCGGCCAGATCGATCACCGCCGCCTGACCGGGAAGCAGGCCTGTGACCGGACGGCTGGCCACCGTGGTGACTCCGCCCAGTCGGGTCACCGCGACGATTGTGGAACGGGGGTTGATGCCATCCGTGACGTCGAAGGCTGCCACCACGAAGTCGCCGCCCATCGCGTCATCGCGGGTCTGGCTCTCGAGATCGACCTCCACCAGACCGATGCTGGTGCCCACGTCGATGAGGCCGGGAGTGACCACCTTGCCCGTGGCGTCGATCCGCTCCGCGTCGGCCGGCACCTCGATATCAGCGCCGACCGCCACGATGCGTCCTCCCTCGACCACCACTACTCCATCCTCTATCGGGGGTCCGGTCACGGTGTGCAGCGTGCCGCCGGCAATCGCGATCGTCTGGGCGGAGGCGGGCGCAGGCACGACGCAGGCCAGCAGCATGGGGACGGCGCAGCCGGCCAGCGCGGTGAGCCGGTGCGCCATCAGGGCCACGAGCGAGAGCTCCGTGGGGCGTTCTCCAGCGAACGACGTGACGTCGACCAGAGCTCTCATCGCGCGCCTCCCTGCTCGGACATCGGCATGATCCCGACCTCGAAATCCGACACGGGTTGCCGGCCGACGCGCGCCCGGTCGTAGACCAGGGCGCCGTCGATGAACACCTGGTCGGCGAGCGTATAGACGCTGAACGGATCTCCGGACCAGATGACGAGATCCGCGTTCTTTTCCGGCTCGATCGTGCCGACCCGATCCTCGATACCCAGCGCCCAGGCCGGGTTGGCGGTGATCCAGCGCAGCGCTTCGTCCCGGCTCACCGGGATGCCCGCCGCTCGACCCGCGTACATGGCCCGGGCCGCGTTCTGGTTCAGGATCTGGATGCCGGTCGCGTCGTCGGTGTGGAGGATCGCGGGCGCCCCCGCCTCGGAGACGAGCGCGATGTTCTCACTCACCGCGTCGAATGCCTCCATCTTGAAGCCCCACCAGTTCAACCACATCGACGCGCCGATCGTGTCGCGGGCCAGGTAGTCGCGGATCTTGTAAGCCTCCACCGCGTGGTGGAATGACCGCACCTTGAAGCCGAACTCCATGCCCAGGTTGATCATCTGCACCATCTCGTCGGCCCGATAGCAGTGCATCTGCACCAGCAGGTCGCCACGCAGGACTCCGGCAATGGTCTCCAGCTCCAAGTCGCGCTCCGGCGGATCGTCCTCCCCGTTCTCGAGCCATTCGTCCCACTGGTTCCGGTAGCGCTGAGCGCGTATGAACGCCTCGCGGTACCCGGCCACGTTTCCCATCCGCGTCGACGGTCCCCGTTCCTGATAGACACGCTTCGGGTTTTCGCCGCAGGCCATCTTGAGCCCCATCGGTGCATCCGGGAATATCATCTCCTCGACCGTGCGCGCCGGCACGAGCTTGATCGTGATGCCGCGACCGCCGATGAGGTTTGCACTCCCGGGTAGCAGCTGAGCGGTCGTCACGCCACCGGCAAGCGCGCGACTGAAGCCGGGATCCTGCGGCCACACCGAGTGGAGGGCCCACACCTGAGCGGTGGTCGGGTCGGTCGCCTCGTTCCCGTCCGAGTGCGCGCGCGTCCCGGGCGACGGGTAG
>CAZJXR010000247.1:0-2423 GCA_964550085.1 uncultured Gemmatimonadota bacterium
CAAGCTGCGAAACATCGGCATCATGGCGCACATCGATGCCGGCAAGACGACGACGACCGAGCGGATCCTGTATTACACGGGTCGGGTGCATCGCATGGGTGAAGTGCATCATGGCGATGCCACCATGGACTGGATGGAGCAGGAGCAGGAGCGAGGCATCACGATTACATCGGCCGCCACCACCTGCTACTGGCAGCGGCTCGGTGAGCAGTATCGAATCAACATTATCGACACGCCGGGCCATGTCGACTTCACGGTTGAAGTCGAGCGCAGTTTGCGCGTGCTGGACGGAGCGGTGGCGTTGTTCTGCGCCGTCGGCGGAGTCGAGCCGCAATCCGAGACGGTGTGGCGCCAGGCGGACCGGTATGGCGTGCCGCGTATCGCGTTCGTCAACAAGATGGACCGGGTGGGGGCCGATTTTGAGCACGTGGTCACCATGATGCGGGACCGTTTGGGGGCGAATCCGCGACCGATTCAATACCCGCTCGGGGAAGGAGAGCTGTACACCGGACTGGTCGACATCGTCCGGGAAGTAGAGATCGTCTACGATAACGAGTCTCTCGGCAGTACGTGGACGGAGGGTCCGGTGCCGGAGGCGCTCAAGGAGCGAATCTCCGAGCTGCGCGGAGAATTGATCGAGGCGGCCGTCGAGCACGACGAGCAGCTGCTCGAGAAGTACCTGGAGGGCCAGACGCTCAGTGAGGAGGAGGTCCGGCGCGCTGTCCGCAAGGCGACGGTCGCCGGTGCCATCACTCCGGTGCTGTGCGGGAGCGCGTTCAAGAACAAGGGCGTTCAGAGGTTACTCGATGCGGTGGTCGACTACCTCCCGGCGCCCATGGATGTCCCGCCGGTCAAGGGCCACCTGCCGCAGCAGGACGAGCACGAGGCGACTCGGGAGCCATCCGACGACGCTCCCTTCTCGGCGCTGGCTTTCAAAGTGGCCACCGATCCCTACGTCGGGCGTCTCACATATTTCCGCGTCTACTCCGGCTCGCTGAAGGCCGGGTCACACGTGGAGAACACGACGGTGGGGAAGAAGGAGCGCATCTCGCGCCTCCTCCAGATGCACGCTAATAAGCGAGAGGAGCGCGACGAAGTATTCGCCGGCGATATCGCGGCGGCGATCGGCCTCAAGTTCACCAAGACCGGGCACACGCTCAGCGACAAGGACGACCCGATCGTCCTCGAGTCGATGAGCTTTCCGGAGCCGGTGATCCGGGTCGCGATCGAACCGAAGACCAAGGCCGACCAGGACAAGCTCTCCGAGGCTCTGCACAAGCTGGCGGACGAGGATCCGACATTCCGCGTCCACACGGACGACGAAACCGGACAGACGATCATCAGCGGGATGGGCGAGCTGCACCTGGAGATCATCGTCGATCGGCTGCAGCGCGAGTTCAAGGTCAACGCCAACGTCGGCCGGCCCCAGGTCGCGTACCGGGAGACGATCCGCAAACTGGTTGAGAAGGTGGAAGGCCGGTTCGTGCGCCAGACGGGCGGTCGGGGGCAGTACGGGCACGTAGTGATCAACCTGGAGCCCACCGAGCCGGGTCTCGGATTCGTGTTCGAGAACGAGATCGTGGGAGGGGCCATTCCGCGTGAGTACATCAGCTCCGTCGAACAAGGGATCCGGGAGGCGCTCGAGTCGGGCATCGTCGCCGGGTATCCGATCATCGACGTGAAGGCCACTCTCATCGACGGGTCGTATCACGAGGTGGATTCGAGCGAGATGGCGTTCAAGGTGGCCGGATCGATGGCGCTCAAAGAGGGCGCGCGTCGCGGCGAGCCGGTTCTCCTTGAGCCGATCATGGACGTGGAAGTGGTCACGCCGGAGGAGTATCTGGGCGACGTGATGGGAGATCTGTCGAGCCGTCGGGGAAAGATCGGCGGCATGACGCAGCGCGCCACGGCGCAGGTGATCGGCGCCTCGGTACCGCTGGCCGAGATGTTCGGCTATTCGACCACGCTGCGCTCGCTCAGTCAGGGTCGAGCCGTGTACTCGATGCAGTTCTCGCATTACGACGAGGTACCCAAGTCGAAGGCGGAGGAAATCGTCTCTGCCGTGTCCGCCGATGGCCGGTAATCGTGCGATCGGCCTCGAACAAGTGAACTCCACGGGACAGGTAAAGGATGGCGAAGGCGAAGTTTGAGCGGACGAAGCCGCACGTGAACGTGGGGACGATCGGGCACGTGGACCACGGGAAGACGACGTTGACGGCGGCGATCACGAGCGTTCTGAACCTCCGGAACAACAAGGTTGCGGTTCGTTCGTTCGATTCGATCGACAACGCTCCGGAGGAGCGGGAGCGGGGCATCACGATCGCGATCGCGCACGTGGAGTACGAGACGGAGGCGCGGCACTACGCGCACGTCGACGCGCCGGGTCACGCCGACTACATCAAGAACATGATCACGGGCGCGGC
>CAZJXR010000248.1:0-2419 GCA_964550085.1 uncultured Gemmatimonadota bacterium
GGAGGGGAGGATCGCGGTTCATTGAGTCTGGTGGCAGCCCATGTACGCCGGGAGGTTGCGGTTGGCAACGTAGCCAGAGTCGCGGTTTGCCGGCAACTCGCGGTCGGTTGACTCCCGCTCGGCGCGGCATACCTTGGCGCCCAGCCCTGCGACTCCTCGCGCGGGCCGGGCGAGCGGCGCCGTCGGCGTCGAGGGAGAGACTTTGCTGCGCGTGATTTTCCTGGGAACGGCTTCGGCCCGCCCCACCCTCAGTCGGAACGTGTCCTCCGTCGCCGTGCAGCGCGAAGGCGATCTCCTGCTTTTCGATTGCGGCGAGGGCACCCAGCGACAGATGATGCGGTTCGGGGTCGGCTTCGCCGTGCGCGACATCTTCGTCACTCACATGCACGCGGATCACTATCTCGGCATCACGGGGCTGGTGCGCACGATGAGCCTGCAGGGCAGGGACGAAGTGCTACGCATCTGGGGGCCTGTGGAGAGCGGCGAGACGCTGACGCAGATCGTCGAGCTGGGCGGCGATAGGCTGCTGTTTCCGGTCGAAGTGCGCGAACTGACGACGGGCGCCGAGGTACGGTTCGATGGTTACGCGGTAAAGGCCTTCTCCACCCGCCACACATCGCAATCGATGGGCCTCGCGTTGGTCGAAGACGAGCGCTTGGGACGGTTCGATGTCGTGCGCGCTCGCGCACTGGGGATCCCGGAAGGCCCGGCTTTCGGTCGCTTGCACCGGGGCCAGGCGGTTGAGCTGGCGGATGGTCGAGTGGTTCGGCCGGAGGAGGTTGTCGGGCCGCCGCGGCCGGGGAGGCGACTCGTGTACACGGGTGACACTCGCCCCTCGGAGAACACCGTGCAGGCGGCGGCGGGCGCGGACGTCCTGATTCACGAGGCCACTTTCGGCGAGGAAGAGCGAGAGCGAGCCCGCGAGACGGGTCATTCGACGGCCCGCGAGGCTGCGGAGGTCGCCCGGCGAGCCGGCGTCGGAGAGCTGGTGCTGACCCATCTCAGCGCCCGCTACTCAGAGCAGGGCTTCGTCCTGCGACAGGAAGCGAGAGAAGTGTTTCGCCGCACCCGGGTGGCCGGCGATGGCACGACCGTCGAGGTGCCATTCGCGGACACGGCGTCGAAGAGGAGGAAGTGAAGGCGTTTCGGGTTCCGGGAGACAAGTCGATCGCGCACCGGGCTTTGCTGCTGACGCCGCTGGCAGAAGGAGAGTCCACGCTGCGCGACCTGCCGGCCGGCGACGACGTGCGGTCGACGCTGGACGCCATGCGAGCGCTCGGCGCCCCGATTGCGGATCCGGTGGGCGAGGTGGTTCGGGTAGTTGGTCCGGCGCGGCTGCACGCACCGGGTCGACCGATCGACTGCGGCAACAGCGGCACCACGGCGCGACTCCTGATCGGAGTGCTGGCCGGCCTCGGGATCGAGGTCGATCTGGACGGCGATCCGAGCCTGCGACGGCGACCGATGGACCGCGTTGTGTACCCCTTGCAGGCGATGGGCGCCCGCATCCGCTACCAGGAGACCGCCGACCGGCTTCCAGTGCACCTGCACGGCCGAGCGAGCGGCTCGCTCCGGCCCCTGCGCCATCGACCCCGCGTGCCGAGCGCCCAGGTGAAATCCTGCATTCTCCTGGCGGGATTGTGCAGCGCCGTTCGCGTGGAGATAACGGAGGTTCAACAGTCGCGCGACCATACCGAGCGTCTCCTGCGTCGGATGGGCATCCGCGTCACCACCCAGTGCGTCCCGGAGGGATTCGTCGTCCGCTACGACCCGGAGTGGGGTGCGGGACCGATGCAGCCTCTCGACTTGACCCTACCCGGCGATCCCTCGTCCGCCGCCTTTCTGATCGCGGCAGCCCTCCTGTCCGAGCGTGAGGTGACCATCGAGCGCGTGTGCTTGAACCCGACGCGCACTGGATTCGTGGACGTACTCCGACGCGCCGGTGCCAAGCTGGAGCTGCGGGGGATGGCTGATGAGGGGGGCGAACCGGTGGGCGAGATCCGGGTCGGCCGCTCGCGCCTCCGGCCGTTGCACGTTCGGCCCTCGGTGGTGCCGACGCTTCTCGACGAGATCCCGGTACTGGCCGTGATGGCGGCACGGATCGAGGGAACATCGGTGATCGAGGGCGCCGGCGAGCTGCGGGTGAAAGAGAGCGACCGTCTCGCTCTGATTGGCGACAACCTGAAGGCGCTCGGGGTGGATTGCTCCGGCACGCCGGACGGGCTCCGGATCTCCGGTTCACGTCGAAGCCTGAGCGGTGAGGTCCGCACCAACGGCGACCACCGGATCGCGATGGCTTTCGGTGTCCTGAGCCGGCTCCCCAGGGCCGCAATTCGAATCGAGCGCCCTCAGGTGGCCGCCGTGTCCTATCCCGGCTTCTGGGATCTGCCAGGCGGCGGCCGCGAGGGTGCGGAATCGC
>CAZJXR010000249.1:0-242 GCA_964550085.1 uncultured Gemmatimonadota bacterium
ATGGTTGATCGGCGCGTATCACGCGACCGCCGGCGACACCGCGGTCGCACACCGGTGGATCGACGCCATCGGCTCGTTGCCGCCCGGCGGCTCGCTGCGCGACTACCCGAGCGCGCTCCAGGCCGACATCCGCGCGCGTCTCGCCGCGCGCGCCGGTGATCTTCCGCGCGCCATGAACGAGGCCCGCACCGCGTACGAGCTCTGGACGATCCACACCGAGAACCAGTCCGAGTTCTTTCCCG
>CAZJXR010000249.1:252-2418 GCA_964550085.1 uncultured Gemmatimonadota bacterium
CACCTCGCGACGCTCCATGTGCGGGTCGGCCAGCCCGACAGCGCCTACGCCCTGTTCTCGTCGCTCGTGCCGCCCACCACGTGGATGGGCTTTCTCACCGCGCGGGCGTCCTTCGAGCTGGGCGATCTCGCCGCTGCACGCGGCGACACCGGCATCGCCGCGTTCCACTACACGCGCGCGCTCCGCCACTGGGAGGACGCCGGCAGGGGAGCGACGCAATGGGTGGAACGCACACGCGAACGGATGGCGAACGGCATGCGCGGATAACCAACGCTCGATGGCGCGCGCCACTCCACCCGGGCGATCGCCGCTCCGGCTCGCGGCCCGCTCGTCCCGACCAGCATGCCGCGGCGCTTTTCCGTCTCATCGCCGGGCAGGTCCCGCTGGGACACCCCGAGGCCCGCCCGCTCCCGAGGGCGATTCGATCATTGGCTCCGGTTCACGACGTTGGGGCTGAGCACCGCGGCACCACCACGGGTCCCTCGATGCCACCCGAAGAGGCGAGGGACGTTGCGCGACCTTCGACGCCTGGAGGAACCATGAGGATCCTGCGCCACAAGCTGTGCGACGACGACGGACAGTCGATTCCGTTCGAGAGAAGTCCGAACCAGAGCAGTGGCACGATCCGGCCCGAGTTCCTGGTGATGCACTATACCGCGGGCACCAGTTACGCGGGATCCGTCGAGTGGCTGTGTAACCCCGATGCCCGAGCCTCCGCGCACCTCGTGATCGGCAGGGATGGACGGGTGACGCAGCTCGTGGCTTTCGACAGGAAGGCCTGGCACGCCGGCCGGAGTCGGTGGGACGGCCGCAGCGGCGTGAACGGCTTCTCCATCGGCATCGAGCTGGACAACGCCGGCCGGCTCGAGGGGTCGGAGGGCAGGTGGTCGAGCTGGCAGGGCGCCGGGATTCCCGATGACGAGGTCGTCGTGCGGCCGCATCCCGCCGATGGGATCGTCAGCGGCTGGCAGGCCTATCCGCGCGAGCAGATGGAGGCGGCCATTTCCATCGCCGCTCTGCTGGTCAGCAAGTACGACCTCCGGGACGTGATCGGACACGAAGACATCGCACCCGGCCGGAAGGTCGATCCCGGCCCCGCGTTTCCGATGCGCTCGTTCCGATCGAAGGCCATGGGCCGCGTCCACGATGAGTTGGACGTCTTCGAGACCACGACGGCCCTCAACATCCGGACCGGTCCGGGTACCCAGCACGAGAAGCTCCCGGTCAGCCCGCTGCCCGAGGGGACGAGGGTCGAAGTCCTCAGCGCCGAGGGCATATGGAAGCACGTGGACGTGCTGAGCCCGGCCGGGCAGGGGGACGACGGAATGGGGTGGGTGCACGGCCACTACCTGAAGCCGGTCCGGTGACCGATGTGCGACGAGTGGATTCGTGCGCATGAGGGTCGATGCTGGAGATCGCCGACCGGTCCTGCGTATCGATGAGGCTGGCGTATCTCAGGCGGTACGACAGCGATAATGGAGGAGGCCGATCGTGATTTTTCTTCGCAGGGTCGTGGTCGCGGCTGGCGCGTGCTCGATGCCCCTCCCCGGGCTCGTCTATGCCCAGCAGACGAGCAGCCGCGTCTCTCGGGGCGTCCTCCTTCTGTGGGGCGGTGTATCCGGCGCCGGGCTCGCCCTCGCATACCTTGAGCCGCGCGGCGAGGGTTGGCTCATCTCGGATGAAACGGCGCTTCCCCTCGGGATCATCGCAGGACTCGGCGCGGCGCTCATGGCGAGCTCGGCCGGAGAAGGAATCGACCCGACCGTCGGCCGACGCCCGCGGCTGCGGGCCACGGCGGGGACGGGGCCCGGCCTCGACCTCGACTACTCTGTCGGATACCGATTCCCCGTCCATCCACGACTCGAGATCGACGCGGCTCTGCTCGTCATGGGCAACAGCTGGGAGAGACACGAAACCCAGACTCGGTGCGCTGGCATCTTCGGCTGCTTCACCGGCACGTTCGTGACGGATTATGCGTCCGAGCAGATCCTGACCGCCCTGGTGAGGGGCGTCCGACCTTTGTCCGCGAACACGGACTGGAACCCCACCTTCGCAGTTGGCGGTGGCCCGAGCCTCGTCCACGCGGAAACGGAAGCGGCGGTGTTCAACAGTACCGGACTGACGCTCGATGTCGGCCTGGGAGTAGGGCGGGGATGTGGTTACAGA
>CAZJXR010000250.1:0-2385 GCA_964550085.1 uncultured Gemmatimonadota bacterium
AGTCCTGCTCGAGCGCCTCCAGATACGCGTCCCGTGCCGGGGCCAGCTCGAAGTCACGGAACAGAACCTCTCCCTCCAGGAAGGCGCGGACCGCCTTTGCTGACGGGCTCGTCACCCTCGCGAGGTCGATCGAGATTTCTCCTTCTCCCCTGAGAACCGAAGTCATCGCCTCCACGGCGAGATACTCCGTCCCCTCTGTGAACGAATCTTTCTGCACCGTTGTCTCGGCCGTTCCCACGCGTTCCGTGCCGGCCACGTCGTAGACCTCCACCGAGAGACGAATCCGGTCGGCGAGATCCACCGCGGTTGGCAGTATCGCGTAGCTGGCCCCGGCTGCGCGGGCCACGTCAAGCACGGTTTTAAGATCCGGAGAGTCGCCGGCAACCCGTTCGTTCCAGCGGGCCATGACGGTTCGTGGGCTTATGGCCCGCCAGCCAGTTACGCCGTCCACACCGGCAGCCAGCAATACGTCGAGTCCGGCTGCGATGGGCCTGCGTCGCCCCGCGCATCCGCCGGCAAGATGGCGATTGCGCTCGCGACGGTTGAACTTCCGTCTTCCCGGTTAGCCGCGCGGGAGGCGACGCTCGTGCCCCGATCGCTGAGGATGACGTAGAGACCCGCGAGTCCGATGAGCAGCGAGAAGGCGATCACACCACCGAGCAAAGCGCGAGCCCAGGGCAGGTGAGGGAACCGGCCGTGGCTGACAGATTCCTTCAGCTGTCCCAGATCCAGCTCCCAGGAGCCCGGCACCTCGTCCGCTTCTTCGCGGCGGTCCACCAGCGGGTGGGACTGCACCCAGGCCGTGGCCAGCACGATGAGGAGCCCGACCGCTAGAAGAACGAAGGTGGTGGGACCTACCCACGGCGGGAGCTGGAACGTCTGGCTGAGGAGGTCGATCCCTTCGAGGATGGCCCAGGACGCGCCGAGATAGACGAGGAGAACCTGCACCAGCCGTCCGTGTCGGATTCGGGACCACAGGCTGTCGGACGACTGCGCCATCACGCTTCGCGCCTCCGGAGCACACCGCCTACCGTTAACGAAGCAGGTAGAGCACCGCGCCTCGTCTAGTAGGAATGGCCGTTAAGGTAGTTGCGAGAACACTCCTGTGCGGGTTCGACTCCCGCCTCCGGGCACTACCAACGTCAAAGAGAGTGCCGAGTCTCAACCCCGTTCCCCGGCGTTGCTTCGCCTACTCGCCGATGTTGTCACGCAGCCGAAGCAGCCGGGCCGTCGCGTCTTCGACCAGCGGCTGCAGCTCCGGGTCCGCGTATCGCCACGCGAGCACGAACCACTCGTAGTTGGCGCGGGCCTCGTCGAGGCGACCGAGCCGCTCCTGCACCCGAGCCAGCTGGAGGACCGCCAGCGGGTCGACAAAAGCCGGTTCGGACCCGTGCGAGAGGGAGAGAAAAAGCTCGGCCGCCCGCTCGAGCTGTTCGTTCTCGAACGCCAGCCCGGCGAGCCACCAACGAATGATAAGGTTATCAGGAAGAACAAAATTGTAGCCAAGCGCCCGAGCACGGGCCTCTTCCAGCGCTCGCTCGGCCTCATCGGGCCGGCCGGCTTGCCAGGCGGCGAACCCCTCGAGCGCTCGGGCATCCGCCCGTACCCACCGGGCGGTGACGGTGTCGCCCGCCGCCATCGCCTCCTCGACGATCATCTGGAGCGCGCGGCGCGCCCGCTCGTAGTCGTCCGGCCGGTCTCGTTCCAGCGCCCAGGCGCCCCGCGCGAATTGAATCGCGGCGGAAGGGAGGGGATCGGCGGCTGACGCCTCGGCCAACGCGCGCTCGAGTCGGCCCTCGGGCACCGGGAGGCCGGATACGTGCGCCAGATAGGGAAGAAGGACCTGGCGCCAGCTCCCGACCCGCGGGTGCTCGAGCGCCTCGAACCCGGCTTCCACCTGGCCGTGGCTGAAGCGATGGAAGGCGCGGTACCAGGGGCTGATCTGGACATCGGCGGGATGCGGGCTTCCGAGCGCCGCCTCGATTACCGCTGTCTGTAGCTCCAGAAAACGCGGATGCGTCAGGTCTTGGATGGCCGCGATCACCATCGGGAAGCCCGAAACGGTGTCGAGGGCCGCCAGCGTCCGGGTGCGGGTCGAGTCGTCGCCGAAGGCCAAGGTCTGTGCGAGCTGCAACTCTCGGAACCCCCCCGTACCGCCCGCACCCAGGCGCTCGTACGCGTCCAACAAATCGACCGCCCGGGCGCTGTCGGGCCCGTTCGTCATCGCTTCGTTGATCGCATGGATGTAAGCCGGGGCGAAGCTCGGGTCGAGTTCGATCGCGCGGTCAAACGCCTGCCGGTCCTCCTCGGGATCGGCGAGGAAGGCGGCACCCTGATGCCACACGAACTCGCCGAGCAGGTACCAGGCGAGCGGGTCGTCGGGGT
>CAZJXR010000251.1:0-2382 GCA_964550085.1 uncultured Gemmatimonadota bacterium
CTTCTTCCCGGTCCTGGGCGAGGACTCCGAGGGCCGGATGATCGAGCTCGACGCTGCACAAGTCCTGACCTTCCCGCAGGTGTTCAAGGCTCGCGAGGTCGTCCGCCGCGGCTTCCTGTCGAACCTGCTGTTCGCCAACGTCGGCGGCATCTTCCGCTACTCCGAGCACGTCAAGGAGATCCTCGACAAGCTGCCCACCGCAAAGCAGGGCAAGATCAAGACGGGGGAGGAGATCGAGATCCCGCACCCGCCGCCGGTCACCGACCCCGACGGCAACGTCCAGGTCGACCCGGAGACCGTGATCAACCCCAAGGTCGAGAAGCTCGGCAAACCCGTCTGGCGGATCGAGGACATCCCGGTGCCCGAGCCGGACGTCCCCGTGCACACGATGGCGACGAAGATCGCCAAGGCCGTTAGCGAGCAGAGCCACAGCAAGCGCGAGGAGCTCAAAGAGGAGTACGGGCTCACCGCCGTGCAGGTCGACCGCGACGAGAAGCGCACCGAGCAGGCCGTCAAGGCGAAGGTCGAGCGCGCGTACACCGAGCACAACATCGCCAGCAAGCACCTCGAGGACGAGCTGGAGCACGCTGCGACGGAGGTCGAGGCGAACGCCATCCTGGCCAAGAAGGCCGAGCGGGACGAGGCGTTCAAGGCCAACATCCTGTCCATCGTCACCGAGACGATGGACTCGATCGTGCCCGAGGTGGTCACCCGCGAGGAAACCAGGACCGAGCAGAAGCGCGCGAACCAGACGATGGACGACGCCCGCTCCCACCTGCGCGGCTTCGCCCGCACCATCCCGATGTTCCTCATGGCGTACGGCGACCGTGACATCCGACTGTCGAACTTCGACGACTACACACCCGACGACGTCTTCCACGAGATCACCGGGATCACCGAGGCCGAGTTCCGCGTCCTGCGCGACGGCCAGGAGGTCACCGAGGCGGACGGCACCGTGACGACGATCCCTGGCATGTTCGACGAGTCCGTCTTCGACCAGGCGATCCAGGAGTTCCTGGACAAGAAGGAAGCGCTGGCCGACTACTTCGACGACGCGCAGACCGAAAACATCTTCGCCTACATCCCGCCGCAGAAGACGTCCCTGGTGTTCACGCCGGAGCACGTGGTCAAGACGATGGTCGACATCCTCGAGGCTGAGGACCCCGGTGTCTTCGCCGACCCGGGCAAGACTTTCGCCGACCTGTTCTCCACCGCAGGCCTGTACCTGATGGAGCTGGTGCGGCGCCTCGACACCGGTCTGGCCGATGCCTTCCCCGATCAGGAGGGGCGGCTGCGGCACATCCTGACCTCACAGGTCTTCGAGATGAGCCACAACGACATCTTGCATCGCATCACGATCGAGGCCGTCTCGGGCGGCGTACCCGAGCGCAAGGCCTGGATCGAGGACTCCGGCCACTTCCGGGTCGGGAACCTCGCCCGGATGTCAGAGGACGAGCGGCGGAAGGCCATCGACGACATGCTGGCGGAAGGCAACTGAGATGAGCAAAAAGTTCGACGTCGTGATTGGCAACCCGCCGTATCAGGAAGACGCCGTCGGCGACTCCACCCACAACATGCCGATCTATGACAAGTTCATGGAGGCTGCTTACGAGGTTGCCGAGAAGGTCGTGCTCATCACCCCTGCGCGCTTCCTCTTTAACGCGGGCTACACGCCGAAGGCCTGGAACGCCAAGATGCTGGCGGACCCGCACTTGTCGGTTCCGATCTATGTGCGCAACAGCACCGACCTGTTCCCGGGAACCAAGATCCGAGCTGGGATTGCTGTGACCTACCGGGATGCCACCCGTGCAGGCGAACCGATCGGCACGTTCACGGAGTACCCGGAACTGAACGCCATCCTGCACAAGGTCACGGCCGCTGCCGGTTTCGAACCACTCGAGACCGTTGGCATGACTAGTGGACGGTCCTACCGATACACGGACAAGATGCACGAGGACTATCCGGAAGCAACTGAGGTGCTGTCTGACGGCCACGAGTACGTGATCGGTCCCCACGCGTTCGAGCGGGTCGGGTTTCTCTACTCGACCGAACGACCGAGCAACGGCCACGAGTACGTGGGCGTGTTTGGCCGCGCCAACAACAAGCGTGTCTACCGGTGGATTCGTCGCGACTACGTTGAAGGCCCTGATTCCCTCAACCAGTGGAAGGTCGCAGTCCCCGCCGCAAACGAACTGAACCGGTTGGGGCAGATGGCTGCTCCATCGGTGCTCGAACCCGACGTCGCAGTGACCCAGACGTTCCTCACCATCGGCGCGTTCGACACCGATGCCGAAGCGCGGGCGTGCTTCAAGTACGTCAAGACGAAGTTCGCGCGTGCGATGCTCTACGTGCTCAAGGTGACGCAGCACAACCCGCGCAGCA
>CAZJXR010000252.1:0-2349 GCA_964550085.1 uncultured Gemmatimonadota bacterium
GTCTCCGACGCGAGATCCTCGAGTTCCATCACTCCAATCTGGTACAGAGGCCGGCAGGTCCGCGAGGGACCGCACCGGCACTACAGGAAGACGCACCGCAACTATATGTACGCTGCGTGTGTTACGGAGGGCAGCCACGACCGGAGCGGAAGGCCTCCCACGTCGAATGACCGGCCCACGAGTCGGCGAGGCCTCCCGCCGGAGCTGGTTCCTCTGATAAGAGGCGAGGAGGATGAGGTCGGAAGGGGACTGTCGCGGGTCGTTGAGGACCGTCGTCGCGGGCCTTCTACCGCTCGTCCTGGCATGCGCGGAGCCGCAATCCGAGGCGATCGCGATCGTGGACGTGACAGTGGTCGGAGCCGCCGACTTCCGCTCTCTGAGCGATCAGACCGTGGTGGTGGACTCCGGCCGCATCGTGCGCGTCGGCCCGTCGGCCACGACGCCGGTTCCGAGGCACGCGCGGATCATCGACGGCGGCGGCCGGTTCCTGATTCCCGGCCTGTGGGACATGCACGTGCATCCCGACGATCCGGAGCTCTGGGAGCTCGAGCCGCCGCCCGATCAGCGCGACCTGTTCATGCCCCTGTTCGTCGCCTGGGGTGTCACGACGGTTCGGGACATGGGAGGCAGCCGGGCGGTGATCGACGACTGGCGCGCGAGGATCGCGGCGAACGAGCTGCTCGGACCCCGGATCTTCGCGCCCGGCCCGCTTCTCGACGGGCCCGAGCCGATGTGGCCGGGATCAATCGCGGTCACCGACTCGGCATCGGGAGCGGCCTCCGTCGATTCGCTCGCCGACGCGGGGGCCGACTTCATCAAGGTGTACTCGCTGCTCGACCGGAGTTCGTACATGGCGATCGCCGGGCGGGCACGGGCGCGCGGCATCCCCTTCGCCGGACATGTGCCCGATCGCGTGTCGCTTCGCGACGCCGCGGTCGCCGGACAGGCGAGCCAGGAGCACCTGATCGGGATGCTGCAGCAGCTGGCGGACGTCCCCGCCGCCATCGCGGCGATGGACGAGGTAGGACCTCCCGGCACTCCGGGACGACAGCTGGCCGCGGTACGCACGCTCATCGCAACCTACGACTCGACGAGAGCGGCCGAGCTGTTCGCTACGTTCGTGGAGAGCGGTACCTACGTGACTCCGACCCTTCTCGTCACCCAGCGGAACGCGTTCTTCGACGAGCTGAACCCGGCGGTCGGGGAGCAGATATCACTCATGCCCGGCTACATCCGCTGGTGGTGGCAACCCGCCAACAACGTGCATTTGAAGGACCGGCCACCGGAAGCGGTCGAGGTGCGGCAGCTCATCTTCCGCCACTACCTGACCCTGGTGCGCGACCTCCACGCGGCGGGCGTGCCACTGCTGGCCGGCACCGACACGGGAGGGAATCCGCTGCTCGTCGCCGGCCGTGGACTCCACGAAGAGCTGGAGCTGCTCGTGCGCGCCGGCCTGTTGCCGGTGGACGCGCTCCGCGCTGCGACGCTGAACGCGGCTGAGTTCATCGGATCGGAGGACTCGCTGGGGACGGTCGAGACGGGAAAGATCGCTGACCTCGTTCTGCTCGACGCGGACCCCCGCGATGACATCTCCAACACGCGTCGGATCACCGCGGTGATCATCGGAGGGCGGGCCCTGGAGCGTGCGGAATTGGACGCGGTGCTGGCGAATGTGCGGCGCCTGGCCGATCGGGAATGGACGCCGCCGGACAACCCGTCGACGGCTATCGAAACACGTTGATCACCCGCGAGGCCAGGGGATCCGGCGACCATCGACGCTTGTCTGCCCGGAGCCACTGCCGCTCAGGACTCCATCGATTCGTAGCGCCGAACCGCGAGGGCAAGAAACGTCCCCGCGGATGCCGCGGCGACCGCCAGCGGGCGCCATGGAATCCCCTGCCTCCAGGCCTGCGGGTCGAGCACCAGCCCCGGAGCCCAGTCGCGCAGGACCCCGGCCGCTCCATCGGCCGTGAAGTAGAAGAGCACGATGACCAGCAGCGCGGCGACCATCCGGTCGCGAGTCCAGGAGGATGCCAGGATGGCGGCCGCCACCAGATAGGCGGAGCCGACGCCGCCGACCAGCACGCTCCGGGCGACGGCTCCAGGTGGTGCGAGCGCGCCCATCAGGGAGCCTCCGACGGTCAGGATGACAGCCGACACGAGCGCCAGGCCGAGAACCAGTCCCAGCACGACCGCGAACTGAATGACGGGCCAGGCGCGACGTTCGACCGGCAGCGACAGCGTGAGGTCCAACGTACCGTCGCGTCGCTCCGCCGCGACCCCGCCCACGGCCAGGACAATCCCGACCAGGGCGAGGAGCCCCAATCGTGACAGGTGGAGGGGAGAGTC
>CAZJXR010000253.1:0-2343 GCA_964550085.1 uncultured Gemmatimonadota bacterium
TCCTGCTCGGCGCTCAACCGTTCGCCCGTCGTGTTGAGCTCCGCGAGGTGCTCGTTCTTGAGCTGCGTCCACTCATCTTCCTCGAACTCTCCCACCGCATAGCGCAGCTCCACCTCCTCGAGCTCCGCGGCGCGGGCACTTCGCTGTTCCTCGAGCTGTTCGACACGTTTCCGCCGCTCGTCGAGCGCTGATTGGAGCTCGGCGCGATGATCGGCCAGCTCCCCTTCTACCTCTTCCAGGCGTGCCTGATAATCGCCGAGAACCTTGCGAAACACGTCCGGACTGGTGTCTCCCCGCTTGCGATCGAGTTTGTCGATCCAGCTCTGGAACCTGGCGCGCTGGTCCAGCAGCGCGTTGATCGCGGCCGGGATAATGTCTTCACCCCTCGATACTTTTTGGCTATTCATCGTCTCAACTCGCTCACACCAGGTCCAAGGTTTCGGCCAGCGCCCGCTCCGAGAAACCAGTCATACCGTATCGTATCAGCCCGTCGACCAGCGTGCATCGCACCTTTCCCACCAGTTCCCTGCCGGCAAGCGGGGTATTGCGGCTGAGCGACTGGAAGGCGCTCGGGTCGACGGTCCACCGTTCGCGCGGATCGAAGACCACGATATCGGCCGGCCTTCCGCCGCGAAGCGTCCCTACCGGTAGTCCCATCACGCGGGCGGGCCGGCACGCCATTCGATCGATGAGCTGGGGGAGATCAAGCAAGCCCGGGACCACCAGTTCGGCCACCAACAGCCCGAGTGCCGTCTCGAGCCCGTTGATGCCGAACGGGGCGTCGTCGAACTCGCGCTCCTTCTCCTGGTAGTGATGGGGCGCGTGATCGGTCGCAACCACGTCGATCGTACCATCGGCGAGGGCCTCGCGCAGTGCCTCGACGTCCTCCCGCGTGCGCAGCGGAGGGTTGACCTTCGCTTGCGTGTTGTAGCCGACGACCTCCTCCTCGGTGAGGGCGAGGTGATGAGGCGTCACTTCGGCCGTCACCCGCACCCCTTTCTGCTTGGCCAGCCGAATCTGGTCCACCGCTTCACGCGTCGAGACATGGCACACGTGCAGGTGGCCGCCGGTGCGCTCCGCGAGGAGCACGTCCCTCGCGACCATGGACGCCTCGGCGGCGTTGGGAACACCGCGCAGGCCCAGCCGCGTCGCCACCACACCCTCGTTCATCACCCCGCCGCCGGCCAGCGCCGGATCCTCCGCGTGCTGCAGGACCGGGATTCCAAACGTCTGCGTGTACTCGAGGAGCCGGCGCATGATGCCGGAATCCCAGATCGGATTTCCATCGTCGGAAACGGCGACCGCCCCCGCCATCACGAGCTCGCCCACCTCGGTCATCTGCCGACCCGCGAGCCCCGTAGTCGCCGCCCCGATCGGGCTCACCTTCGCGCCCCCGGCGCGCTCGCCCGCGGCGCGCACGTAGCCCACCGCGGCGGGGTCATCGATCGGCGGATCGGTGTTCGGCATCGTCCACACGGTCGTGAAGCCGCCCGCCGCCGCCGCGCGGGCACCGGAACGAATCGTTTCTTTGTGCTCGCCGCCCGGCTCGCGCAGGTGGACGTGCAGGTCGACGAATCCCGGAGCGACGACGAGGCCGGAGACGTCGAGCTCATCCACCTCATCCGGGGCCGAGATGGAGGGGGCCATCTCGACGATCCGGCCGCGGTCGACCAGAAGGTCACCGATCATATCGATTTGCTGCGACGGATCGATCAGTCGACCTCCGCGAAGCACCAGCGGCCGCATCACTCGCCTCCCTGCTTCGCTTCCTCCGCCTGCTCGGGCTTCCCACCCGTCAACAAGTAGAGGACAGCCATGCGAACGGCGACGCCGTTCGTGACCTGGTCCAGGATCACCGAGAACGGTCCGTCGGCCACGTCGGAATCGATCTCGACGCCGCGGTTCATCGGCCCCGGATGCAGCACCAAGATCTCGTGGCTGGCACGCTCCAGGCGGGCCCGACTGATGCCGAACACGCGGTTGTACTCACGCAGCGACGGGACGTAGCCGGCGTGCATGCGCTCCAGCTGCAGGCGGAGCACGTTGAGTACTTCCGCCCACTCTATCGCCTCGTTGATCGACGTGAAGTACCGAACGCCGAGTCGCTCGATGTCGGTCGGAATCAACGTCTTGGGGCCGCATACGGCCACCTCGGCCCCACACTTGAGCAGCCCCCAGATGTTGGACCGGGCGACCCGGGAGTGGAGAATGTCGCCGACGATGCAAACTCGGCGGTCCTCTAATGAACCGAGCTTGTCGCGAATGGTCAGCAGATCGAGCAACGCCTGGGTCGGGTGCTCGTGCGGTCCGTCGCCGGCGTTGACTACCGAGCAGTGCAGGTTC
>CAZJXR010000254.1:0-2299 GCA_964550085.1 uncultured Gemmatimonadota bacterium
GATATGTATACTATTTTCCATGGAGGACGAGCGCAGTGCACTGCAGCGCGAAATCGGCCAGCGGCGTCCATTCCGATCACCGGCACAGGCGACCATCCTGGCGATCGTTCGTACGACTGATGTTCTGCGCAGGTTCGTCGAGCCGGTCGTGCGCCGCGAAGGACTGACGCTCCAGCAGTACAACGTGCTCCGCATCCTGCGCGGAGCGGGTCCCGAAGGCCTGCCGACCCTCGAGGTGAGAGACCGGATGGTCGAGCGCAATCCGGGGATCACCGGCCTGGTGGACCGATTGGAAGAAAAGGGCCTGTTGCGGCGGGTGCGACAGAAGAAGGACCGCCGACAGGTGCTCTGCCGAATCACGCCCTCGGGCACGGATACGATAACCCGACTCGAAGAGGCAGTCGGCGAGGCGGAAGAAGCCGCAATGGCCGACCTCGACGCGGCAGAGCTCGAGTCACTCGCCGGTCTGCTCGATCGGATTCGGGTGAGAATTCACGCGCTCATGCGCGAGGCATGATGTTCCTGAAGATGAGTAGTGTGGCAGAGGGAGGACACCATGATAACGCAGCGAATAGTGGCAGCAATATGGGTGAGTGGAATGGCAATCGCGCCGATCGGCTGTGGCGACGACGGCGGTACGGGACCGGCGGATGATTCCGGCGGAGGCGACGTCACGGGTTCGAGAACCGTCACCATCAACATGCAGAACATCGCCTTCGTGGCGCCCGGCGGCTCTCAGGATGTGATCGCCAGCGTCGGCGACACGATTCGTTGGGTGAATCTCGACGGCGTGCCGCACACGGTCACCGCCTCCACCGTGCCCGAGGGCGGAGCCGAGCTGAATAGTGGCCTGATTCAGCAAGGAGAGGTGTTTATCTTCGTGCCCAACGTCATCGGGGAGTGGATCTACCTCTGCGAGGTGCATCCGACCATAATGCGCGACGCGAGGATCACGGTTCTCGAGTAGGTCTGAGGGCGCGCGGGTCGCGGGTGATGGGTGATGAGCGCGGCGGCCTGGGGATCACCCGCCGACCTGCGCCGCTGTTGGTCTGCCGCGCTTCTTGTGCTTCAGCCCTCGGTCACGATGTCATAGTGGGTGACGTTCGGCTCGAGCTCTCGCAGGAACCGCCCGTCCTCCGGGTAATAACGCGCCTTCTCGATTTCGTCGCCCGCGAAGCGGCGGATCGAGTCGAGCGATTCCCACAGCGACAGCACGATGAAGTGCGCATCTCCTCCGTCGCGTCGCACGAAGAGATACGAGCCCCGGTTCCCCTCGGTGGCCGTGAGGTCTCTGATCCCTGTTTGACGAACGTAGTCCGCGTATTCTTCTGCCTTGTCGGCGGGAACTACACCGTGCCAGCTTCGAGCAATCACGTCACTACCTCCAGTCGGATAGGTGGTTCGAGGTGCCGGCCGTGGGCCGCGGAACACGAGCGCCACGGCGACGAGAATCAGGGTGGCCGCCGCCAGCATGGTGGCGGTGATCGGCTCACCGACCAGCGCCCAGCCGAGCGCGACGGCCACCACCGGGTTCACGAATGCGTAGGTGCCGATCTTCGCGGGCGTGCTCACGTGCAGCAGCCACGCGTAGGCCGCATACGCGACCAGGGTGCCGATCGTGATCAGGTAGAGGAGCGCCCCGACGCTGAGCCACGATGGCGCCGTATGGGCGAGCCCACCCCACTCCCCCCGCACCGTCCCCACCGCCACGAGGAGGGCTCCGCCCGCGACCATCTGCATTCCGAGCGCGACCGGCAGCGGCAGACGGCGGCCCCGGTATCTGACGAACAGCGATCCCAGCGTCCACGCGATCGCGGCGAGCGTCAGGACGGCGACCCCGCCGGCCAGCGAAATCCCTTCCGCGCGCAGAATGGCGCTCGGCTCACTCTGCCGGGTGAGCAGCAGCACGCCTGTGATGCCGAGCCCGAGTCCGGCCGCGACCCGCGCGCCCGGCCACAGTCGACCGTTGTGCAGGTTGTCGAACAGCACCATCCACACCGGGATCGAGGCGAGGACGAGGGCGGCCCAGCCGGACGGGACGTACTGTTCCGCCCAGGTCAGGGCGCCGTTGCCGAACAGGAACAGGGCAGCGCCAGCGATGGTCGCATCGCGCCAGTCGACAAGGCTGGGACGTCGTGCGTCGGGCCGCGATCGGCCCCAGAGCAGCAGCACGAGTCCGGCGGTGCCGAATCGGGTCCCGGCCATCAGGAACGGAGGCAGCGTGTCGATCGCGATCCGGATACCGAGGTAGGTCGACCCCCAGATGAAGTAGATGGCTGCAAAAGCGAGCGCGACCATG
>CAZJXR010000255.1:0-2289 GCA_964550085.1 uncultured Gemmatimonadota bacterium
GAAATCCGTCCCAGGACCTTCAGAGTGGCCGGTGACGTAAACGTTGCCATCAGAATCTATCGTCATCGCCGACACGCCCTCGGAAGAGCCAATAGGGTCGCCAGGTTGGGTGTTGTCGTAGCGAACGAGCCACAATTGAGCGCCGTCGGGACTAAACTTGATTGTGGTGAAGTCCGAGAACGTGTCCGGCTCGAATGAGTATCCGGCGACGATCACATTGCCGTCCGCGTCCAGCGCAATGAGCTCAGCCGAATCCGATACCTCGAACTGCGGACTACCGGTGCCCTCATAACTAGACTCCCAGAGTACCGACCCGTCAGGTGAGAGCTTCACCGCGCCGAAGCCGTAGCCCGTGGCATACACATAGCCCGATCGATCCACAGCCAAATCCCAGGCATTTGCATCGACGGGGGCCACCCACAGCTCGCTTCCATCCGGCCCGTACTTGATCAGAGCGGACTCGCCGTGTTCAAAGCTAATCTGGGACCAGATCGGAACGTAGACGTTGCCCTCGTCGTCGGCGGCCACGACTCTCGTGGAGTCTTCTGTGCCGTCAGGGCCATCGTACCGGGCGACCCACATTTCGCTTCCATCCGGTCCGTACTTGACCGTGACAACGTCGGTCGAACCGAGGATGTCCCCCTGAGAGGCCTCCGCGAGGTCAATCGACATACCAGTCACGTACGCGTTGCCTTCGGCGTCTACCGCAATCGCCTCGGTCGAATCGTTGCTGCCTGATGGCCCTCCGACGTCGTACCGGGCCACCCACAACTCGCTTCCATCCGGCCCGTACTTGATGGTTACATAGTCATCACCTGTGTCCGATTCAGCGTTCCCAGTTACGTACACGTTACCGTCAGCATCGAGCGCGAGAGCGCGGGCCTCATCGCTAAGGCTAACGGCATCAGCGTAGGCAGCCTCCCACTCTTTGGTCCCGTCCGGCCCGTATTTCACAGTGAACAGCCCGCCCTCACCGGTTCCAGCCACGTAGACGTTGCCCAGGTCGTCGGCTGCTAGGCCACTGACACGTCCAAGACCAAGTGTGACGTTCCACTGCTCGGTGCCGTCCGGGGCGTAGCGGTAGAGGTGGCCGGCATCGGGGCCGGCCTCCCTGGGTGAGCCGTCGTCGGCGATGTTGTTCGCCATCGTGCCGACCCAGAAGCAGTGGTCGGGGCCGACCACCCCCTCGTTCAGGCGGTTGCCGGGCAGGTCGGGCTCCACCTCGCAGAGCGTCTCCCACCCGTCGGCCCAGTCCCAGAGGGCGAGGTGCCGCTCCAGCCCGACGATGGCGCCGCCATCGGCGCGCAGCCCGATGGAGGTGACGCGGCCGGGCGTCTCCCAGCTTTCGTGCGCGCCGGTTTCGGGATCGAGGCGGTGGATGCGGCGGCCGACGATGTCGACCCAGACGAGACGGGCGTGCCGGTCGTCCCAGACGAGGCTCTCCCCCACCACGTCGCGAGCATCGAAGACGAGCTCCGCCATCCTGCTCCTCCCTTCTGCGGACTTGACAGGCAGGAAATCCGATTGTTTCCTCACGATCAAGACAAACCTGTCATACAGGTTGAGGGGATGGTGATCGATGCCGCAGACAGCGATCCGCCACGGGCGGGGGCCGGGACGGGCCTCGTGTCGGAGGTGGTCGGTGCGGTGACGCGTCACATCCGGGGCAACGACCTGATGCCGGGCGACCGGCTGCCCAGCGAGGCGGAGTTGTCGAGGGAGTTCAACGTCTCGCGGACCGTGGTCCGCGAGGCGCTGCGCTCCCTCGCCGCCATGCGCATCGTGGAGCTGTCGACCGGCGGCCGCGCCGCGGTGGCGCGGATCGACGACGCGCCGCTGTTTCTGCTGATCGAGCACGGGGTGCATACCGAGCAGATCAACATCCAGCAGATCTACGACGTCCGCCGCACCATCGAGGCGCGGATCGTCGCCCTCGCGGCCCTGCGCCGGAGCGACGAGGAGGCGGCCGGGATCGTCGCGCTCGCCCGCGCGATGCGCGAGGCCGAGGCCGACCCGCCGGTGCTGATGGAGCGTGTCCTCGCCTTCCACCTTGCGCTGGCCGGGGCCTGCCGCAACCCGGTCTACGGGCTGATCGTCGGCGCCTTCCAGGGCGTCATGCGGCAGACCTGGCACGTTGGCTGGCGCTCGCGCACGACGGCGGCGGCGCGGGAGACGATGCTGGAGACGCATCTCGCCATCGCGCTGTCGGTGGAGGCAGGCGACCCGGCCGAAGCCTCGCGCCACATGGGCATTCATTTTGATGAGAGCGTGCGCGCGCTGCTCGATGCG
>CAZJXR010000256.1:0-2287 GCA_964550085.1 uncultured Gemmatimonadota bacterium
TCTCTTCCGGGGTGTCGTCTCCGGGTTTGTGGATCTCGATCTCTACTTCGTCGTACGTGCCGGGATCGACGTCCGGCAGGGTTATGACGTGCTCGATACTGCCGTCCACCGGTAACTCGAAGATGAGCGGCCCGACCAGGAATTTCTCGCACTCGTCCCGGTCGGTCGCGTCCATGCGATCGCAGATCTCACCATCATTCTGTCGTTCGAGTTCGACCTCCCGCACGACCATCGCCACCTGCGTGAGGACCAGGGAGTTTTGCCCATCGTCCAGCACCAGATCCAGCGAGGGCGCGGCAAAAACAGACTGGCCGGCGACGGTTGCAAGCGGCGACCGGATGGCGATCGAGAGAGCAACCGAACGGTCGGCTGCCGAACCGGGCGCGGTGGGTGCGTCGCTGCAGGCGGCGACGACAGTGGTCAAACAAGCGATCGCCATTGGCACGCGGAGCGTGAAAGGCGTGAGACGGGCCATCATCGATTCCTCCTTCGAGCGGTGGCTGTAGCGCCGATCGGAACCGTCCGTCGGGCGCCGTGCATGTCGAAGAAGGCAAGGGATTGGCCGGGGATTCGCCGTCGGCTTAAGTCGCTGCAATAGCGTTAGTTACAGCGAGTCTTGGCCCGAACGGCTTTCGGTCCTACCTGTACCGTAACGAGACAGTCGTGCGAAGGGAGACAGAGCTACGGGGGGTCGTAGGGCTCCGTACCGTCGACCCGATACCAGCTCGCCATATCATGCGCGAAGCCGGTAACCCCCGCCTTCACGCCCCCTACGCCCGAACCCACGGCGACAAGCTGATCGAAGAACCACAGAAAAGCGTAGGGATAGGCGGCGGCGATCGCATCGCCGGCGCGCTTCCAGTACGGGAGGGCGTCCACTGCCGTGGGTTGACTCTGCGCGCTGTCGAGGAGCGCACGAACCTGGGGGTTGTCGAATCCGACGACGTTGAACGGGCTGCCGGGGTCGTACCAGAAGAAGGAGATGTCCGGATCGAGTCCCACCTGCCACCCGAGCAGCGCAGCCTCGAAGTCGCGCTGGATGACCCGGTCCAGAAGTGATCCGAACTCCTGCGTCCGGAGCGTGACCGCCGCACCGATTGCCGCGAGCTGGTTCTGAATCATGAGCGCAGCCGACTCGCGCCGTTCATTGCCCGCTTCGGTCAGAAGCTCGAATGCGAGGGGCGTGCCCGCCCGCTCTCGAATTCCGTCCGCGTCCGTGTCGTGCCAGCCGGCGGAGTCGAGCAGCCGACGCGCCAGGCTCGGATCGAACCCGGTACCGCCAGGCGGGGCCGTGGTGAGGCGCGGAAAAAGAATTCCGTATGGCCCGAAGGCGGGCTCCGCATAGTCGACCATGTCGAGGGCGGCGAGGAGCGCGGGCCGGTCGATCGCCAGCGAAAGTGCCCGCCGCACGTTCAGCATCTCGAACGCCCTGAAGCGTGAAGGATTCCAAGCGATGTAGTCGTACCCGCGCTGTGGAATTCGCTCGATTCGGGCCACGCCGGCCTGCTCGAGTCGCGCCGCTTCGCGATAGGAACCGAGCTGCGCGATATCGAGGCCACCCCGTCTCAGCTCGGCGATTCGCGTCGTCTCGTCTGGAATCACACGGAGCACGACGCGGTCGAGTCGCGCCGGATTCAAGCTCGAGTCGTTGCGGACGAGCACGATCTGAGCGTCCGGTTCCCAGCTCTCGAGCTGGAACGGGCCGCTGACCACCAGGAGCGAGTCGTCGCCAACCTGGTAGCGGGGCAAACCCTGCAACTGGTCACGCGGGATCGCACCGTACACGTGCTCGGGGATGACTCCGACTCCAGTGTCGAACAGCATACCCGGATACGGCGTGGCGAAATAGAAAACCACCGTCGAGTCATCCTGGACGACCACCGAGTCCATGTGTTCGGTGGTCGACGACAGCGGGAGTGCCAGCTCTGGATCGGCGAGCAGCTGGTAGGTGAAGGCTACATCGCGGGCGCTCACCGGGCGGCCGTCCGACCAATGGCGCCGTGGGTCGAGGTAATAGGTGAGGGTGTTGTTGTCCGGTCCGAAGGACCACCGGCGGGCAAGGGCCAACGGATGATCCTCCACAAATACAAGCTCGCCATCGCCCCACTCGGCGTAGTTCAGGGCGAGATAGAGCGTCCCGGACAGCTCAAAATCGAGGGCCGCCGCGGCCAATGGGGGAAGGAGCGTCGTCGCTCCCCGTGCGACGCCCACGACCGCCGTTCCGCCGTGCGGTGTCTGTTCGCGCGACGGCATGATCCCGTTGCCCTCGCACGCACTGGCAGCGGTC
>CAZJXR010000257.1:0-2280 GCA_964550085.1 uncultured Gemmatimonadota bacterium
ACCGGATGGACGATCGTCCCGCCGCCTGGGCGCCCGTGCCTGCGCCCTGACCAGTCAGCCCTTCTTTCTCGGTTGCAGAGCGAGCCCAGGCGTTCGACGACGGTTGACATATTCTCATATCGGAATATAATTAAAACATGGCACGAGCTACCGCCGACTCCGACGTTTACAACGCGATCGCCGAACCGCGGCGTCGCGCGATCCTTGAGCTCGTATGCGCGGGAGAGCGGGCGGTCAACGACGTGGCGCAGGCCCTGGAGATGGACCAGCCGTCGGTGTCCAAGCATCTCCGCGTGCTGCGGCAGGTCGACCTGGTGATCGTGCGGCGGGACGGAAGGCGGCGCCTGTACTCGGCCGATCCAGATGCCCTCCGGCCGGTGCACGAATGGGTCTCGAAGTGCGAGCGGATGTGGAACCGGCACCTCGATTCGATTCAGCGGCGCGCGGAAGAGCGTAGCGAACGCACGCAGCAATTCCCGAAACGTAGAGAGAACGAACGATGACAACGACGACGCAGGTAGCGGCGGAGCACGAGCTCCGCATCGAGCTGGAGCGACGCATCGAGGCCCCGATCGCGGACGTGTGGGCGGCGATGCTGGATGAGGTCGGACCCGGGTTCGTCGGCGAGAACGAGGCTCCGCTGAATCTGAAGGTCGAGGCATTTCCCGGAGGGCGCTGGTACCGGGACCTCGGCGACGGGGCGGGACACCTGTGGGCGCACGTGCAGGCCATCCGGCCGCACACGCTGTTCGAGCTCACCGGGCCCCTGTTCATGTCCTATCCGGTGAGCAACAACGTGCAGTATCGGCTGGCGGAGGAGGACGGTGTCACGACGCTTCGCTTCGTGCACTCGGCCTTCGGGCCTATGCCGGAGGAATACCGGGAAGGAATGGCGGAGGGGTGGGCCGACCACCTGGACCGCATCGAGGGCCGGGCCGCCGGCTGAGTCGGCCCGGGGCACTGTCCGCTCGCGGTACGGTCCGCTCACGTAGCCAAGACCGGCCGCAGCTCGACGCGGGCATGAAATGCCGGCACTGGCGTCGCCAAGAACGCTTCGGCCAGCGTTCTGCGGCTCGCGATCGTTTTCCGCCTACTGTGGTCCCAACGGAATGCGGTCCTTGTTCTGCGCCAGCCATTCGTCGAGAGTCTGGAGGGCCGGGTTGAGAGACCGCGCCAGCTCGAGGTCGCGCTTGCCGCGATACTGCTCCTCGAAGTCGGCCTTGAACTGGAACATGTTTCCCACCTCGTCCGCCGCCGGAAAACCGAAGCCGCGGAACACATCGGGCGGAACCGCGTTGTAGCGGACTTCCCGGCCGAGCGCGCGCGAAAGCGCCGCCGCCATCTCGTGGCCCGACAGGTGCTCGCCGGCGGCGCCCACCCTCCGGCCGATGAACTTCCGGCCCGCCTTGAAGATCCCGTACGCGATCTTCCCGATGTCCTCCGCCGCGATCTGGGGCATCTTCGCGTCGCCGAGCGGGAACGTGACGGCCAGGACGCCGTCCGGGCCGGGCTGGGGGTTCGAACCGAAAAAGATGAAGTTCTCCCAGTAGAAGGACGTGTAGAAGAACGTCGTCGGCACGCCGAGCTCCGTGAATGCCGCGTTCGCGTCGGCTTTTCCGTCGAAGTGCGGGACCTTGTAATGCCCCTCCAGGGTCGGCATGCGATCGTCGTCGAGCGGCACCAGATCCCGGGTGTCCTCGAACGTCGACCAGATGACGTGCTGGAGTCCGTTCGCCGCCGCCGCCTCCGCCATCGCCCGCCCCTGCGCGGTCTCGCGCTCGGCAGACATGTGCTCCCAGAAGTTGGTGACGCAGTACGCTCCATACGCACCGGCGAAGGCGCGCTTCAGGCTTTCGATATCGTCGAGGTCCGCCTCGACGATATCGGCGCCGCGGGCGGCAAGCTCTTGGGCCCGGTCGGAGTTCGGGTTCCGGGTCAGCGCGCGGACCGCGAACTCGCTGTCCGGGTCGTCCAAAATTGCACGGGCCAGACCGCCGCCCTGGGCGCCGGTCGCTCCCACCACCGCAATCACTTTCTTATTGCTCATCGGAACCTCTCTCCTGAACGGATCGCTCGAGAATCGTTGCCATCGTCCTCAAGGTAAACTTGACACCTGGCAGCCGCTTCGCGGACCTGGAGCGCCAGGCCACCAGCGAGATCGACGGCCGCCACCGCGCCGATCAGTGCCCGCTGGTTGGTACGAGTGATCACTCAGCAGGCCGAACTCGGCACCGTGACACCCGGGAAGCGCGCCGACCTCGTGGCCGTACGAGGCGATCC
>CAZJXR010000258.1:0-2260 GCA_964550085.1 uncultured Gemmatimonadota bacterium
ACACAACCCGAGCAGGAACACGAACAGCTGCGCCGCGACCGCGCCCACGGCACCGATGATCACTGTCTCGTACACGAGCCGGGTCTGACGAGACTCCACTGCGATCACCTTTCGGGCGATGGGGGACGCAGGCGACCGGGCGGCGAGCCTCTCGGTCGTCGCGCGGCTGCGGGTGCCGGATGCCGGGCGATTGGTCGCCCGCCCACGGCGCGATTATCTTTGCCTCGTGCGGCACCGGAAGACCTACCGGTCACCGACGGACGAACATGATGTCGAGCCTGGCAGACAATCGAAAGTCCGGAGGGCTAACCAACCTCACCCGGGTCCTTCGACCGCCCGCGTTCAGCTTCAAAGGCTGGTTCATTCCGGGACTCGTCATCGGGCTCATCGCGCTCGGCCTGTGGATCCGCGGCACGATGGAGCGGTCGATCCGCGGTCAGGTGGGTGACCAGCTGACCGCGATTCTCCAGGCGGAGATCGCCGCCCTCGAGGTGTGGTTTGCGACGCAGCAGAAGATCGCGACCGAGCTGGCCGATGGGTCGACCGTCACCCGCAGCGTCGAGAGGCTGACGCGGGTCGCGGCCGAGGGCGGGCAGGAGCTGCAACTTCGCCTCGCGACCTCCCCGGCACAGACCGAGCTGCGTGAGTTCCTCAAGCCGGTGGACAGGACGATGGGCTATCTGGGGTTCGTGGTCACCGACACCCTGGGGCGCATCGTGGCCGCCGATGGCGACCGACTGCTCGGCAGCCGCCTGGATGGGGACGATCCGGTGTGGCCTTACGTACAAAAGGCGCTCGCCGGCCAGGCCGTGGTGACGGCACCGTTTGCTTCGACCGTCCCGCTCCCCGACAGTCTGGGGAGATTGGCTGCCGAACGCCCCATCATGGGGGTCCTGGCGCCAATTCGGGATGCGGGCGCGCAGGTCATCGGCTCGATCGGCTTCCGGATTCCGCCCGAGAACGATTTCGCGCGCATCCTCCAGGTCGCCCGAATGGGCGAAAGCGGCGAAACGTACGCCTTCAACCGCGACGGTGTCATGGTCTCGGACAGCCGCTTCAACCATCATCTGCGGGACATCGGTCTGCTGCCGGCCGACACCTCGGTGCGGGCCATCCTCAACGTCCAGGTGCGCGATCCGGAGGGCGACATGGTGCGTGGCTTCGTGCCGTCCGTCCCGCGCGAGGAGCAGCCTCTCACCCGGATGGCGGCCGCCGCGGTGGCGGGGCGTAACGGAGAGGATCTCGACGGATACCGGGACTACCGGGGCGTGATGGTGGTCGGGGCGTGGCGCTGGCTGCCCCAGTACGAGATCGGTATCACCACCGAGGTCGATCGGGTCGAAGCATATGCAGTGCTGGACAGGCTGCGCACGATCTTCTGGAGTCTGTTTGGTCTGCTGGCGATCGCGTCAGGCATCGTGATCCTCGCCACCACCGTCATTTCGCGTCTCGGTCGAAGTGCGGCCCGAGCTACCCGGCGCGCCCAAAAGCTCGGCCAGTACACGCTGGAGGACAAGATCGGCGAAGGGGGGATGGGCGAGGTGTACAGGGCCAGCCACGCCATGCTCCGCCGCCCGACCGCCGTCAAGCTGCTGCGATCCGACCGGGCGAGCTACGTCGACGTCGCCCGGTTCGAGCGCGAGGTCCAGCTCACCAGCCAGCTCACGCACCCGAACACGATCGCCATCTTCGATTACGGCCGCACCTCCGACGGCACCTTCTACTACGCGATGGAGTTTCTGCCGGGCGTCAGCCTCGACCGGCTGGTGAAGACGATGGGGCCCCTCCACCCCGGTCGCGTGGTGTACGTGCTGCGGCAGGTTTGCGACTCGCTGGCCGAGGCGCACCAGCGGGGCCTCATCCACCGCGACATCAAACCGGCCAACATCATGTTGTGCGAGCGAGGTGGTCTGTTCGACGTGGCGAAGGTACTCGACTTCGGGATCGTGAAAGACCTAAGCGGAGACGGGGACGCGGCACTCACGAGCGCTGGATCGTTCACCGGAACACCGCTCTACCTGTCGCCGGAAGCGATCGAGGCGCCGGGCACGGTGGATCGTCGCAGCGACCTGTACGCGCTCGGCGCGGTCGCCTACTTCGCCGTCGCCGGTCGCCCGGTGTTCGAGGGGCGCTCGATCATCGATGTCTGTACGGCCCACATCAGGCAGGCCCCTCCACCCCTGTCGGAGGTCGCCGAGAAGCCGGTGCCGCCGGACCTCGAAGCCGTGATTCTCCGCTGCCTGGCGAAGGACTCCGATGG
>CAZJXR010000259.1:0-2236 GCA_964550085.1 uncultured Gemmatimonadota bacterium
TGGTGGAGACACTTCAGGGCGGGCTTTCTCCCCGACTTCGCTGCCATGGTCGACGAGATCCTGGCGAGTGGGGGCTCTCACACGAACCGAGCTCTGCTTGACGACCTGCTCGGGACGCGATCAGGCGATGATGCCTGACGCGCTTCGGCTTGCGTCTCCGGTAATATTGATGTATACTCATCAATGTTATGCACAGCACGATCGATCCCCACGAGTGGCCTTGCGCCTGTTCCGCCCTTCGCATGACATCGCGTGCCGTCTCGCGACACTACGAGGCCTGCCTCGCGCCCAGCGGGACGACGGCCACGCAATACTCGATCTTGCGACACCTGGAGCGGGAGGGACCGTCGCCGCTCCGCCCGCTGGCGGACGCACTCGAGCTGGAGCGGACATCCCTCTACCGAGCCATTGCGCCTCTCGAAAGAGACGGTCTGGTCGAGCTGCGGAGCGACCCGGGTGACGGAAGGGTGAAGATCGCACACCTCACCCGGAAGGGCGCCGCCAGGATTCAGGAGGTGCTCCCGCTCTGGCGACAGGCCCAAACGGCGTTTCTCACCGCGGTGGGCGAAGGCGCGTGGAGCGAGGTGTCCGCTCGTCTCGACGACCTCCGGGCGAGCATGGCCCACGACCCGCTCTTGCACGCGCAGATTCGCGCTCCCGAAGGAGAAGAACGGCGTGAATGAGCTCTCGAGACGCTTCATCATCGTGGCCGCGCCGGCTCGGGTCCTGTTGTCCGCGATGCTCCTTCTCGGTCCTCCGCTCTCGTCGCCCGTCACCGCCCAGGAAAGGGCGAATCCGCCACACACCGTCGATCTCGGTCGGCAGATTCGGGATCTGGTCCTGCCGGCCGCCGAAGCCCGGACCTTCAGCGGTGTCATCCTGGTCGCTCGCGGGCGGGAGGTGCTGTTCACAGAGGGGTTCGGCTACGCGGACTGGGAGTCCGGGATGCCGAACACGCCGGCGACCCGATTCGGCATCGGATCTCTCACCAAGGCCATGACGCTGGTGATCGCTACCGCCCTGGCGGAGGAGGGACGACTGGATTTTGAGGCGCCGGTGGAGCGCTACATCCCCGGATTCCCGCGCGGGCCGGAGGGCGGCGCGCCGACCATAGACCAATTGCTGAACCACCGTGGAGGAGTACCGCATCGGGTCACCGAACCGATCGATGAGGGGCAGGCTTTACGCGCGGCCGACATTGTCGATCGCGTGCTCGAACGCGGGCTCCTGTTCGAGCCGGGCTCGCAGCGGCTGTACAGCAGCGCGGGATACAGCTGCCTGGCTCGGGTCATCGAGATCGTTGAAGGCAAACCCTTCGGAGAGGTGATCGAGGAGCGCGTCTTCCGGCCCGCCTCGATGAGCTCGGCTGCGAACGAGACCGGTCGCTACTTGATGTCAGCTCGGGCCGAGCCGTATCGCCTCGGCCTCGACGCGCAGCGTCGAGAGCTCGAAGTCGTCAAGGCTCCCCACAAGGACCTGCGCTTCCTCGATGGAGCCGGGTCTGTCTACGCGACGGCGATGGACCTCTTGCGCTTCATCCAGGCTGTGCACGACGGCGCGTTCGGGCCCCTCTGGGAGCGATGGTACGACGCCGACGCGACGACATGGGCGGGGGCGATCGGCCGCACGAACGGATACGAGGCGTTTCTCGATGTCGTGCCGGCGGAGGAGCTGATCCTCGTTGTCCTGACCAACCTCCAGTCCACGGTCAGCACCCAGGTCCGGCTCGGCGTGCGAGACCTCCTGCGCGGGGACGCGGTACCGCCTATCCCATCGCCACCTCCCGTCGGACCTCCCGTGGGTCGACCCGAGGTCCTTGCCGGCGTGTACGACGGCGATGGGCCGCCGATCGTGATCGCCGCCGATGATGGCCACCTGTATCGAGGCGAGAACGAGTTCTACCCGGTTGCCGGGGGTTGGTACTACATCCCGGGGAGCGGCATGAGAATGCGGTTCCGGACGGACGAGTCCGGCCAAGCCTACGAGCTCATCTCAGCGCGCGGTGACGACGAGTCTGTCGCCCGTCGGGTACCGTGACTCGCCTGCCCCTCTAACGTAAGCCGGTAGCAGTCGGCGCGTCGGTCGCCGACTCAGCGCGGCCCGACGCTCGATGCGGTCGGCCCACCCCTCCCTGTCGTCGAACGCCTTGGGCTCGCTGCGCAACCGAGAAAGAAGGGCTGAACTGGTCAGGGCGCAGGCACGGGCGCCCAGGCGGCGGGACGATCGTCCATCCGGT
>CAZJXR010000260.1:0-1604 GCA_964550085.1 uncultured Gemmatimonadota bacterium
AGCCGTAGCATCATAGGTCGAACGCTACAAGGACGGAGTGTATTATCATGACTATGGAAAGGAAGATCCGGGCGATCGCCGGCAGCTTCGTGCTTCTGAGTGTGGGTTTCGGCTGGTGGGTGAGCCCCTACTGGTTCCTGTTCACCGCCTTCGTGGGCGCGAACCTCCTCCAATCGGCGTTCACGCGCTGGTGCCTCATGGAGGACATTCTGCGCTGGACGGGTCTCCATCGAGCGGAACACGGAGGTCTCCGGAATCCGCCGCCGAGCCGCGCTTGATCTCGCTGAATCGGGGTCCTGCGGGCGGCCGCGTTTCTCTCTAATCCGGCTTGAGGTTCGAGAGCGAAGCCGCCGTGGGACGGTCGGTGGGAGTTATGACCGTCGCGTCATGATTCCCGGAGCTCATCGGGCTTCCGAGACCATCAATCCGTGTCCCCCGACAGGCTCTGTTTCAAATCGCTCGCCAAACCCCGCGATCAGCGGCCGGCCTTCCGCGATGGCCTGCTGCACCGAAGGTAGCGAGAGCGATGCCTCGTGACTGGACCGATCGTCCCACACTTCCGTGACCCAGATGGCGTCCACCTCTTCCGAATCCCTCGCTACCACATAGCTGAGGCAGCCCGGCATATCGGCGGTTCCTTTGAGCAGAATGGTGATCAACGCGTCCCGCTGCCCGGTCACGGCCGTGATCTTCCCAATCAGTCCGTACATGTTGGATACTCCGTTTGATAAAGACCACGTCGGTGCGAGCGCTGTGGCAACGACCTTAGTCCGTTTCTACGAACTGCGCCAGATTAGCGCGTGACGACCGCCAGCCGACCTCGGCGTGGCCGGGCGACCGGCGCCCCCAACCCGGCTCACCCATTGCACCCGCCGATCAGGAGTACTGGCTCCGAACCATCGGGTGCGATCAGGAAGATCGCGTTTCCACCCGACCGCTGGGAGACGAACGCGATGGCCGTGCCATCCGGCGACCAGCGGCCCGCGTAGTCCAATGCCTCATGCATGGTCAGGCGTGTAACTTCATCGGTCCCGAGGTCCAGAATGTAGAGATCCCCCACTCCGTCGCGGTCGGAGTAGAACACGATCCGCGTGCCATCCGGTGACCAATCGGGTGAAGCGTTGTTGGCATCGCCGCTCGTGAGCGGCTCGATCTCTCCTCCATCGATCGGAACTCGGTAGATCTGGTAGACTCCGGAACGCTTTGACTGAAAGGCCAGCCAGGCGCCGTCCGGCGATGGGGCCGGTCGAAAGTCGTTGGCCGGATGGGTGGTCACACGGCGGACGGTCCGCGTCTCGAGGTCGACCGCGTAGATGTCGCGGTTGTCGTTCGCTCGGCCTTCGTAGAAGATCGTTCGCCCATCAGGGGACCAGACCGGTGCGGCGGCGGAACCGAGAGCCTCGCTGATCGGGGACACCGATCGTGTGTCGAGATCCATCAGATAGAGGGTGCCGACTCCGTCCCGGTCGGACTTGAACGCCAGCTGCCGTCCGTCGGGCGACCAGGCCGGCCCTCCGTCATTTCCCTCACGGTGGGTCAACTGCGTGAGCTCCGAACCGTCCCGGCGAATGGTATAGACTTCGAAATCGCCGGCGCGGTTGGAG
>CAZJXR010000260.1:1614-2222 GCA_964550085.1 uncultured Gemmatimonadota bacterium
GGGAACGCGTCGTCTAAGGGGATGGCGGCCCGCATGGAACGCGTCCGCTTGTACTCCAAGTAGTCTCCAGGGGGGATGTGGCGCAGACCGACCCCGGCGACGGAGCAGTACACGCCGCCGTCCCTGCGAATCGTGAACACCTCGAAGTCGCCCGTACGGTTCGTGCCGAACGCCAGCCACTGCGAATCGGGCGCCCACACCGGGTCGTGGTAATCGCAACGTTCAGCTTCTTGACCGAGGGCGCTCAGCGGAACGAGTACGCCCAGCAGCGCCCACTTGATCCTCTGCATCTGGCCCTTCCTCATGTGTCCGTCGACACTCGAGCAGCGTCGAGGTTTCATAACCCCGTCAGCCGTGCAGGGTCTCCTTCCGGGCGACGACGAAATAGCTCGGAATGGTGCCCTCGAAAGCCTCGGACTCCACAATCTGCAGCCCTCCGTCACACATCACGTCTCTAACCTCAGAGATCCTGAGTGTCCGCAGGTATGCGAGGATTCCGACCTTGCTTACCAGCGGCAGGAGCGTTCGTAGCACCACCGGCGCCTCGCCCAAGCAGGGCGTCACGGAGATCACCAGCCCTCTCGGTTTCAGCAGTTCGGAAGCCCGAC
>CAZJXR010000261.1:0-2112 GCA_964550085.1 uncultured Gemmatimonadota bacterium
GAGAGCGAACCGACGGGCCTCCCCGCCGTCGACGGTGATCGTGTACCCGCTCTCGGGCACGTCGGCGCCGCGCCCGAACAGCTCGACTTCGATGCCGCCCGCGTTGGGCTGTTCCGCCGTCAACGAAGTACAGCCGGCCCCGATGACCAAGGTAGAGATGGTTACGACAATCGCGACAATGGCCGCGCCCGCGGGGCGTGCGCGGGCCGTGTCGTCGAACGAGTTACCGCGATTCATACAGACGCACCCGTAAAACGTGGTTTGGCTCCCCAACCTACAACGCCGCAAAGGCTGTCTTTCTGACATCGCGACGGGGATGGCCCGCTGCTCGAGCGCGGGCCGCCGGCCACCTGTACCCCTCACTCAGTCCCGGGGTACCCCGTCGCCCACCACTCGCTTCAGCGGCGTTCCGCGCGTGATCACAGCCCCGGACTCGAGACCGTTCAGTAACAGAATCGTCTCGAACGGAGCGGTGGATGGGTACAGCCGATGGAAGCGCTCCACCGTCATGCCGTTCGGCACCTCGACCACTTCGATGCGCTGTGGCTGAATGTTCAGCACCTCGGGGTCGGTCAGACGTCGGAAGCTGCCGAGCACGTCCGAGAAGGTGCCCTGGTAGCGGTTCAGGCGGGAGTCGGGCGTGTAGCCCAGAACCTCGTAGGTCACGCCCCTGTGCTCGATGAACAGGATGTGGCCCGCCAGCAGCACGTCGCGCGTCTGCGCCGTAAACGATCCCACCACCGCCGGGAGGCCGTTCACCCGTCGGCTCGCGTAGCCGGTTCGCCGGATGCCCTCCTGGGCGAAGAAAATGTTGGCGGCCACCTCGGGAGAGGTCTCGGAGGAAACGGTGAGCTGGATCACGGCGTCCTCGTTCGGGCTAACCGAGATCACCGCCGACGGCAGGTTCTGGTTCCCCCATCCCTGCGGGAAGTCCATCTGGAAGGCCAGCTCGGGGTGGAGGAAGCGGGCCTGGCGGAAGAACCCCTGGCGCGGATTCGGGCCGTAAACCATGCCATCGATGCGGCTCAAATACGTGTCCCGCCGCTCGATTCCGCTGTCGATCCCGGACGCTACGATCCGCTGCTGAGCCGCCGCGACACGATCACCCGGATTCGGGTGCGTCGACGCCCAATCGGGCACCGGGCTGCCGCCCTGTCGGGCCTGCTCGCGGTCGAGAGTCTGGAACATGGCTACCGCTCCGCGCGGGTCATACCCGACGTTCGTCATGTAGCGGAAACCGAGCTCATCCGACTGGCGCTCGTCGTCACGGCCGAACTTGAGAAACAGAAGGCCCAGCCCCTGGCCGAGAATCCCGGTGTACTGGGCGATCTCGGGCACGAACACGACGCCGGCCACCAGTCCGATCTGCGCCAGCTGGGCGCGGCTGATCTGCTCGACCGAATGGCGAGCGGTCACATGACCGATCTCGTGGCCGAGCACGGAGGCAAGCTCGGCCTCGGAGTTGAAGCGAGTCATAATGCCCCGGGCCACGTAGATGAAGCCGCCGGGAAGCGCGAACGCGTTGATCACCGGATCGTCCACGATGCGGAAGCGCCACGGCAGTCCCGGACGTTCCGACGACGCGGCCAGCACCCGGCCGATGCTGTCCACATACTGCTGCAAGTCCTCGTCGGCGTACAGACCCATGGCTGCGTCGACGTCGGCCGCCGCCTCCCGGCCCATCGAGATCTCCTGGCTCTCGCTGATGAGCGACAGCTGGCGTTCGCCGGTGGCGGGATTCGTCGCGCAGGCGACAGGCACAACGAGCTCGGATACCACGAGCATGCGGGCGACAAGCCGACGCGCTCGACTCGCGATCCGACCTGCTCGACTCGCCATCACCCCTCCTCCAGTTCAACCAACATGTGATTCATTGGATACACTAGCGGTCGCTGCATGTGGTCACGTTAGCGGTCTCGCGAGCGCGGCGCGCGTGCGGAGCGGCCGGGCGCAACCAGGCGAATCTTCCCGCGGCGCTCGACCCCGGCAAGCGCTCGAGACTTCGACTCAGCGGATCACTGTTTGGAACCCAGTCCCCGCTGGTTGGTTGGGTCGCGGGCTGGAAGTTACTCGGCCAGGGGCTGGAGGCCCGCCGGCGCGTCCACCTCGAGG
>CAZJXR010000262.1:0-2071 GCA_964550085.1 uncultured Gemmatimonadota bacterium
AGCGGGACCACCGGTATGCCGAGGCCACCAGGGGGGATGGCGATCTGAAGGATCGCGTAATCCATTCCAGAGCCGTCGTTCCATCGGAATTTCTGATATCCCGTCACCTTGTGGAATACCGGGTTGTAGGAGCCCGGCGCGGCCCCCGCACAGGTCGTCTCGTAATCGAACGTCACGGAGCTGGTGGGCCATTCGGTGTCGATGCTCGCCAGGCAGTGGCCCGCCGTGATGACGGTGTCCGGTCCGATCAGCGTCACGGAGCAGCTCGATACCGAGCCGGCGTGCACCGTGACGATCATGCCACAGCTCTGCGCGATCGTCCGGCGGATGTCAGCGGCGGGAGCACACCGGACGTTCTCCCACTGCGGCGGGTCGTGGCAGAACCAGAAGGGATCGTACGTTGGCTCGGCGTACGCCCCGCTCAGCAGGAATGGATCCGAGTTGGACATGCTCGGGTGACCGGGATCGCCCGGGAGGCTCTCGCCCCGGCCGTACTGCTGCAGCTCGACGCTCCCGGCGAGGCTCCCGGCCGCGATGTAGCGGATGGGTATCCCGCCGGGGAACGCGCTGGGGTTGATGGGCCGGGTCCAGAATGTCGGACCGGAGGACGAGTCGAAGACGTCCGTGCCGTAGCCGAGGTCCACCTCGACGGAGTTGCCGGCCGGAATGGACGCCGCCCCGAAGCGGAGGATGACGAACTTCGTTCCTCCCGGTGCCGGTGTATGGACGAAGTCGTGCACCCACGTGCTCCCCATCGTCGCGGGCTGGCCCGAGTCCGGGCCGATCTCGATGGACGGGGTCAGCGTCTGGATGGTCCCGATGTTGTGCGACATGCGTGTTCTCCTCCCTAGGGACCCGGCCTACGGCCGGATCTCGGCGGCGAGCAGCGTGAGCGGCTCCCGCGTCATGGTGGCCTGCGCGCTTCCGATCCATGCCACCGCGACCCGGTTCTCGCTCCGGATCCGCGTGCGATCGGGAAGGAACGCGATGAGGCGATCGGTGCCGGCCACCCGCGTCTCGTCGATCCGCTCGCCGTTGAGGTAGACCAGCGGAGCGGCGTCTCGCGCGAGCTCCCCGAGCGGCCGTTCCGTCCGGACGTCGATCGCGATCGGGTCCGTCGCCCGCTCCAGGAAGGGCGGGCCGGCCAGGCGCATCAACGCGGTGTCTCCCCGGACCCCTCGAGCGGAGACCGCCCGGAGCTCCACCGGTTCCTGCGCGTAGCCCGTCCCGCCGTGCTGCTCGGGCGCCGGCAGCGCGACCTGGGGACGCGGGGAATCGGGCGCCGGCACCGGCGCGCCCGCGCATCCAGCCAGCAACGGTGAGGCGAGGATCAGGCTCGTAGCGCTAGCGCGAAAACTCGATGTCATCCACATAGATCTCTCCGGTCGTCGGACCGAGGAATCGGAGCCGGATCGTGTCGATGTCGTTCAGCGTCACTCCGGCGTGGTTCATGATGAACGAGTGCAGCGGCACTCGGACGACCGTCATCATCTTGAAGTTGAAGCCCCACGGGCTGTCGTACGGCTGCGGGATCGGATCGAGCTGACCGACGAACACCCCCTTGGTCTTGCCGCCTCCGACCAGCTCGAGCTGGAAGTCCTGTCCTCCGGCTGCAGGGTTCGAGGGCGATGGGGACTGCGCCGCGCGGAACGAGATCACCTCGTGCCCGGACGCGTCCCGCTTCGCCACGGGCACGGAGAACGTCACGGTCGCCGCACCGCTCGGCCAGCCGATCTTCACTGCGCCCGTCTGGTGCGGGTACGGGTTCTCGCCCACGACGGTGGCTCCCCCGGCCGGTATCAGACCGCCGGGGCCGGCGGCCACCAGCTTGATGTGGTCCTTCTCGTGGTTCTTCGCGTAGACCTTGTACCCCGACGTGGAGGGGAACACCAACCGCCCACGCAGCATGTCGGAGTACACCGTCTCGTCCAGGAGGTGAATGCGCGAGAACGCGGCGAGGTATGCCTCCCCGATCCGCTGCTGGTCGGCGGCGGGTATGTAGTCCGGCCGGGGCACGATTGACTCGTCTCGATCCGCCGCCCAGACGGTGTTGAAGAACGCGTGATTGGCG
>CAZJXR010000263.1:0-2021 GCA_964550085.1 uncultured Gemmatimonadota bacterium
CACATTTTTCGAAGCGGGGATCGAGTCCCTCCTTTGTGATTTGGAGAAAGGCTCGCGCGATGCCATCCGCGAGGCGGTCTTTTCGGCGAAAGCCGGCCTGACCGCGGTGGACTACGGTGTTGCCGAGACGGGAACCCTGGTTCTTCTCGCGAGACCTGCTGAGTGTCGCGCCGTCTCGTTGGTGCCACCAGTCCATATCGGGGTCCTTCGTGCCCGGAATATCGTCTTCGAGCTCGGCGAGCTCTTCGAAACCGTGGCCGTTCGGGATCGGGGTCTCCCCAGCGCCCTGACGTTCGTCACCGGACCCAGCAGCACCGCGGACATCGAGCAGGTTCATACGGTCGGTGTACACGGCCCTCGCGAGCTTCATCTCGTTCTTATCGACTGACGCCCGCCACAGAAACCGCGTGTTATACTGCCACCAAACCGGAGAAACGATTTGTACCGAGCGTCTTTCCATACTCTAGGCTGCCGTTTGAACCAGACAGAGACCGCCGTTCTGGCGGGTGCGTTCAAGTCCAAGGGCTACTGGATGGTCGAGTGGGGCCAGCCGACCGATCTCGCGGTGGTGAACACCTGCTCGGTGACCGAGCAGGGGGAGTCGCGGTGTCGCAACGTCATTCGCCAGGTGCTCCGCCGCTCGCCACAGGCGTTCGTGGTGGTCACCGGCTGCTACGCCCAAGTGGGGCTCGAGGCGCTCCGAAGGATCCCGGGCGTGGACATGATCGTGGGCACCGAGTACAAGATGAAGTTTCCCGCCTTCATCGATCGTCCGCGAAAGCTGCCCGAGCCGGTGGTGCTGCATTCCCTTCTCATCGACGACGCGGATTTCGAAATCGATGGCACGGGCGAGTACACGACCACGCGCGCCAACCTCAAGGTACAAGACGGATGCGATTTCTTTTGCTCGTTTTGCATCATTCCCTTCACCCGGGGAAGGGAGAGGAGCCGCAAGCCGAACGACGTGCTCCGGGAGGCGGGGGAGCTCGTGGCGCGCGGCCATCGAGAGCTGGTGGTGACCGGTGTCAACATCGGGCGGTACCAGGCGGACGGGAATTCGTTCTTCGATCTGGTGAGAAGGCTGGAGGCCGTCGAGGGGCTGCGGCGCATCCGCATTACCTCCATCGAGCCGACCACCATCGAGCCAGCGCTCGTCGAGCATATGATTCACTCCGAGAAGCTCTGTCATTATTTTCACGTCCCGATACAGAGCGGCGACGACTCAGTGCTGCGCGGCATGAACCGGCGCTATTCGGCCGGGGAGTATCGCGCGTTCGT
This sequence comes from uncultured Gemmatimonadota bacterium, assembly GCA_964550085.1. GTDB lineage: Bacteria > Gemmatimonadota > Gemmatimonadetes > Palauibacterales > Palauibacteraceae > JBFILW01. The sequence goes on from CAZJXR010000263.1 coordinate 1,279, forward strand.
CGAGGACGTAGCGCGCCGCGTTCCCGAGGTGGGGTTGGGGACGGATGTCATCGTGGGCTTTCCGGGAGAGACCGAGGCGTCGTTCGCTCGCACCGAGAAACTCCTGGAGGAGCTGCCGCTCGCGTACTTTCACGTGTTCAGCTATTCGAAGCGCTACGGTACCCGGGCAGCTCGCGAGGATGGCCATGTGCATCCCGAGGTCATCAAAGAGAGAAGCCGGAGACTGCGGGCGCTCTCCCGCCGCAAGCGCCGTCGGTTCGCCTCGCGTTATCTTGGGCGGGCGGTGGATGTGCTCTTCGAGCGGCAGGACGAGAACGGACTTTGGACCGGTCTGACCGATAACTACCTCCGGGTCGGTGTCGTGTCGTCCCGGCCGCTGCGGAATACGTTCGCCGACGTCATCATCCAAGAGGTCAGTGATGAGATGGCGCTCGGCGTGCTGGCCGACGCCGCTGCGGCTTAACGGGGCATTCGGATGCATTGGTGCCCCGGGGCCCCACCGCCGCTAGCCTCCGCTAAAGCAACGACCTAGTTTGGCGGCCGGAAGTGCGTGCGCCTTGGTCGACCCGATTCCCTTGAGCACTGTTTCTTGCCGGCTCAATCCCTCCCGGCCCGGCTCGCTCCGCTCGCGCAGGGTCCCCGTTTCTTGATCGGTCTAATCCCGAAGCCGAAAGCGAAAGCGAATGGGTGGGGACGAAGGGCTTGCCCTGAAGACGACCCGGCTCGCTTCCTGAACAATCAGC
>CAZJXR010000264.1:0-1982 GCA_964550085.1 uncultured Gemmatimonadota bacterium
CCGCTGCATCGGGGTGCCGGAGGCGATCGAGGATCCGCGCTTCTTTCCCTATCAGCAACTCCGATCGCTTCAACGTCATCGACCAGCTCCCCGACGGCATGACGGACGACGCCGTCGACTACGCGCTCTGGGACCGCCTCGGAGCGGACTGGCTGGTCGATGGGCAGGTGGAGGGCGCCGGGGAGGGCTTCGTCCTCGTGCTCTCCGTCCACGACGTCGTCTACGGGGGGGTGAGCGAGACCGAGCGGTTCATGCTGCCGACGGCCGCCGACCCCGATTTCCGCATGGCGGTGCACCGGGTGTCGGACCGGATCGTCGAATGGATCACCGGTGAGCCGGGAATGGCGGCCAGCCGGATCTCGTTCACGATGACCGACCAGAACGGCAACAAGGACATCTACGTCATCGACTCCGACGGGGAGAATCTGAGGCGGGTGACCGACGAGGCCAGCCTGGTGGAGTCGCCCACCTGGTCGCCCGACGGGCGCAAGATCGCCTTCGCGTCGTGGGCGAACGGTCAGCCGAGGATCTTCGAGACGGAACTCGCCACGGGCTCTCGCACCATGGTCCCGGAAGTGCGCGGGGCGGGGGACTACATCACGCCCGCCTACCACCCCGATGGTCGGACGCTGGCGTTCTCCGTGCTCGGCCGAGGCGGGCAGAGCGGCATCTTCACCTACGACATCGCCCGGGACTGCTGCTTGACGTACCTGTCGGGCGGTCAGTGGTATGACCTGTCCCCGACCTACTCTCCGGACGGACGTTGGCTGGCCTTCAACACCCTGCGGTTCGGCGATGCGGTGCCGCAGATCATGCTGATGCCGGCCCAAGGCGGTGAGGCCGAGACGCTCTCGCCCTACCAGTACGGGAGCGGCGGGTACTACACGTCACCGGACTGGGCCCCCCACGGGGACCGCGTGGCCTTCCACGGCCGCATCGAGCGGGGCCGCTACCACATCCTGGTCGCCAACCTGGAAGACGGCGGGCGGGTGCTGCGCCAGCTGACATCCGAGGGAAACAACGAGGACCCGAGCTGGGCCCCGGACGGGCGGCACATCGTCTTCGTCGGTGAGCGGAGCTGGGGGTACGGCCTCTTCGTCGTGGACGCCGCCACCGGCCGGATCCGGGCGCTGATGTCCGGTCGGAGAGTGGGGGTCCCGGACTGGTCGCCGGCGCTCCGCTGAGGGGTTCGGGCGGCGCAACCTGAAAGTGTTGCGTTTCAGCCACTTTCGGCATATATGCAAAGGGGCTTTCGCCACCGGCAAAGGTGGTTACCTTCGTTGCGTCGCCTGGCCGAACGGCGGGCACCGCTCAACACACAACAGGTTCAACCCGGGAGTTCGGATGATCGTCCGCCGCTTTGTTCTGACGGTTCTGGTCGCCACGTTCGTCGCAGGTTCCTGCGGTGGCGACCCGCCGCCGCCGCCGCCGGCTCCGCCGGCCCCCGACCAGGACTCGCTCCAGCGCTACCGTGACTCCGTGGCCGCCGCCCAGCGTGCCGCCGCGGAAGCCGCAGCTCGCGCGGCCGCCGACAGCGCCGCCGCAGCAGCGCGTGCTCGTGCCGTCGCAAGCGCCCGTGAGACCCTCGAGGCCCGCGTGTTCTTCGACTACGACGAGTCGGACATCGAGCCGGCCGCCGCCGCCCTGCTCCGTCAGAAGGCTGCGATTCTCCAGGCCAGCCCCCAGGTGCGGCTCCGCATCGAGGGTCATGCCGACGAGCGTGGCTCCACCGAGTACAACCTCGCGCTGGGCAACCGCCGGGCCGAGGCGGTGGTTGCGTTCCTGACGGACTTCGGTCTGGCCGCCAACCGTTTCGAGACGGTGTCGTTCGGCGAAGGTCGGCCCATCGCGACGGGCTCGAACGAGCAGGCCTGGTCGCAGAACCGGCGTGGCGAGTTCGTGATCACCGCCGGCGCGAACGCGATCAACCCGGCCAACTGACGGTACGACCCTTGCGGGATCCCTCCCCCGGACGACACTTC
>CAZJXR010000265.1:0-1980 GCA_964550085.1 uncultured Gemmatimonadota bacterium
TGGACTTCTACGACGGATCGCTCGACCGGGTCATCCCCACGGTGAGCGGGGTCGGTTTCACCAACGCCGTTCCTCTCGGCTTCAACAACAGTGACCGCGGTGTGGAGATTCCCGGCTACGAGTTCGCGGAGGGTGAGCGCAAGAGCTTGCAGTACTGCATCGTGACCGAGGGCTACCTCGAGACGATGGGGGTCGATCTCCTCGAGGGACGCACCTTCACCCGTCGGGACGACGGGACGGGAGCCCCGGTCATCATCGTCAATCGTCGCTTCGCCGAACGCTTCTGGCCCAACGAGTCGGCGCTCGGGAAGATCGTCAGGACCGCCGACGCGGATCGCGAGGTCATCGGCGTGGTCGAGACCGGCAAGTACCGCAGCCTGGGCGAAGCGCCGCGCGATTAGGGGGCTCGGTTCTGGGTATCTTCGGAGCCTTGGGCCTGGCCCTCGCAGCAGTCGGGATATACGGGGTGATGGCCTATTCCGTCGCCCAGCGACAACGCGAACTGGGCATTCGCGTCGCGCTCGGGGCGGACGGGCCCAGAGTCGTCCAGCTGGTGCTGCGAGAAGGACTCACGCTCGCGGGCATCGGAACCGTCGTCGGGCTCGCCGGGGCGCTCGGTGCGGCTCAACTCGTGAAGGGCATGCTCTACAACGTCGGGGCCCTCGATCCCGTCGCCTTCGGTGCCGTCCCGATGATGCTGATGCTCGTGGCGGCGACGGCGGTGTACCTTCCCGCCCGGCGGGCCTCTCGTGTCGAGCCAATGCGTGTGTTAAAGGTGGACTGAGCTCACGTCTCTCTCGCGTACTCAATTGCCGGCTCGCGAGTCGGCGTGCTACGTTCCCCGCCGGCAAAGGGAGAACGAAGCGTGAAGAAACTAGACAGACGGTCGTTTCTCGAGGTCGTGAGCAAGAGCGCATGCAGCCTCGGTACGTTGAGCTCGATGTCGTCCGCTGCGCCTCGGCGCTCCCAACGCGAAGTGCCGGAGGTTGTTGTCGTCGGGGCCGGCGCGTTTGGTGGCTGGACGGCGCTCTACCTGAAAGAGATGGGTTTCTCGGTCACGCTCATCGATGCTTACGGTCCCGGAAATGCGCGGTCGAGCTCCGCCGGAGAAACGCGGCAAATCCGAGCCGCCTATGGGGATCGGGAGCTCTACAGCCGGTGGGCCATCGAGGCTCGGGAGCGGTGGAAAGCGAGAGAAGAAGAGTGGGGCCGGCGGCTCCTCTTCGACACCGGCCAGATCACGTTCGGCTCGGACTGGGCCTTCATGCGGACGACGAAGACCGTGCTCGACCGGCTCGGTGTCGAGAACGAGGTGGTTCCGCAGGACGAGCTATCCCGGCGGTTCCCCCAATTCGATGCCGGAGACGCCGAGTACGGCTTCTATCTGCCGAGTACCGGGGTTCTCCTGTGCCGCGAGTCATGCCTCGCGGTGGCGAGCGCGTTCGAAAGGAAAGGCGGCCACTTCGTCCAGGCCCGGGCAGTCCCGGGCCGACGCGCTGGGGGACGGCTCCAGGAAGTCACTCTCTCCAACGGCCGCACGATTTCCGCCCAGAGCTTCGTGTTCGCCTGCGGTCCCTGGCACCCGAAGATGTTCCCCGAGCTCCTGGGAAAGAAGATGCGCTTGAACCGCCGCACCATCTTCTTCTTCGGGACACCGGAGGACGACGGGCGACTCTCACATCCGAACTGTCCCACGTTCACGGTGCGGGGCGTTTACGGATTCCCCGACATCCAAGGCAAGGGTTTGAAGATCGGCCCTTACTGGGACGCCAGCCCGCTCGACCCCGATACGGGAGACCGCACCGTGAGCGAGGAAGAGATCCGAAGAGCGCACGCGTTCATAGAAGAGGCCTTCCCCCCGCTTCGAGGCCAACCTCTTCTCGAGACGCGGGTCAGCCCGCGCACCGACACGGCCGACGGCCACTTCGTCGTCGACCGGCATCCGGAGCTCGAGAACCTCTGGATCGTTGGAGGCGGCTC
>CAZJXR010000266.1:0-1975 GCA_964550085.1 uncultured Gemmatimonadota bacterium
GTAGAGCGTCAGCTTCCCAAGCTGAAGGTCGCCGGTTCGAGACCGGTCGCCCGCTTTCTCGCCTGACGCGGCCCTTTCCGTAGCCGATTCCGTAGACCTCATCTCAGCGCCCGGTTTCGCCCGTTCCCGCCCCTTCCCGGAAGGGACACCGGGCCCACCGCCCCGATCCCGGAAAGGTGCCGTTACCAGCTCCGTACGGCGGCATGCTTAATGCGTAATCCACCGGAACGCCGACCGATTGGCTGGAAAGAGCCCGATGGCCTCGCCTGGGCCACCGATCCGAGTATCAGGAGAGGGACTTCCGAGATGGATCCCAAACAGAGAATCCGAAGCTACATCGTCAACGAGCTACATCAGGGGGAGCAGGACGTGTCGGATGACGTGCGCCTTCTCGAGACGGAGATTCTGGATTCGATGAAACTCCTCCAGCTCATCACGTTCCTCGAGAGCGAGTTCGGCATCGAGGTTCTGGATGAGGACCTCGTGGCCACCAACTTCGACACGCTGGACGATATCACCCACCTGGTGGCGCTGAGGCAAGCCTCCTAGAGATTCGCGCGATCCGGACTGGCATTGTTCCCATGCGGATGCCCACGGGATTGAGCTCACGCCGAGATTCCGACACCGGGATCGTCGAGGAAGTCGGGTTCTTCGGCCCGCATGTCTCGAGCATTTTCGGCAGCACCTGCCTGCCTGCCGGGGAAGCCGATGCCGGCGTGATCGTGTGCAGTCCGATCAAATCCGAATTCATGAAGAACTACCGCAACGAGGTGATCCTCGCTCGCGCGCTGGCAATGCGCGGGCTCGCAGTTCAACGCTTCCACTATCGCGGAACCGGTCACAGTGGGGGAGAGAGCTCGACGCTGACCTTCGAACGCCTGGTCCAAGACGCGCTGAGTGCCGCAGACCTGCTCGCCGAACGAGCCGACGTCCGTCAATTCGCCTTCGTCGGGACACGCCTGGGCGGTCTGGTCGCGGCCGCGGCAGCGGCCCGCCACGGTGCTGCGCCGCTCGTCCTGTGGGAGCCGGTGTTGGAGCCCACCCAGTATTTCCGGGAAGTCGTTCGTACCCGGCTCATTCGCGAAATCGGAACGACGACCACGGCACCTCGTTTGTCGACGACTGCCCTGCTCGAGCAGCTCCGGCGCGAGGGATTCATCGATGTGCTGGGCTTTTCGATCGATCGCTCTCTGTACGAGACGGCTTGCGGGCACTCGCTGGAAGGAGAGCTGGGCGAACAGAAGCGCCCGATCCTGTGGGTACAGTTCGGCCGCAGCCAAGAATTGCGCGGCGGTTATGCGAAAGCGATCGATCGCCTCGAACGCTCCGGCTTCTCTGTCACAGTCGAGCTGGTGGCGAACGAGGTGGCGTGGTGGTTTCAGGAAACGGAAAGGTCCACCGCCACCTGGGTCGACTCCCTCGTGGCCACCACCAGCGAGTGGCTGTCCGCAGCAATGAGCTCGCAACCGATCTCGTGACCGGGGCTGCCATGGCGGACTCGAGGCCGAACGAAACGCCGGTATTCTTCCCGGCCGACGGCGAGACGCTGTTCGGCGTTTTTTCGCGACCGACCGCCAAGCCGATCGGTATCGGGGTCCTGCTGCTCAGCGGTGCCGGTCCCAACATGGTCGCCTTCCAGCGGAACCGACTGGCCGTGCGCATTGCCCGTCGCCTGGCTTCGCTGGGTTGTCATGCTTTTCGCTTCGATTACCACGGATTGGGCGAAAGCACGGGGTCGGTGGAGGTATTTCGTCTCGATCGCCCCTTTGTGACCGACGCCATCGCTGCCGCCGCATGGATGCGGGACCAGGGCCTCCACCGCCTCGTACTGGTCGGGAGCTGCTTCGGCGGGCGGACCGCACTGGCCGCCGCTCCACGAATCGAGGGGTTGGAGGGGGTCGCGTTTCTGGCCATGTCGATATCGGATGATCTGGCCATATTGCGCTCGGACCAGGCCAGTGTGTCGGGCTATTTA
>CAZJXR010000267.1:0-1969 GCA_964550085.1 uncultured Gemmatimonadota bacterium
GGAGTATCCAGGCGCGTTTCCGTACACCCGCGGCGTCTACCCGAACATGTACCGGGGGCGGCTGTGGACGATGCGGCAGTACGCCGGCTTCGGCACGCCGGAAGAGACCAACCGCCGGTTCCAGTACCTTCTCGCCTCCGGCCAGACCGGGCTCTCCGTCGCCTTCGACCTGCCCACCCAGATGGGACTCGATTCAGATCACCCACTGGCGGCAGGAGAGGTGGGCCGCGTCGGAGTGGCCATCGACACGCTGGATGACATGGAGCGCCTGCTGACAGAGATTCCCCTCGAGTCCGTGTCGACCTCGATGACCATCAACGCCACCGCCGCCATCCTGCTGGCGATGTATGTAGCGGTGGCGGACGAGCGTGGAATCTCGCGCGACGCCCTGCGAGGAACGGTTCAAAACGACATTCTCAAGGAGTTCGTCGCCCGCGGCACCTACATCTATCCGGTGAAGCCGAGCCTGCGCTTGGTCACCGACCTGTTCGCCTTCTGCGCCCGGGAGGTGCCCCGCTGGAATCCGATCTCGATCAGCGGCTACCACATCCGGGAAGCGGGAGCCACCGCGGTGCAGGAACTGGCCTTCACCTTCGCCAACGCACTGGAGTATGTACGAAGCGCGGTGGCAGGGGGTCTTCCGGTCGCACGTTTCGCCCCCCGCCTGAGCTTTTTCTTCGCCGCCCACAGCGACCTGCTCGAAGAAGTCGCCAAGTTCCGCGCCGCCAGGCGCCTGTGGGCACGACTGATGCAGGAGGGGTTCGGGGCCGATCCGGACAGCTGTCGACTGCGCTTTCACACCCAGACGGGGGGATCCACCCTCACCGCGCAGCAGCCGCAGGTGAATATCGTCCGCGTCGCCTTCCAGGCCCTGGCAGCGGTCCTCGGCGGCACACAGTCCCTGCACACGAACGGATTCGATGAGGCGTTGCGGCTACCGTCGGAGGAAGCGGCTCGGTTGGCTCTGCGGACGCAGCAGGTGATCGGCTTCGAATCCGGGGTGACGGCCACGCCGGATCCTCTGGGTGGCTCGTTCTACGTCGAGGCACTGACCGATCGCATCGAGAGCGGGGTCCGTACGTACCTCGACCAGGTCGAGCAGCGGGGCGGAGCAGCCCAGGCGATCGACTTCATGGCCGGGGAGATTCACCGCTCCGCGTATCGCTACCAGCGCGAGCTCGAGGCCGGCGATGTGCAGGTGGTCGGCGTCAACCTGTTCGCCGAGGACGCGCCGGTCGACAGTCTACCGACACCGGACTTCGGCCGGTTGGCCGAGGAACAGACGCACCGCCTGGCGGGAGTACGATCGTCTCGTGACGCTCGGGCCGTGCGAGAGAGACTGGCGGATATCGAGGCGGCGGCGCGCTCGGAGGCGAACCTGCTTCCACCCATCATCGACGCCGTCAAGGCGCGGGCCACGCTCGGAGAGATCAGCCAGACGCTCCGCCTGTGCTGGGGCGAGTACGGAAACGGACGTTGAAAGCCCGAACCGAGCCGTCGAGATTCGATGGCCATCGATCGGCCGTGTCAGCGACCTGCTCGCAGCGAACCATCTGCTGGCTAGAACGGAGGCGCAGCGACTCCCATGCCAACCTACGAATACCATTGCCAGGCGTGTGGACACGAGTTTGACCGGTTCCAGAAGATGAGCGACAAGCCGGTCCGCACCTGTCCCGAGTGCGGCAAGCGTTCCGTGGTGCGCCGCATTTCTTCCGGTGGGGGCGTCGTGTTCAAGGGCCCGGGCTTTTATGCCACCGACTACCGAAAGGGACCGGCGCCCGGCGCCAGAAGCGAGACCTCCGAATCCTCCGGCGAGGCGAAGCCGGGCGGGGAGGAAAGCGCCAGCCGGAAGCCATCCTCCAAGGGCGACCCGGGCAAGACCGACAGGGGCGACGGATCGAGTTGAGCATCGACACGAGAGACCTGGCGGCGGTGGTATCGGGGACCGCCTTTCAGGACGCGCTGACCG
>CAZJXR010000268.1:0-1912 GCA_964550085.1 uncultured Gemmatimonadota bacterium
GACAAAGCACCACCACGCTCAATCCAATGCGCCGTTTCATCATCTTGCCTCCTCACCCCTACCCTGCCCACTTTGCTGACGCTTACCCCTCAGGCGGACCGTTAAGGTTACCACATGGACTCGACGCATCCAGGGCGCGCTAGCTACCAACGCTAGTCTGTCCCACCCCGTACTTCGGACTTGAGAAGACCCGCCCAGCGATTGCTATAGGGATGCACCTTTGTCGCCGGGCCTTTGCTATCGACCAGGGCACGCCCTTCGTTGGCCCATTGGAAAATGGATCCTTCCAGGTTGGAAACATTCTTGATGCCCGACTCCATCAATCGACGTGCCATCTGCGACGATCGGTAGCCCACCGAACAATACACCACGACCGGCTGGTCCATGGCGACGAGCGACTTCAGGCTTGACCCTTTCGCGTTTGGGTCGACCCTTCGCGCTCGCGCCAGGTGACTCAGTGCGAACTCCTCCGGCTTTCTGACATCGAGAATCCGCGGTTGCGGCCGGTTCGGATCGGCGAGCCAGTCAGCCAGCTCGGCGGTGCGCAACTGCGCGACCTCGGGGAACCACTTTCGCACCAACCTCTTGATGCCTTCCATGCCGTCTTGTTCGGGATCGAACCCCAGCACTACCCTGCCGGTAAGCAGGAATACCCAGAAGCCAAGCTGCTTGCGTAGGGTGTGGGTCACGCGGGCCAGTGTAGCACCGCGCTGGCACGAGCTGCGCTTCTGGGGAACAAGCCGCGGCTGTCGAGGGCTCGGCTGTTGCCCTGGCTCATGGGCTGCGGGTCGGTCAACCGGACGCCAACGGACGTCGCCACTAGATGTCCCGTCCTTATTCGTGGGCGGTCTCGTCTCCTCGAAGGGACGAAGGTGGCTGCTCGGCGACGGAAAAAACTTGAAAAATCCCTGGTACAACCTTTGCAGTCTAGGCCTCCGGGAGGAGGGATAGACCATGACTAGACTTACCACGCCGGCCGTTTTCCTGGTAGCCATCCTCACCGCCCTGACGGCGAGTGCCGCACCCAAAGATGACGGGCGCGCCCGCGTGTTCGTTCCCGAGAGCGAGTCGTGGTCGGTCGGGGGCGAGTTCGACATATTCGGTGAAGTCAAAGGCGGAGCTAAGCCACAGACGGCCGAGGTCGTCAAGACCATCCACGAGCGGTGCCCGAGGGTGGTCGTGACCCGAAAAGAAGAGCGTGCCGACTACATCCTCGTGCTCCAGCACGAGGGCGGCAAGATCTTCCTGCGGAAGGACAACAAATACGCGGTGTTCAACGCGGAGGGTGATGCCATCGGAAGCGGTTCCACGCGCAGTCTCGGAAACGCGATCAAAGAAGCGTGTGCGGCCATCACTGCCGACTGGCACGAGGCCCGGGTTGCCGAGCGCTGAGCTCGTTCGCTGCACCTAACCAGCGCGCTGGTCTGCCGCGGTCGAGACGTTCAAAGCAACGGCCAGTCGGTCCGCCACCGCAAGTCCGTCGAGTGTCGGGCGGAGCCAATCTCCGTCGAGCTGAACCAGGCCCTCCGCGGAGAGCTTTGCTACAACGCCTTCGTTGCTCTTCAGAAGGTCGATGTGGAAACGGTCGCGCACCCAGTTGAGATCCAATCCGTCTTTGGTACGCATGCGGAGCATGACCGCTTCCAGGAGAAGATCTTCCTCGCTCAAAAGCTCTCGCCCCTCGATCGCACCTCTTCCTGCGTCGATCTTCTTCTGCCAATCGAAGAGCGAACGTTCGTTCCAAAAGCGACAGCACCCGTCGAAGGAATGGGCCGAGGGACCAAGACCGAGATAGGGGGCGTGGTGCCAATACTTCTGGTTGTGCCGCGAGCGGTGTTCTCCGGAGCGGGCGAAGTTCGAGACTTCATAGCCCTCATAACCCGCCTCGGTAAGAAACTCGTGAGTGAAGTGA
>CAZJXR010000269.1:0-1302 GCA_964550085.1 uncultured Gemmatimonadota bacterium
CTCGATGCGTCTCCATACCGCACGTCGTGAGGGTGAGATGATCGATCGTCGTTGGGGTAAGTTGGGGATCGTCCTGGTCCCGGGCCTATTCTTCTTCGCTCCGCTTCCGACCGCCGCGCAGGAGCTCGAGGGGACCCCGCAACAGGCGGAGAACCCCGTGCAGGCGGCACAGGACGCCGCACAGCCGACCCGCCCAGAGCGCACCCAGTCCGCCCAAGAGCTCGGGGAAGCGGGACGCCTGGAGCCGACGGGACCGGTCGACTCGGCAAGCGTCCGCTTCGATGGACACGTGCTGTTCGCGGTACGCGGCATTCCCGGATACCCCGCCACGGAACGGGTGAGCGGGATCGTCCACCGGATCCGCCAGGTCGCCCGCGACCGGACGTTCGACGTCGCGAACTTGCGCACCCGGGAAGCCGAGCTGGGAACCGAGATCCTGGCCGGAAGCGACCTACTGCTTCTCGTCACCGATCTCGACGCCCATCTGGTCGGGGTCGCGGCACGGCACGGTCTCGCCGACGTGTACCTCGGCCGCATCCGCCAGGCCGTCGAGGGGTACCGTGCCGAGCGTGCGCCCCGCGCCCTCCTGTTCAGCGGACTGTACGCGCTCGCCGCCACCGTGCTCCTCGCGCTCGCCCTCCTCGCCCTTCGCTGGCTGTACCGGAAGAGCCGGACGATCGAGCGACGCTACCAGGCCAGGGTGAAGGACCTGAGCGTCAAGTCCGCGCAGCTGGTCCGCGCCGAACACGTTCGGAGCTTCATCAGCGGTTTGTTGCGCACCGCCTTCGGACTTGCCGTGTTCGTCCTTGTATACGCCTACCTCAACGGCGTGCTCGGCCTCTTCCCGTGGACGCGGGTTATCGCGCGCGATCTCCTCTACTACGTGCTCGATCCGCTCGAGACGATCGCGCTCGGATTCGTCGGATTCCTGCCGAACCTCCTCTTTATCCTGATCCTGGGTGCCGTCACCTGGCTGCTTCTCAAAGGGCTCAAGATCTTCCTGGCGGGGGTGGCTCAGGGCACGGTGTCACTCCGCGGGTTCGAACCAGATTGGGCGTGGCCCACCTATCGCCTTCTGCGCATCCTGGTGGTGGCCTTCTTCGTGGTCGTCGCCTACCCGTACATCCCCGGTTCGGAGTCGGCGGCCTTCAAGGGGGTCTCAATTTTCCTCGGCGTCGTCTTCTCACTCGGATCGTCATCGGTGATCGGGAACCTGATCGCCGGCTACACGATGACATACCGGAGGACGTTCAAGGTCGGAGACCGGGTGAGGATCGGCGACGTAGAAGGCGACGTGTCCGA
>CAZJXR010000269.1:1312-1888 GCA_964550085.1 uncultured Gemmatimonadota bacterium
CCTCCGCACGCCCAAGAACGAGGAAGTCGTCGTTCCGAACTCGCTCATCATCGGAAGCAACGTGATCAACTACAGCTCGATCGCCCGACGCGACGGTCTGATCCTGCACACGACGGTGGGGATCGGCTACGAGGTCGCTTGGCGGCAGGTCGAAGCGATGCTGCTCGAAGCGGCTGCGCGGAGCGATGGGATTCTCACCCAACCGCCGCCCTTCGTGTTGCAGAAGGGGCTCGGGGACTTCTGCGTGACGTACGAGCTGAACGCGTACTGCGCGGATCCGCGCCGTATGTATCCACTCTATTCGGAGCTTCACCGGAACATTCTGGACGTGTTCAACGAGTACGGCGTGCAGATCATGACTCCGGCCTACGAGGGGGATCCGGAGCAGCCGAAGGTCGTTCCGCGGGACCGGTGGTATGAGGCACCGGCCCGCGGCGAGGGGGAGCCAGAGACATCGAAAGCGGATGGGGCCGAGGCGCCGCATCCGGTCTCACCGACCGCCGGTCCCACCTGAGCCGCATCCGGTCTCACCGACCGCCGGTCCCACCTGAGCCGCCTCCGTCATCACTTTGCGCC
>CAZJXR010000270.1:0-1854 GCA_964550085.1 uncultured Gemmatimonadota bacterium
GCAGATCAAGGCGATGAAGACGGTCGCCGGTCGTCTGCGTCTCGACCTCGCCCAGTACCGCGAGCTCGAGGCGTTCGCCCAGTTCGGCTCCGAGCTCGACCCCGCCAGTCAGCGGCAGCTCGCCCGCGGGGAGCGCACGGTGGAGGTGCTCAAGCAGGGCCAGTACGAGCCGATGCCGGTGGAGGAGCAGGTGATGGCGATCTTCGCCGTCACCCAGGGCTATCTGGACGACGTCGAGGGACCGCGCATTCGGAAGTGGGAGGCCGACTTCCTCGACTTCATGCGGTCGGTCCGGTCCGAGGTCGGCGAGCGGATCCGCACCCGCAAGGTGCTGGACGAAGAGGGCGAGAAGTCGCTGCGCGACGCGATCGAAGAGTTCAAGCAGATGCACCGGGCGGAGGGCTCGGCGGCCTCGACGGCCGCCCAACCGGAAGCCGCCGCGGTCGCCGCCTTCTGAGCTCCCGGAACGCGACGGGACGGCCGCGATGGCGAAGGCGAGAGAGATCAAGCGCCGCATGCGCTCGGTCGACAACACGAAGAAGATCACCCGCACCATGGAGATGGTGGCAGCGTCGAAACTTCGGCGGGCGCAGCAGCGGGTGACCGAGGCGCGGCCGTACGCGGAGCGCCTCGCCGACGTGATCCGCAAGCTGATCACTCCGGAGCTGGCCGAGCTGAAGCCGGTGCTCCGTCAGCCCGACCGTATCCGGCGCGCGGCGGTTGTGCTTCTCACCAGCAACCGCGGTCTGGCCGGCGCCTTTAACGCCAACCTGATCCGGAGGGCGCGGCAGCAGCTCGACGAGCTGGCCGCCGACGGAGTGGAGACCGAGTTTCACGTCGTGGGGCGGAAGGGAATCACCTTCTTCCGCTTTCGCGGCATCGCGATGGCGAGCGCGCGCATGGACATTCCCGATCGCCCCTCGGTCGACGATGCGCGGAGCCTCGTGCAGCCGCTGGCGGAGCAGTTCGTTCGCGAGGAGATCGACGCCGTTTACGTCGTGTACGCCCAGTTCAGAAGCGTCATGAGCACGCCGCCGACCGTGAACCGGCTGCTCCCCGTGTACGTACCGTACGAGCGCGAGCGGGGCGGTCCGTACTACATCCTCGACCCCTCGGCGGACCAGATCCTCGAGGCGATCCTGCCGCTGTACGTCACCCAGGCCATGTATCAGGCGCTGGTGGAGACGGCGGCGGCCGAGCAGGGGGCGCGTCGGACGGCGATGAAGAGCGCCACCGACAACGCCGAGGAGTTTCTCGCCAACCTCACCCGCAGCTACAACCGGGCGCGGCAGGCGGAGATCACGAACCAGATCGCGGAGATCATGGGCGGCGCCGAGGCGCTCGCTCAATAGACCACAGAAGCAGGTTGGAGACGGGACGCGAGCAGCGATGACGAATACACACCAGGCGCCCATGGCGGAGAAAGCGGGCGAAGGCGGCAACGGGCGGGTCGTGCAGGTGATCGGCCCCGTGCTCGACGTTGAGTTCGACCCGGAGGAGATGCCCGAGCTGTACAACGCACTCGAGCTGGGGTGGACGGACGAGGACGGGCGCAGTCACCGGCTGATCGCCGAGGTCGCCCAGCACATCGGCCGCAACCAGGTGCGTGCAGTCGCCATGGACTCGACGGACGGCGTCCAGCGGGGCATGGAGGCGCGCGACACCGGACAGCCGATCACGGTGCCGGTCGGCGAGGCACCGCTGGGGCGCATCGTGAACGTGCTGGGCGAGCCGGTCGACGAGCAGGGGCCGATCGAGGCGACGGAGCGCTGGCCCATCCACCGCACCGCGCCCCCCTTCGTGGAGCTGACCCCGAAGACGGAGATCTTCGAGACCGGCATCAAGGTCGTCGAC
>CAZJXR010000271.1:0-1840 GCA_964550085.1 uncultured Gemmatimonadota bacterium
GCGAGGCTCTATACAGGCGGACCCGGTCCAAGGTTTCTTCCGCTCGCACCATGTTTCCACCCGTCGACGAACAGCTCGCCGTCATCGCCGCCGGCGTCACGGAGATCGTGCCCGCCGACGAGCTCGCCGCCAAGCTCGCGCGCTCGCGCGAGACGGATCAACCGCTGGTCGTGAAGCAGGGATTCGACCCCACCCGGCCCGACCTCCACATCGGCCACGCCGTCTCGATTCACAAGCTCCGCGACTTCCAGCAGCTCGGTCACCAGGTGGTGTTCGTGATCGGGGACTTCACGGCGCGCGTCGGCGATCCATCCGGCCAGAGTGAGACCCGGCCAGCGCTGACCGAGGAGGAGATCGAGGAGAACCTGATCACCTACCGCGAACAAGTGTTTCGGATCCTCGACCCCGAGCGGACAGTCGTCCGTCGCAACTCCGAATGGCTGGCCGGCCTCGGCTTCGCCGACATCCTGCGGCTCGCCTCCCGCTACACGGTGGCCCGCATGCTGGAGCGCGACGACTTCGCGGCCCGCCACGCGGCGGGAACGCCGATCACCATGGCCGAGTTCCTCTACCCCCTCATGCAGGGATACGACTCGATCTCGCTCGCCGCCGACGTCGAGCTCGGGGGCACCGACCAGAAGTTCAACCTGCTGCTCGCGCGCACCCTCCAGGAGCGATCGGGACAGGAGCCCCAGGTGTGCGTCATCATGCCGCTGCTGCGGGGCACGGATGGCGAGAGGAAGATGTCGAAGTCCTACGACAACTACGTGGGGCTGACGATGGCGCCGGAGGAGGCGTTCGGGCGTACGATGTCGATTCCCGACACGCTGCTCGAGGAGTGGTTGGCGCTCGTCTCATCGGCGCGGGGGCACGCGCTCGAGGAGCTCCGGCAACGGGCGGCCTCCGACCCGCTCGCCGTCAAGCGCTGGTTGGCGGAGGACGTGGTGGCGCGCTACCACGGCGACGATGCCGCCGCTAGGGCGCGCGAGGCGTTCGATCGGGTGCACCGGGAGCGGGAGGTGCCGCGCGACGTGGAGACCGCCACGCTCGATGTCGAGAAGGAAAGCGGCACGCTGTGGATCGGGTACGCGCTGACCGGATGCGGCCTGGCCGCTTCCTCTTCCGAGGCGACGCGGCTGTTGCGTCAGGGAGCCGTTCGCCTCGATGGCCGAGTGGTGCGCGACCGAGACTTGCACCTCGCGCCGGGGGAGCACATCATCCAGCGTGGAAAGAGGTCGTTCGTGCGCCTCGACCTACGCCCTGCAGAGGGTGGTTCGACATCTTGACATGGGTACGAGCGCCTTCTAAGCTAGATGCCCGGTTCGCGGTATGACTGCGGCTGCGATCCGGGAGCGCGAGCGGGAAACGTCGCGCCAGCAGAGAGCCCACCCCCGGCTCTCGCGACCGAAGGCTGAAGGAAGGCGGCCGTCAGGCCGTCTGGACGATATAGAAGCTCCGGGCCCGAACCCGGAAGAGTCGTTCAGCTTGTCGAGAGGACCCGGCGACGGCCGGAGCAGCTTCTCAGGAAGGAGGTCGCGATAGCTCTCTCTTTTGTTCGTGACACCACAGGGGGCGTAAGCCACCAACCACCTCTCTCGTTGTTCGTTTCCGTGGAATCGGTCCATCCCGGAGTTGGGCGTCCTGTATTCGGACGCGGCGGGAAATCGACCGCATTTCAGGCTCCTGACTGCCCGTAGGAGGGAGATTCAATGTTGTATAACTGGTTCAAAGGCTTGGGGAGAGCCGGCGTCGCGGCGCTGTTTGTAGCGTTTAGCGCGGCCCCGTTGCTGGGGCAGGCGACGACCGGCAAGGTGCAGGGCCGGGTGACCGATGCGGCGAC
>CAZJXR010000272.1:0-1771 GCA_964550085.1 uncultured Gemmatimonadota bacterium
CGTAGTCCAGGTCGGCCTCGGCGGCCACCTCGAGACTCTGCTCGTTCACCGCCTCCAGGATCTGAAGACCGATCGGGCCGATGAAACGCGCTCGTATTTCCTTGGCGATCTCGGCGAGGAGGGACCTCGCCAGTTCTGGTAGCGGGTCTCTGACGTAAGGGAGGTCATGGTCGTTTTCCAGGAGAAGACTATCGACGCCCGCCGCCTCGTAGACCTCCGCATCGGAAAGCGCTCCCGCGAGGATCGCCGGGTCATCACCATCGTACCGAGGGGATCCGGGCAGCGGGCGCAGCGCAATGACCCCGGCGACGAATTTGTTTGGCAGGTTGCGTATGACGCCCGGCCCGTCGTCGGGGACGGCCGCCCACGGTTGTCTCCTCGGCGGTTGGCTATTCATGGTCTCGATCGCGGGTCGGAGGCCGAACGGAAACGAGCGGCGTCGGGGGAGCGGGCGCCTCGAGAAGCTCGCGAGCGAGTTCCAACTCAGCAAGCAATACGTCGACGTCAGCTTCGGTCGTCCTGTAGCTGGTAATGCATGCCCTCAGCGCACGAGGGCCACCGCCCGGCTTCACGGACGAGATCCAGACACGCCCACGGGCTTGCACCGTCGAGAGAATTCGTTCCACACCTCCGCGGGAGTTGCCGATATCGCGGTGCGTGAAGCACACCAGCGGAAGCGGCGTGTCGTTCACGATGTCCCAGTTCCCGGCGACGAGCTTCCGGCGCAGGAGATCCCCCATCCGTACCTGGTGATCGATCAACCTCCTGTACCCATCCAGCCCCAGCTCGGCCAAGGACATGAACACCTTGATTCCGATGGCGCGTCGGGACCACTGCGTCGTCGTCGTGTAGGGTTCCTCCACGTTCCTCGTCCCCCGGGGCATGTAGGAGGCCGTGACGGCGAACGCTCTTCTGACGGCCTCAGGGTGGGCGCAGAAGAACATCCCTGCGCCCATGGGCACCGAGAGCCATTTGTGGGCGTCCCAGGTGACCGAGTCCGCGTTCTCGATTCCGGCCATGGCACCTCGGAGTCCGGGGACGAGCATTGCTGACCCTCCCCAGGCGGCATCCACGTGAAACCAGGCGCTGTGCGCTTGCGCGATCGCATGCAAGTCGGGCAGTGGATCGATGGCACCGGTGCCGGTGGTTCCCGCCGTGCCGACCACGAGGAGGGGACGCCAGCCATCGGCCACATCCGCTCGGAGCCGGTCCCGGAGCGCAGATACATCCATGGCGAATGTCCGCGTCACGGGGACCGTCCGCAGCGCTCTGGTTCCAAGGCCGGCCATGCGCGCGATCTTCACGAACGAGTGGTGGCTCTCCTCGGAGAGATAGATTGCCGGCCGCTCGGCGAGCGACGCCACGCCGGATTCTGCAGCCTGCGGGAAGGCCCTCGCCATCGCGGCCAACACGGCCGACAGATTGGCCTCGGCGCCTCCCGAGGTGAAGTTGGCCACCGCCGTGTCCGGCTCCATCCCCAGAGCCACGGTGAGGGCCCGCAACGTCACCCGCTCGAGCTCCTGGGCGGCCGGTGCATGCGACCAGACCGCGAGTTGCGGATTGAAGACGGCGGCCAGCGCGTCGCCCAAGATACCCGCGGTTCGGACGCTGGGGTTGAACAGGCCGAAGTAGCGGGGGTGGGTGACATGCACCGCCCAGTCACGTAGCAGCGCCGACACCTCGTCGACCAGCTCCGGCAATGCGATCGGAGCGTCGAACGAATAGCGCGCTTCGATATCTCTACGAAGAGCGCCCGGATCGACCTTCCGCG
>CAZJXR010000273.1:0-1746 GCA_964550085.1 uncultured Gemmatimonadota bacterium
CGGTAGCCGATCAGCGACGCTCGCACCGGCTGGCGGCCGGTCGGCACCAGGCTGATGCTGTAGGTGCCGGCCGCATCGGACAGCGTGCCGCGATCGGTGCCCTCGACGAACACCTGGACGAAGCCCAGGGCTTTACCGGCGGCATCCGTCACCGTCCCCGCGACCACTCCCGTCGGCTGCTGCTGCTGGGCCAGGGCGGCCGACGGACCGAGGAAGACGAAGGGCAGGAGCAGGGCGAGTGCAGCCGGAAAAGCAGGTTTTGCGCGTCTGCGGTGAGCACGTCGACACGGATCCATGTGCAACCTCCCGCGCTCGGGATACCGCCGCCGCAAACGAAGTGGGGACGGCCCGACCCCGGGGCAGCACCCGATCTCGATGATGGCCGTCTTGATGAGGCCCCTAATGTACCCAAACCGACCGAAAATTCAAAACTCCCTGCTTGCCGGCGCCCGGCCGAGGCGGTATCCATCGCGGCCACGGACAGGGCGGTAGAAGGCAGTGCAGGCCGAGCTTGCGAGCTCGACGGCGAAGAGGGCCTCCATGGGATACAAGTCACTCCGCGACTATGGCCTAATAGGCGACATGCGGACCGCCGCCCTGGTGGGTCGCGACGGCTCGATCGACTGGTGCTGCTTCCCTCGTTTCGACAGCCCGAGCGTGTTCGCCGCGCTCCTCGATGACACGAAGGGCGGGCGGTGGGCCGTCTCCCCCGCCACGCCCTTCACCTCGTCCCAGCAGTACGAAGCGCACACCAACGTGCTGGGCACCCGGTTCGAGACGGCGAGGGGCGCGCTCGAGATCACCGATTTCATGTCTCCACGCCTGACTTCGCGCCAAGGACCGTCGCGATCGGAGATCCACCGCCGGTTGCGGGCCAGGGGTGGCAGCATCGAAGTGGAGATTCGCCTGCGGCCGACCTTCAACTACGCCCTTGACCGAGCGCTTTTCCGGCGCGTACGCAACGGGTTGCTGGCCACCGACGCACACGACGACTCACTGTGCCTCGCCACCAGCCGCCCGCTCGAGTGGGACATCCACCAAGAGCGCGGGGAGGCCGTCGGCCGCCTCACGCTGTCGGCCGGCAAGTCCGCGTGGCTGATCCTGCGCTGGGACGACGACGAGGTGTGGCCCGCCGAACGGTATGGAAGCGAGAGCAAGCTCGCCGACACCCGCACCTTCTGGAAAGAGTGGTGCGCGAGAATCCGCTACGAGGGGGACCACGCAGGTCTGGTCGAGCGGTCGGCGCTGGTGCTCAAGCTCCTGTGCTACGCACCGAGCGGCGGCATCGTCGCGGCGCCGACGACCTCGCTTCCGGAGACGATCGGGGGCGAGCGCAACTGGGACTACCGGTACAGCTGGCTTCGCGACTCCACCTACACGCTGTTCGGCCTCCACAACCTGGGGATGTTCGAGGAGCTCGATCAGTACATGGGCTTCCTCAAGAAGGTGTGCCGCCTGCGCTCGGACTTCCTCCAGATCATGTACGGGATCGGGGGCGAGCTGAAGCTTCCGGAGCAGATTCTGCCGCATCTCGAGGGATACCGCGGATCGCGACCGGTCCGGATCGGTAACGAGGGGGTCAACCAGATTCAGCTCGATGTGTACGGCGAAGTGCTGGACGCCATCCACATCTGGCGCCGGACGCGGGAGATGACCGAGGGGATGTGGGACCTCGTGTGCCGGTTGGCCGACTGGACGGCGGGGAACTGGAAACGCCCCGACTGCGGCCTGTGGGAGAGCCGCGCC
>CAZJXR010000274.1:0-1716 GCA_964550085.1 uncultured Gemmatimonadota bacterium
GCGAGATCGGACAGGTGCTCGAAAACTGGCCCGAGCACGAGGTGCGGGCGGTGGTCGTGACGGACGGGCAACGCATCCTCGGTTTGGGTGACCTGGGCGCGAACGGGATGGGGATTCCGATCGGCAAGCTCGCGCTGTACACGGCGTGCGCCGGCATCGCCCCACAGCACTGCCTTCCGATCATGCTGGACGTGGGCACCGACAACGAGGAACTGCGTGCCGATCCCCTCTACCTGGGCGTACCGTCGCCGCGCGTGGGGGGCGATCAGTATCTGGCGCTGCTCGACGAGTTGGTGGAGTCGTTGGACGAACGCTGGCCCGGCGTGCTGATCCAGTTCGAGGACTTCAGTACGGTCAACGCCTACCGGCTGCTCGAGCGCTATCGCGACCGCTACCTCACCTTCAACGACGACATTCAGGGGACCGCTGCGGTCGGGCTGGCGGGGCTTCTCGCCTCCACCCGGATCTCGGACCTCGAGCTCCACGAGATGCGGGTGATGTTCCTGGGGGCCGGGGCCGCCGCGACGGGAATCGGCGACCTTCTGGTCGAGGCGCTCGTGGAAGCCGGCCTCGGCCGGGGGCAAGCCATGGAGCGGGTGTCGCTGATCGATTCGGAGGGTCTCGTCGTACGGTCACGGCGGCGTATCGCCGCGCACAAGGAACGTTTCGCCCGGGACGACCGCGCGATGGACCTGCTCGAGGCGATCGAGTCGCTCGAGCCGCACGCCCTGATCGGAGCGACCGGTGTTCCCGGAACGTTCACCCGCGAGGTGGTCGAAGCGATGTCGGCCATCAACGAGCGGCCGACCATATTCGCCCTCTCGAATCCCACGTCCAACGCCGAAGCCACGGCAGAGCAGGTCTACGCCTGGTCCGGCGGTCGCGCGATTTTCGCGAGCGGCAGCCCGTTCGGGCCCGTGGAGCTCGGGGATCGGCTATTCCACCCCGGTCAGGGCAACAACGCCTACATATTCCCCGGCGTCGGGCTCGGCGCGGTGGGCTGCCGGGCGCGCAGGGTGACGGATGGGATGTTCCTGGCCGCCGCCCGGGCGCTCGCCGATCGGGTCACCGTCGCGCAGCTCGAGCTGGGCGCCATTTACCCTCCACTGAGTGAGATCCGGGACATCTCCCTGGACATCGCGTGCGCGGTGGCGGAGCAAGCCCACGCGGAAGGCGTCGCGGGGCTGGCACGGCCGGACGACCTGCGGGCGAGCATCGCCGGCCTGATGTACGATCCGCGCTACTGAGCCGGTGGCGCGTTGGACGGTCCTACGGCCCGCTCCGCCCGTACGTCAAGTCGAGGAACGAATGCTCACCCGGAATCCGGTAGTGCACGAGGTACCCGTCGGTTTGAGGCGTCGCGGTGTGTTCCAGGTGCGGACCGATGAGCTCCGAGAGCAGCGACAGCGTTCCGTCGGAGCCCGCCGTGACGACCCCGGAATCGAACTGGCCACGGAACTGGAGAACAAGCTCGCGCTGGACCGGGTCGGCCGATCGGATCACCTCATACGCCGAGTACTCGACGTCGACCTGATACCGCTCTTGCAGAATCCCCGACAACACCAGGGTCCCCGAGTCCGCGTAGACCTCCAGGAGCCTCGTCTCGCCGTCCACCACAGCGGAGTCGGTCTCGGCCAGCGCCGGGAGGGGCGATCCCTGGTAGTCCGTCAGCAAAAAAGTCGTATCCGCATCCACGACGCCGACGTGCGCCGTTCC
>CAZJXR010000275.1:0-1700 GCA_964550085.1 uncultured Gemmatimonadota bacterium
CCAAGCTCGGCGCGCTCGAGTACATCCTGCAGCCCGACCTGTACCCGGAGCTGTACGACGGCTTTTACCACAAGGTGCGCATCAACTACTACCCGCCGCGGGGCGACAACAAGGAGGGGTGGGACAACCTGGACATCTTCGGATGGCTGGGCTATCCCATGCAGATCAAGGTCGATTTCCTGTGCCGGGACTCCATCCTCGCCGCCCCCATCGTGCTCGACCTCGCGCTGTTCATGGACCTGGCGCAGCGCGCCGGCCTGAGCGGGATCCAGGAATGGCTGTCGTTCTACTTCAAGGCGCCGATGACCGCTCCCGGTCTGTATCCGGAGCACGACATCTTCATCCAGCACACGAAGCTCAAGAACACGCTGCGGCACCTCATGGGCGAGGGACAGATCACGCACCTCGGCCTGGAGTACTACGAGGGTTAGGGCCGGCAGTCGCGGAGGGAGGGGAGTGCGGCTCGTGCTCCGTCCGGGAAGGGTTCTCCTGGTGGCAGCGGTTCCGTGAGCGACCGCAGAGGCCGCTTCCTCGTGTTCGAGGGCCCCGACGGGTGCGGGAAGACGACGCAGGTCCGGCTGCTGGGTGACCGCCTGGCCAAGGCCGGCGTTCCCCATCTCCTGGTACGCGAGCCCGGCGGCACGGAGCTCGGGGAGGCCGTCCGTCCGGTCATCCTGCTGGGCGGAGAGATGCACCCGCGCTCGGAGCTGCTGCTCTACCTCGCGGCGCGAGCCGCGCTGGTGGAAGAGGAGATCCTGCCAGCGCTCGACGAGGGGACCCTCGTGGTCGCCGATCGCTACTTTCTTTCCAGTCTCGCCTACCAGGGGTACGGGCGCGGCATCCCCATCGAGGAAGTCACTGGCGCCGTGGAGTTTGCGACGCAAGGCCTGAAACCCGACCTGACCTTCCTGCTGGAGGTCTCCCCGGAGACCCGGCTGGAACGCTCGCGGCGGCGCTCTCCCGACCGCATCGAGGGCGCGGATGAGGCGTTCCACGAGCGCGTACGCCGGGGCTACGAGGAGCTGGCCAGCGAGGACCCCTCCGTCGTGCGCGTGGACGCGGGCAGGGGCGCGCGCGCCGTGCACCGCGCGGTCCTCGCCCAGCTCGCGAAACGATGGCCCGAAACTTTCGCATTCGGCTCGGGTTAGCTACCTAGAAGCAGCGTGCGGCCCCCCCCGCGTATCCTCGCGGCGGGCCGTGCCCGCCCACGAACCGCAGCCCCTACGGGGGAATCGCCCATGAGGAAGACCGTCTACATGCCGCTTCTCGTCGGCGCCATCGCGCTCACGACGGGGGGGTGGTTCCTGCAGAAGGGAGCCGCCGAGGAGCTGAACCTCTATTCGCAGGTGCGGCTCTTCGAGGAAGTCGTCGACATGGTCTCGGACCGCTTCGTCGACGCAAACGGCGAGGACGAGCTGTACCAGATGGCGATCGACGGCCTCCTGAAGGAGCTCGGCGATCCCTATTCGGTGCTCATGGACAGCGACCAGTACGCCGACCTGCGCCTGGACACGACCGGCGAGTACGGCGGATTGGGGATCCAGATCGCGGTGCGGAACGGCTGGATCACCATCGTAGCGCCGATGCCGGGAACTCCGGCCGAGCGCGCGGGCCTGCGCGCCGGAGACCGCATCGTGGAGGTCGAAGGGGAGTCGACCGCGGGCTGGTCCGAGGACGAAGCGGTGAAGGTGCTGCGCGGG
>CAZJXR010000276.1:0-1687 GCA_964550085.1 uncultured Gemmatimonadota bacterium
AACCTCGCCTCCGCCCTCTCGGGTTCGCCGAGCTCGAACGCCGCGATCCCGCCCAGGTTCAGGGCCCGCATGGTCCCCGAAGGGTCGGTCGCGCGGCGTGCGGCCTGCTCGTAGTCGCCTGCGAAGGAGGCGAGGTCCACCATGCGTCCGGTATGGTACAGGGCTTCGCCAAGCCCATACGCCACGCGGGCGTCGGAGAGGACGAGCTCCCGTGGTTGCGAGTCGAGTAGCTCGAACAGATTCGCCCAATCCCCGGCGGAACCGAGAGCGGCGACTCGGTCGGACAGGCGCTCGGGAATCCCGCTGTTCATCGTCGGCGCGGTCAACGCTTCGCTGAAAATTCGAACCACGACTTCACGGCTGCCTCACTGGTCGCGGATCAGATGGCGAGCGCGTAGCGCGAGAAGCCGAACAGCCGCGCGCTCACCTCATCGAGGTCCGCATCCTTGAGCTCGCCGATCCGAAACCACGGGTCGCCCGGCCTTTCCTGCCGCCACAGATCGATTTCACCCTCGAGCTCCGGATCGTCTTCGCCGTCTTCGTCGATATCCCCGTCCGCCTCGACGTATCGCATCTTGAGCTCCGCCGGTCGGTCCGGGGCGAATAGCAGCCCGGAGGGTTCGAGCGTCGCGATCAGATGATCGGGATCGACCTGGATCCGGATCGTGATCGTGTCGCCCGCGAGGAAGGCCGCGCCGGCACGCGGATGATCGTCCGGATAGGTGAGCAGCGACTCTTCGTCGATCTTCAGGCGAAGGAACTCTTCTCCCTCCGACTGCCCATCCGGCGCAGCATAGAACAACCGTATCTCGGCTTCTTCGCCCCGTGTGGCAACGAAGCTCGTGTCGGATGTGAGGAGCGCCGGCGCGCCGGCCGCTGGGCGAAGAAAGGTGAGCTGCGCTTCCGGTGTCGGAGTGGTGTTCGGGCCGGTCGAGTCGTCCTCTCCGCACCCCGCCGCGACGACCAGCGTCACCGCGATCGCCACTGTTCGACACAGGGCGCGCCTTTGCCTGCTGTGGGCGGTTGCCTCGGTGTTCACCATCACATCCTCTCTCTCCGTTTGTTGCCCGATGCTCAAAGCTGCTCCAGCCGATCCAGGCTCAGCAACCTTTGTACCCGTAGTAAGGGCATATGCCGTAACGACTTGAGAGCGCAGTCGTCACTGCCGGGACGCGACAACTGTCTCGCTGTGAGACAGCCCACCGCTCCGAGCTGCATCTCACCTCTGCGACTCGATGATCCGGTACAAACGCCCGCGGGTGATTCCAAGCCGGCGCGCCGCCTCGCTCTTGTTGCCGCCACAGTGATCGAGCATTGCGACGACGGCCGAGCGCTCGAGCTCTCGCAGAGTGGCCGGGAACGGCAGCGGGTGGCCCTTGGTCGCGATCGGCACCGTCGACCGCGCCCCGAGCGACAGCTGTTCGGGTTCGATCGGTCCGCCGGCCGCCAGCAGAATGCCTCGCTCGATGGCGTTGCGCAGCTCGCGCACGTTCCCCGGCCAGTCGTGCCTCTGGATGGCGGCGATCGCTCGGCGGGTGAGTCGGGGTGGCGGGACCCCGTACAGGTCGGACAAGTCGGCGAGGAAGTGTCGGGCGAGAAGGACAGAATCTCCACCTCGTTCGCGCAGCGGAGGAAGGTGAATCGGGATGACGGCGAGACGGTAATACAGATCCTCGCGGAACGTTCC
>CAZJXR010000277.1:0-1681 GCA_964550085.1 uncultured Gemmatimonadota bacterium
GGCGATCGAGGTGGAGCCGGAGGCGCCGGACGCGTACACCGCCTTCGGGTGGTTCCTGCTCCGTGAGGGCAAGACGGACGAAGCGCTCGACGCGGCCATCGATCAATTCGAGCGAACGCTGGAGCTGCGTCCGACCGACATCGGTTCGTTGATCGGGCTCGCCATGACGCAGGCCGCCAACGGCTCGTTCGAGGAGGCCCTCGAGACTCAGACACGACTGGCCGGGCTGCTGGACCCGGTGGATCAGCCGTGGGAAGCCGACCTGCTTCGGGCCGCCATCCAGGCCATGGCCGGGAACGCGGCGGAGAGCCGTCGGCTGCTCGGCTCGCTGACCGGACGCGAGGACGACCCGCACTTCAGCGCCAACCTCCCGTGGATCGCTGCCGTCCATGCTCAGCTGGGTGAGCCCGATGAGGCGCTCGACTGGCTCGACCGGGCGTACGAGGCGCGGTCGATCAACCTCGACGTGATCGGCTACGATCCGATGTTCGATCCCCTGCGCGACGATCCGCGTTTCACCGACTTAGTCGGTCGTCTCGGACTGGTAACCGGCTGAGGAGATCCCAGCCGCCGGGCGGCCGAGACACATCAGCCCCGCGGGCGAAGCGTTCCGCTTTCTGCTTGCTCCGCCGGTGCACGGAGCACACCTTGGGAGCAGGCTGTCCCCGTGTAGTGTAGACTCTTCGAGGCGCGGGCTTTGTCGGTCCCGATCCAAACGCGTCTCTCTCCGAGGCGTCAGCGACGCATCGAGGCCGCCGTGTGTCTGGCGTCCACGGCTGCCGTCGTGGTTCTGTGTGCGTGCAGCGATCCGCTCCAGCCGCACCCTCCGGGGAGCAGGGGTGCGGGTCCGGCGGGTGGCGATCCGGGCGACCGCCAGCCCCCGCCGCCGGTTCGCTCCCTCGAGACTCGCCTGGGCCCCGGGGTGGAGGGATCGCCGGCTGAGGGAGTCCTCTCGCTCCCCGACACCGCCACCGTCTCTTTCGACCTTCGCGCGGCGACCGGCTACGAGAACGTCGTGGCGCAGCTGGATGGAAAGGCGGTCTCCCGTTCGGGCACAATTCAGATGGTGGCCAACCACACGCTGACGGCCACGGCCGATCGAAGCATTCGGATCGCCGCCGTCGACACGGCGTTGCTCTTCGGTGCCCGGCGCCTTCTCGCCGCGGACGACCCGGTTACCGCCTACGACGCGCACCGAGCGGCGGTAGCCGACCTGTACGCATCGGTCGGCGCCCGCGAGGCGGGGGAGCGGCTGAGCGCCGTGTACCGGAGCGCGTACGATGCGGTCGCGGACTCGTCGCCGGCGCGGATCTTGATCCAGGCTCTGGGTGCGCACGCCTTCGGGGCCGTGCCAGCCGGGACTCTGGTGCTGCACGTGAACGGGGCGCTCCGGTGGCCGGTCGATCCGGCGGTGGCGGAGAGCGTGATCCGGGCCATGGTCGACCGTCTCGGTCTGCCCGACGTGGCGACGGGGCACTTTTACAACGCGAGCGTCACGCGGAGTCCGACCTATCGCGTCGCCGCCTGTCTGACGCAGGCGGCCGCTCATATGCTCGCCTTCCAACCGGCCACGGAGGTGCTGGAGAGCGAGGCGGGATACCTGCAATGGCTCTCCCTGTTCGGCGCCTGCGCTCCGATCTCCGATCTCGTCCCGGCGAGACGCAAACTGCTCCAAAGCCTC
>CAZJXR010000278.1:0-1658 GCA_964550085.1 uncultured Gemmatimonadota bacterium
GGAGGTCGTAGTGCGGGGCAGCGCGTTCCTGCTGGCGATCGGGTTTCTAATGGTTCTCGTGGTCGCATGGTACCACGGAGAGAAAGGCCGCCAGCGGGTGAGCCCCGTCGAGCTGCTCCTGCTGGCAGTCCTGCTCTTCACCGCAGCCGCCATACTTAACGCCGTACGGCGTGGCAGCCCTGCCGCCGCGATGGAAGGCGGGCAGCAACTCTCCGCGGTCGCGACGGACCCGCGCTCGATCGCTGTCCTTCCGTTCGAGAACCAGAGCGGCGACGCCGACAATGAATACTTTAGCGTCGGGATCACCGACGACATCATTACGCATCTCGCCCAGATCCGAGACCTGAAGGTCATCTCCCGCACGTCGGTCATGCGATTTCGCAATCCGGTGGAACGCAGTCTGCCCGAGATTGGCCGCGAGCTCGGCGCGGCCGTCGTACTGGAAGGCGGGGTGCGCAGATCCGGCGATCGATTACGAATCACGACACAATTGATCGATGTCCGGACCGACACTCACCTGTGGGCTCAAGCGTTCGACCGGGCGCTGACGGTCGAGGGGATCTTCGAGATCCAGACGGAGATCGCACGCGCCATCGCCATCGCGCTGGAGGCACAGCTGTCTCCGCAGGACCGAGCTTGGACCGCCTCACGGCCCACCTCGAGTCTGGTAGCCTACGATCTGTACAGCCGGGCCCGGTACCTCCACGACCAGCGGACCGTCGAGTCACGCTGGGCGGCGATCGATCTCTACCGGCAGGCGCTGGTTGAAGATCCGGCCTTCGCGCTCGCTCACGCGAGCCTGGCTATGGCTTACATCGGGCTTTTGGTTCGCGGCTCGATTCCGCACGTGGAGGCCATGGCGCAGGCGCGGCCACTCGTGGAGCGAGCGCTGGAGCTGAACCCCGAGCTTCCCGAAGCCCACGCCGCGCTCGGGTTTCTGCTCGAACGGGTCGAAGGCCGCTACGAAGAAGCCCGCGCGGCGTACCGGCGGGCCCTCACGCTGAACCCTGGATACGCCGCGGCTCATGCCGAACTCGGTATAGTGGCCCTCAATCTGGGTGATCTGGAAGAAGCGCGTCGAGAGCTGCAGCTCAGCGTTGAGATGGATCCTCTCGCGAGAGCCTCCCGGGCGATGCTTGGCCTCGTCGCGACGTTCAGTCACGATTACGCGGCGGCCGAGGCGCAAGCGCGCCGCATCCTGGAGTTCGATCCCGAGTTCGCGTACGGTCATTACCTCCTGGCATACGCGCTCTCCGATCGGGGGAAGCACGAGGAGGCGATCGTCTCCATGTCACGCGCTTCCGAGCTTGATCCGCACGACCTCGACGTTCTCGCGGGGCTGGCGATCGTATACGCCCGCGCTGGTGACCGGCACCGGGCTCTCAATTTTGCTGACAGCGTGGAAAGGCTCGGGGGTCCGCTGAAGGAGATTGCTTTGATCATGGCCCAACTGGGTGAAACTGATCGCGCGTTCGAGTATCTGGAGCGAGCCTACGAAGTCGGTCCCGGCGAGTTGAGCCTGATCCGATTGGACCCCTATGCAGATCCTCTGCGCGAGGATCCACGCTGGGCGGCGATTCTGGAGCGACTCGATCGACCCCGATGAGTGACGGGATCTCCTGAGGCCGGTCTTGCGCGAGCGGCACGCCGGTGACGGT
>CAZJXR010000279.1:0-1637 GCA_964550085.1 uncultured Gemmatimonadota bacterium
TGGGTTGTGATCTCCTCGCCGAGTCCGCCGAGATCCGCCGCCGGGTCGCGTTCGTCCCGGAGGCGAAGACGCTGTACCCGGGCGTTCCCGTCGCGGACTTCCTCGCGCTCTATGCCAGCTTCCACCCGGATATGGACGCTCGAAGCGCGATCGTTCGGCTCGACCGGTGGGGGGTGGACGTCGAGCGCAG
Source organism: uncultured Gemmatimonadota bacterium (assembly GCA_964550085.1). Lineage (GTDB taxonomy): Bacteria > Gemmatimonadota > Gemmatimonadetes > Palauibacterales > Palauibacteraceae > JBFILW01. The sequence goes on from CAZJXR010000279.1 coordinate 191, forward strand.
CGGGCAGAAACTCTCCCGCGGCGGCCGGGCGAAGGTGCTCTTGGCTGCCGCGCTGGCGCGGAGAGCGGAGTTGTTCCTGTTCGACGAACCGTCAGAGGGGTTGGATCCGGGCGCGGTCGAAGACCTGTGGACGAGCTTGATGAGTCGAGTCGGCGCCGCCGAGGGTGTGGGCCTGGTGCTTGCCAGCCACCGCATCGAGGAGATCGAGCGGGTGTGCGATCGGGTCGTGGTGCTCAAGCACGGACGGGTCGTGCTGGAAGGTGAGCTCGATGCGCTGCGGGAACGTTGGCGACGCGTGATCCTGCGCGGAAGCGGCAAGGACTGGCGGGCGGAGTCGGTTCCTGGTGCGGTCGCGGTGCGGGACCGGGGCGGACTGATCGAGCTGACCACAGCCGAGTGGGACGCGGCGTTGGTGCGGCGGCTGCCGGCGGAGGTCGTCGACGCGCACGCGATGACGCTGCGCGAGATCTACCTCACGGTGGTGGGCCTTGAGGGGGTGCGCGATGAGGATTGAGCCCGTGGCGCGGCACGCGTGGTGGTCCGTGCGCCGCCGTTTCCAGGTCGCGCTCCTGCTCGTCTGCCTGCACGCCGTGTTCGTCGCAGCCGTCTTCGCGGCCCTCGACGGCCGGCTGCCGGCCGATTGGCAGATGACACCGCAGGAGCGGGCCGGTGTCGAACGCCTTCTGGCGTCGCCGTATTGGGACTACCTGACCGACTCTCCCCTCCACCTGTCACGATTGGGGCTCCTCGCCCTGGTCGGGATTGTCTTGGCCGTGGGCGGGGTCGCGGCGGAGCGACGGGACGGCACGTCGGACCTTACGCTGTCGCTGCCGGTCGAACGTCGCGCCTGGCCCGTCGTTCAGTTCGCGGTCGTGCTGGGGCTGGTTCTCGGCTTGGCGCTAGTGTCGGCCACCATCCTGACCGTCGGAGGTTACCTGATGGGCGCGCTCGCACCACCTGGAGCGGTCGCCCGGAGCGTGCTGGTCGGCGGCGTCGGCTCCGCCTATCTGGTGGCGGCCGCCATCCTGGCATCCTCCTGGACTCGCGACCGGATGGTCGCCGCGCTGCTGGTCATCGTGCTCTTCTACTTCACGGCCGATGGAGCGGCCGGGGTCCTCGGCGAGTGGGCTCCGGGGCTGGTGCTCGACCCGCAGGCCTGGAGGCAGGGTCTTCCGTGGCGCCCGCTGGCAGTCGTCGGGGCATCGACCGCGACCTTTCTAGCCCTCGCGGTTCGGCGCTACGAATCGATGGAGTCCTGAGCGCAACTGCACCTGGGCGGTTGAGCAATTCGAAGTGTCTCCGCGGCTTCAGCGTCGCTGCCGGAGCGCCTCCACAGGCGACAACCCGGCGCCATCTTTCCGGGACAGCTCCGGCGCCGTCGCTCGCGGACTCGCCGGCCTCTGTACCAGATTGGAGTGATGGAACTCGAGGATCTCGCGTCGGAGAC
>CAZJXR010000280.1:0-1607 GCA_964550085.1 uncultured Gemmatimonadota bacterium
TGGGAAGGGGTTGGAGGAGGACGAGGCCGCCCGCCGACTCGAACGGTTCGGACCCAACGCGTTCGAGGTGGTCCGGCCGATCTCCGCGTTCCGGGTGCTGGTCGACCAGCTTCGGAGCTTCGTCGTGGCGCTTCTGCTGGTCGCCGCCCTCGTCGCGTTGGGGCTTGGTGAGTTTGCCGAAGCGACGGCGATCGGCGCCGTGCTGGTGATCAACACCGCCCTCGGCTTTGTTACCGAGCTTCGGGCCCGCCGGGCGATGGAAGGCCTGCTGCGGCTCGAGGTGCCGCGCGCCACGGTGATCCGCCGGGATGTGGCTCGAGAGATCGATGCCCGGGAGCTGGTGCCCGGCGACGTCATCGAGATCGAGGGGGGTGAGGCGATCCCGGCCGATGCGCGGCTCTTGGCTGCGACGGGACTCCGCGTCATGGAGGCGGCGCTCACCGGCGAGTCCTTCCCGGCGGACAAGCGGGCCGACGTGGTGCTGGACGAGGACACGTCGCTCGCCGACCGCACGAATCTGGTGTTTCGCTCCACGGCGGCCGTCTCGGGGACGGGCCGCGGGGTGGTAGTGGCGACCGGAATGTCGACTCAAGTCGGTCAGATCGGTCGGCTGGCCAGCGCGATCTCGCCCGAACCTACGCCGCTCGAACGCCGTCTCGACGCCCTCGGGAAGCGATTGGTTTGGCTCACGCTAGGCCTCGCGGCGCTGGTCGCCGGCCTCGGGACGCTGCAGGGGGCCGATCTGATCGGCATGATCGAAACCGGCCTCGCGCTGGCCATCGCGGCCGTGCCCGAGGGCCTCCCGGCGGTTGCCACCATCACGCTGGCCGTCGGCCTTCGCCGGATGGCGCGCCGCCGCGCGCTCGTTCGTCGCCTGCCCGCGGTGGAGACGCTCGGTTCGGCGACCGTCGTGTGTACGGACAAGACGGGCACCCTGACAGCGGGGCAGATGACGGCCACCACGTTGGTGTTCGCGGACCGGCGACTCGAGGCCAGCGGGATCGGGTTCGATCCGAGCGGAGACGTGCGTGAGAAGGACCGCCTCGTCCAAGCCGGGACCGATCGCCAACTGCTGTCTGCGCTCCGCATCAGCGCGTTGGCCAATCGAGCCACCCTCAAACGTGACGACAAGAGCTGGGACGCGGCCGGCGACCCGACCGAGATTGCCCTCCTCGTCCTCGCCCGCAAGGGCGGCCTCGACTTCGGCCGTGCGGCCGAGGGGTGGCCGCAGGTGGCAGAGATTCCGTTCTCCAGCGAGCGCAGGCTGATGGGGACGGTCCACCGGAGCGCGGGCGGCGAGGAGCTCGTGTGCGCCAAGGGCGCGCCGGATCAGATCCTGGCGCGATGCACCCGCGTCGTTACGACGAGCGGGGTCGTCTCGCTCGACAGCGATCTCCGCGACGGGCTCGTGGAGCGCAACGAAGTGATGGCCCGGAGCGGACTTCGGGTGCTGGCGCTGGCGGAGAGACGCCGCCGCCGGACGGCGGATCAAGGGCCAAGGAACGGGGCGACGGTCCGGGACAACGGGCCGACCACCGGGACACCGGTTCCGGGTGCCGAGGTTCCGGATGCCGAGGAGGCACTGAACGAGCTTTCGTTCGTGTGTC
>CAZJXR010000281.1:0-1605 GCA_964550085.1 uncultured Gemmatimonadota bacterium
AAGCCAAGGCGCAACCGGCTGCGCTACGGCGAGATCCCCGCGGGCATGGTCGCGAACGTTCCGGCCAAAGCACTGGAAAAGCCGGGTTGCTACGTTGCGCGTATCTACATCGAGAACACCCGTGGCCATTCGCAGCCGGCGACTGGCGGATTTCACGTGGCACAGGACGGGACCATAGCCGAGTTGACCGGAGATGAATACGAGAGGGTCTTCTCCGCCACGGAGATGGCGACGGACGGTTCGCAAGCGCGGCGCGCCGGTGCGCCCGGCGTGCTCGGAATGACCGGTAAAGGACCGGGGTAACAGCCGAGTGAAGGGACCGGGGTTACAGTCGCCGTCCCTTGTGGTTGCCGCCGCGCCGTCGTTTGGCGCGGCCGAGGTGATCGAAGATTCTGAGCTTGGCCTCCACGAAGCGGCCGAGCCAGATGGAACCGAAATAGACATCGAAGAGGCCGAAGTCAACCTCCTCGAAGCCGACGTACTGCTCGCCGAGGAGCGAGCTGATGTTGACCCAATGGTTCTGCCAGCGGATGCCGCCGTTCTTCGAGACGCGGCGGACCTCGAAGTGCGGCGGATAGGTGAGCGGAGGCAGCCGGCGCGGAAGGGCCCGAGCTGAGGGTCGGTAGAGATCGGCGGGCACGGCGCCGTTCAACGCCTCGTGCGGCCGGACATGGTTGTACTCGTGACGGAACTCGAAGAAGGCGCTCTGCTGCGCCTTGAGATTCGCTTGCGGATGCCGGGTCGTTTGGCGCTTGAGGACCCGGTGCATGTTTTCATGCTGGCCGTTCTGGTAGGGGCTCGCGGGCTCGATGAACTCGGGGAGGATGCCCAGGCGAACGAACCAGACACTGAGCCGGGAGAGTCGGCCGAGCGCGTTCGCGGAGAACGGCACGCCGTTGTCGGTGCGGATTCGCTCAGGCAAGCCGAACTCCAGGAAGAGCTTGCGGAAGACCGGTTGCGCCCGGGCGATCTTGGTGTCGAGGAGCCCCTCGCAGCCGAGCAGGAAGCGCGAATGCATGTCCTGGACGGTGAGCGCGAAGCAGTAGCGGCCGTTTCGGGTGCGGAACTGGCCCTTGAAGTCCGCGGTCCAGATCACGTTGGGCGCGGTCGCTTCGCTCGCCGGACGCCCCGGATGCCAGCGCCGGACGCGGCGGCGGCGTTTGGGCACGAGCCCGTGCCGGTGGAGGATGTTGTGGATCGTGGTCCTGGACGGCAGCCGGAGATCGGGCCGGTGCCGCTCGAGGAACCAGGCGACCTTCTTGGCGCCGTAGTCGGGATGTGCGCGGCGCACGCCCAGGATCGCCTCGGTGACGTCGGGCGGCGTGCGCCACGGGCAGCTGTGCGGAGTCGACCTGCGGTCTCTGAGACCCTCGGGGCCGTGGGCCTCCCAGCGGGCGAGCCACTTGTAGCCGGTCTTGCGGCTGATGCCGTAGCGCCGGCAGAGCTCGGAGAAGCTCGAGAGGCTTCGGTGCACGTCGTCGATGAAGCGTCGTCTCTCGTCCACGACCCGGGTCTCCTGGAACGGCATTGGGCACCTCCTTTCAGGTGCCCACCTGTTACCCATGTCTCTTGACTCGGGTGTAACCCAGGTCTGTTGGTCGGACC
>CAZJXR010000282.1:0-1544 GCA_964550085.1 uncultured Gemmatimonadota bacterium
AGTCGCCTGCTACAGCCTCAAACACCCTCTCGGCTCTCTCTCACTCCAAGTTGTCAAAAAGCAAAGGCCGGCGGTTTCGCGCCGGACCCGTTAACGTAGTCGGCGCCCCTTCCACCGTCAATATGTCGGTCGCCCAGTCGGGCCTTGTCGCGCCCGTACCGGCGATCCTCGGCCGCGGACCGCGGCGACCGAAAAGGCCGCGAAATGCCTTGGATCGCGACCGGCCTACTGGAACGCGATCCCGAACCCGATCGCGGACGCGTTGCCGATGGTGGCGCCGAAGCGCAGGAACCAGCGCGGGGCGAACTTGAAGTCGGCGCCGAGGTCGACCTCGAAATGCAATTCCGTGTCGCTGTTGTCACCCAGTCCGACGTCGAGCGCCAGCTTCGGGTACCCGTACGGCGTCACAGTCAGCTTGCCATCCTCCGTCTGGATCGCCCGCCCGAGCGAGAACCCGAACGGGATCCGGAACAGGCCGACCTCCGGATCGAACACATAGCTGATTCCGGCTCCGGTCACCCATGCCACGTCGAGCGGAAACGACTCGGTGGCCCGCACGAACTGGTTCTTGAGGTCGACGCCACCGAACAGCGACAGATCGTCGCCCACATCGGCCACCCCGCCTCTCAAGCCCCAATCCAGCACGCTGCCGGACTGCCGGTAGGTGACCGCCGCGGCGATGTCATCCACGTCGTTCACGAAGTTCAGGTACAGGCCGAACCCGTTCTCGCCGTACGGCGTGTTGTAGGACGGCGTGTCCCATGGCTGGGCCATCGCCGGCTGAGCGGTCGCAGCCGCGACGACGATCGATGCCGCGACCGCGGCCAGCGGGCGCAGACCCCTTTTTCGTGGCTTCCCTGCCCTCATCGAACCCCCCTCCTCAGACCGTGCCCACCTCTTCCGCCAGAACGGACACCTCGTTGTCGACCACCTGGAGAAAGCCGCCCGAAACGTGGAGCCGCTTCTCCTCCTCGCCAGTCCGGATCACCAGCTCGCCGGTGCCGAGCAGCACCATCATCGGCGCGTGATTGTACAGGATGCCGAGCAGGCCATCGTATGCCGGCACAATAATACTGTCGGCTTCTCCCTCGAAGCCCACCCGGGTCGGGGAGATGACGCTGATCTTCAGCCGCCGCCCGTCTTTCGCGCTCACTGGACTCTCTCCCCGGCCTTCTCGCGCTGCACTCGCGCGCTATCTCTCACGCTACGCTCCGGGGCATCCCTCGCGCTGTCTCACGCCACCTGCGTCTGGAGCTTCTTGGCGTTCTCGATCACCTCGTCGATCCCACCCGACATGTAGAACGCCTGCTCGGGAAGGTGGTCGAACTCGCCGCTCACCACGCGCTCGAAGGACTCGATGTTCTGCTCCAGGGTCACGTACTTGCCCGGGATGCCGGTGAACTGCTCGGCCACGAAGAAGGGCTGCGAGAGAAACTTCTGGATGCGCCGCGCCCGGTTCACGATCACCTTGTCGTCTTCGCTCAGCTCGTCCATGCCGAGGATCGCGATGATGTCCTGGAGGTCCTTGTAGCGCTGGAGCACCA
>CAZJXR010000283.1:0-1511 GCA_964550085.1 uncultured Gemmatimonadota bacterium
GCGCGACCGCCATCTCGAACCACTTGGCCTCGTCGTACGTCTGCCAAGCATACACTCGAGCCAGGTCCGGGTTGGGAGCGCTCACCGTCCCGATATGCTCGAAGCGGTCCTCGCGCGCGCGTCGCGCGAATACCTCGTACAGTCGCTCTCCCCGCATGCTCCGCTTTTCTCCTCGGCGTCTGGAAGTCAAACCGATACGCCGGCGCGTCGCAGCGCCTTGCGGCCCCGTTCGGTGATCCGGGCCGTCGTCCACGGTGGATCCCAGGTGGTGACGATCCGTACCTCCGCCACACCGGATTCCTCGAGCAGGCGCTCGCGGATGTCCCACTTGATGAAGTCCATGCAGGGACAGGCGGTAGCCGTGAAGCTGACCGTCACCGTCACCACGCTGGCGGGTTCGACCTCCAGGCCGTATACGAGCCCCAGGTCGACGATCGAGATCGGAAATTCGGGATCGGCCACCTCATGCAGTGCCCGCCACAAACGCTCTTCGAGAGAGGCCGCCGGCCGGTCCCAATCCGGCACCTCGAGCACGAGGGTCGATTCACCACGGCTGGCCCGCAGCACCGCGCCGAAGTTCATGACGGGCAGTTCGACGGTCCGCGTCATGCGGCCAGCAGCGCCTCGATCGCATCGCGGCTCGTTCGGACCGATTCCACGAACTGCGCATTCATCGGTCCCCGGGCCCGCCATCGATCCCACACCTCGTCCCACGTGATGTGCTCATCGAACAGCCACCGACGTTGCTCGGGATCGTACTGACACGGAAGCTCGAACTCGAGCTCCACCTCGCCGGTGCCCTCGTTGACGTGCGCCGGCACTTCGAAGCCGAGCTCGTCGCACAGCGGCACAACCGCCTTCATCCACGTCTGGCGTAACTGATCATTGGTCATGCCCTTGAGTCGGAAATCGAGCTGGGCGTTGTGGTGTTTCCGGTCGTCCGGCAACCCGAACCATTCCACTCCCATCGGGAACATCCAGTCGAGAGCGCGCTGCACGAGGTCGCGGGCCTCGCCGCCGGCCTCGGCCAGTCGTCGCATCCACACTTCGCCATGTCGCAGGTGGAAGTTCTCTTCCATGTCCACCTTGACCAGCGCCCGCTTGAGCGGTCCGTAGCTGGTATGGCGGAACACGTCGCCCAGCAGGGTGATCCCGGCGCGGTCGTAGAGCCCGTTCGCGGTTACGAGCTCCGCCCAGTTGAGCAGCGGCTGGTCGAAACCGTACGGGTTCTTGAACTGCGCCGGCGACCGCTCGTAGACCAGCCATTCGCTGTCGACCCCGAGGTCCTGGAGGAGGCGATAGGCGATGTTGGCATGGCCGAGCTCGTCCTGAATGATCGCCGTCGCCGACACCATGGTGTTGGTCGAAGGAGCATCCCTGGCGGCCATCTGGTAGGCGGGGGCGCTGATGAGCTCGGTATCCGCCTGCACGGTGAGCTGCGTGATGAGCGCCTTCTTGTACGTCTCGGTCATGTCGGCTTCCGACTCGACGATGAAGCCCTCCTGCACCTT